>NZ_PYWN01000001.1 GCF_003049505.1 Metasolibacillus meyeri
CGCAAATAAATCGGGAAAGTCGCAAATAAACTGAGGAAACCCGCAAATAAATCGAGAAAGTCGCAAATAAACTGAGGAAACCTGCAAATAAATCGAGAAAATTGCTAATAATTGAGGGTAACCGACAAATAAATCCCCAAACTCACAAATCAAACAATAAGAGCGAACAATTCATCATGAATTGTTCGCTCTTATTAAATGTACACCTAATAACATAAGGAATGAAATCCCGACCATAGAGCCAACCCATGCCCAAGCAAAGGACATATTGTTAGAGCCAATTGCCATATAAATGGCGATTGATGCAGTTTGCGTTTTGCCAGGTAAGTTGCCAGCAAACATTAATGTTGCACCAAATTCACCTAAAGCTCTTGCAAAGCTGAGTATACCACCTGCTATAAGTGCTTTGAAGGCGAGGGGGATGGCTATATAGCAAAAAACCTGCCTTTCACTTGCGCCATCTACTCGTGCTGCATTTTCAATGTTTTGATCAATCGACTCAAAGCCTAATTTAGCGGATTGATACATAAGTGGAAAAGCAACAACGGTTGCAGCAAGTACTGCCGCCCACCATGTGAACATGATTGGCTGATTGAAAATCCAAATAATGGCGCTACCTAACATACTATTTTTTCCAAAAAGGATAATTAATAAAAAGCCGACAACCGTAGGCGGTAAGACGAGTGGCAATAATAGCATGGTTTCTACAAGTAATTTTCCAGGGAAATGGCGTCTAGCCATCCATCTCCCTAACAAAGTGCCGACCAGCAAAACGATACTAGTCGACACAAAGGCAATCTCGATAGAAAGCTTGAGTGGAGAACAAAAGTCAGCACTCATCGACTACTGTCCCTTTTTGAAGCCGTACTTTTCAAAGACGTTCATTGCTACATCACTTTGTAAAAATTGATAAAAATCTGTGGCAGCTGCAGTTTGCTTGCTATCCTTTAAAATGCCGACTGGATAAATAATCGGTGTATGTGTTTCGCTATCAGCAGTTGCGACAATCTCGACTTTATCTGAGATGAGTGCATCTGTTTTATAAACTAAGCCTGCATCAACATTTTCTGTTTCAACATATGTCAGTACTTGTCGCACATCTTTTGTATAAACAATTTTAGATTCTAGCTCATTCCATAATCCTAGGTTTTGTAATGCTTCCATTCCGTATTGGCCAGCAGGAACATTATCTGGTGTGCCAAGCGCAATCTTTTCTGCATTTTTTAATTGCTCAAAAGATTGAATGCTTTTGTCATTGTTTGTAGGAACAACTAATACTAGTTCATTTGCAAGTAAATTTGTGCCTTGCTTTTGGTCAATAAGCTCTTCATCTACCAGCTCATAAAATTTATTTTCTGCTGCTGAGAAAAACAAATCGGCAGGTGCACCTTGCAATATTTGCTGTTGCAATGTACCAGAGCCACCAAAATTATAGGTAATCGTCACATTTGGATGCTCGTCTGTGTAAGTCGTCTTTAATTCTTCTAAAGCCTCTTGTAAGCTAGCCGCAGCGGAAATTGTTAGTTCTACTGCTTCATCGTTAGCTGTTTGGCTATTACAGCCGACTAATAAAATTGAAAATAATAAAATTGCTATGCTATAAAATTTTTTCATAAATTATTTACCTCTTTCGTGTTAGATAGTATTCAATTGTTGTAGGGGTTTCTGTTTACGCAAGTCATGGCCAACTGCTAAATTTTTGAGTGCATCTTGTTGTATTTACTCATCTTTTTTTGTCGTGAGATACTGTTCAACAAGCGCAATACTAGATTCCATTTTTTGCAGTAGTTCTTTTGAGGAGCCACTGTTATTTTTATAGGCATTCATTTGCTTTTCTAAATGACCTTTTGCAGTAGACAGAGCATGCAGCATATTATTGTGCATTTTTGCTTGTAAGAAACTTTCAGCTGTGGCGCCATTTTTATTGTTTGTATCAAGAAATGGGTGAATGCCTTCTGGTATTTTTGTCCCTGATAAAAGCCCTTTACCAAGCGCAACAGAGCTTGCGTGTGAAAAGAGATTGAACATCGCTTGTGACTGTGATTTAGCATGTTTTTTATCACGTGCATCAAATGCTCCTACTAAAGAGTTGAAAAAATCTTTACCATCCTCATTCATAAAGGTAGTGTCTTTTGTAAAAAGTGTTTGTTTCATGTTGAATAGTGGATCAATCATAGTCAAACCTCCTTATTGAAATAATCAGTTCTAAATAACTGCAATTCTGCTGCCAACAAAAAATAACACCGTGATTGCCTAAAGTTTTACGGGTATGTAATAGCATTTTGATTAATTGTATCAAGGGTTGTTGTCTCTTCTATTATTACGCTATTAATTATAATATTGTTTAAGCCAAGTCAGTTCCTCCTCGCTTTCTCCGATAACAGAATGTTGAGATTCATTTTTTGCGCTAAAGCCTTCATAAATAAAGTAAATCTTTAATCAGTGGAGATTTTCCTTATCCATACAAATTAGTGATAAAGGAGCACAAGCTAAGAGTTTCATATCCAGTTTGTCTGGCATAAAGCTAAAAAATCCACCAAGAAATGACACACTATTTGCATGTTAGTCATTCAAGGTGGATAAAACTCTTAGCAGGGCATGCTAAAAATTCAACCTACTGTTCATTTAATTTTACAATAGCAATCAAACATTAAAAATGAAAATATTTCAATGCCATTCGTATATTTTTTATTATAGCCCCTTTATTTGGAAAGAACAATCCTTTATTTTTGTTTTTTAGGGTACTAAATAGGTTAAATTATAGTGTGACACCATAACATTTGAAAAGATATTATTATTCACTTGGCTGCATTAAATGCGGGGCTTTGCGTGCAGTCCACGTATAAGCAAGAAGTAAGCATGCCAGTAAAATAATTGTTCCGAAAATATAAGGTGCGTTCATATTCCAATCAAATAAAGTGCCTGCAAGCGCAGGACCAACCATATTGCCTAAGCTCATATAGGCATTATTCATTCCCGCTGCATAGCCTTGTCCATTACCAGCCAGCTTTGATACAAGTGTATTAACCGCTGGGCGAATAAATGTTGTCGCGATGGAGAACAGTGTAGCAACGGCTAAAATAACAAAGAAGCCGCTAATATAAACCATCAATAGCATCGTAATTGCTGCTGCGAGTAAATTGACAAGAATTACTTTCATCTCACCAAAACGCTTAAATAGTCGATCGATAACAAACATTTGCAAAATAACACCTGCAAAGCCGCCAACTGTTAGCACAATGGCGATGTCTGTTGGCGTATAGTGGAATTTATAGCCTAAATAAATAGCCATTGTTGCTTGGAAATTTGCAATGCCAAAACTAAATGTGAAAATAACAATTAGTATAACGAAGTAGGGCATTTTCACAGAGTTGGCTAATTGTTTAAAGACATTATCCTTTTTTGTCTGTTGCTTCAATTGTACAGCAACATTTGGTAAAACAAAGTAAGAAATAAGCGCCGTAGCTATCGCGAAGCCCCCTGCAATATAAAATGGGAAGTGTAAATCTACCTTTGCTAAAAAGCCACCAATGCCTGGGCCAATTGTGAAGCCAAGCGACATAGCAGCACCTAGCATACCCATCCCTTTACCACGTTCTTCTACTGTCGTAATATCCGCCACATAAGCCATTGTCGGTGCCATAATTAATGCTGCGCCAAGCCCAGCTAAAAAGCGTGCAGCAAACAGCATCCAAATATCTGTCGCAAGCCCAAAGAAAATTTGTGCCAAGCCATAAATGACAAGACCAGTAATAATAAATAATTTGCGTCCATGCCGGTCAGATAAATCGCCAGCAATTGGCGAAAATAAAAATTGTGCTAAAGCAAAGCCCGCAATAAGAAAGCCAAGTGCCTTTCCACCAACACCAAAAAGCAATAAATAATCGGGCATTACAGGAATAATAATTCCGATACCGCCCATTGTAATAAACAAACTAAACATTAATATGTAGAGTGCGGATTTATTCGTTTGTTGTGTCATTTGTTTTCCATCCCTTATTGATTTCAATTGAACTAAGTCTACCATAAGGAGTAGGGGACTGCTATTAATTAAGATTAAGAGCAAAGTTGATAGATGAGAGGTCGCCGCTATATGCGAAAGTCGCTGATATCATTTCAAGTTGCTAATAGAACTACAAAATTGACTGATAGACAAATTCACTTCAAAAAAAGCTGTCGGAAGAAAATTTCCAGACAGCTCTTAACTTAATTCATACTCATCTTAAACTCTAAAAACAATTCATTATACTTTCCTAGCCATTCAAGACCAAGGTTTTCGTATACTTCAAGATGCTCGCGTGCTTCTTCATCTGGGTAGTAACGCTCATCTTCAACTACTTCTGGGTCCATTAGCTCCATTGCTACCGCATTTGGTGTAGAGTAACCGACATAGTCTGTATTTTGGGCATTAACTTCTGCATCAAGCATAAAGTTGATGAAGGCATGTGCACCATCAATATTTTTCGCTGTTTTTGGAATAACGAAATTGTCGAACCATAAATTTGAGCCTTCTTCAGGCACAGCATACGTTAAATCTTCATTTTCAAACATCATATCTGCTGCTTGCCCTGACCAAGTTAAGGCAACAGATGCTTCATTGTTAATCATTAATGGCGTAATTTCGTCACCAATAATCGCTTTTACATTTGGTGCAAGGGTAATTAACTTATCTGTTGCCGCACGTAAAATTTGCTCATCCTTCGTATTTAAAGATTGACCAATTGAATTTAAGCCCATCCCCATTACCTCACGTGCACCATCAACTAA
Organism: Metasolibacillus meyeri; assembly: GCF_003049505.1. Classification (GTDB taxonomy): domain Bacteria; phylum Bacillota; class Bacilli; order Bacillales_A; family Planococcaceae; genus Metasolibacillus; species Metasolibacillus meyeri. Next base: position 4,768 of record NZ_PYWN01000001.1, read on the forward strand.
AAAGACTTTGTTCTTTAATGAAGGGTCCCATAGATCATCCCATGATTCAAACGTTAAGTGCTCGCCAATCATTGTAGGGTTATAGACGATACCCACCGTTCCCCAAAAGTACGGAAGTGAATATTGATTTCCTGGATCAAATGTTAAATCTAAAAAGTAAGGGTCAATATTTTGGATGTTTGGTATTTTAGTATGATCTAAAGGAATTAATAAATCCTTTTCCTTCATCATTTCCACTGTATATTCAGAAGGGGCAGCGACATCATATGCTGAACCACCTTGTTGAATTTTTGTTAGCATTGCTTCATTTGAATCAAATGTTTCATATATCACGTGGATGCCTGTTTCTTTTTCAAAATCCTTGATTAAATCAGGGTCGATATATTCACCCCAGTTGAAAACTGTGAGCGTATCTGTCCCACCTTTGCCCCCTTTTACTTGCAGCTGGCTGGCAGCTAAAAACAACAGGGCACATGTAATAACAATTGCAATTGTTGCTTGTAGTAACTGTTTCATTGATTAGCGTCCCACCTTTGCTTGCTTTGAGCGATTATTGACAAAATAGTAGCCGACAACAACCAGTACAGTAATCACAAAAATTAAACCAGAAATCGCGTTAATTGTTAAAGTGATACCAGTACGTGCCATCGAATAAATTTCGACTGACAATGTGCTAAAGCCATTTCCTGTGACGAAAAATGTCACAGCAAAATCATCTAATGAATACGTCAGTGCCATGAAAAAGCCAGCGAAAATCCCTGGTGCAATATAAGGTAAAATCACACGCATTAACACATCGCGTTTTGTTGCCCCTAAATCGCGTGCCGCATCAATTAACGATGTATTCATTTCGAGCAATTTTGGCAACACCATCAGCACAACAATCGGTACGCTGAAGGCGATATGTGATACAAGCACAGAGGCAAAGCCGAGCTTCACACCGATAAATGTAAATAAAATTAAGAAGCTGGCACCGATAATAACGTCTGGGCTTACGATTAACACGTTGTTTAAAGAAAGCAAAACGCTGCGCATTTTGGCATTCTTTACAGAAACGATGCCGATTGCTCCGAATGTCCCAATAATTGTTGCCAACAAGCCAGAAAGCAATGCCACTAAAATGGTATTAATTAAAATAACAATTAAGCGTGAATCACCAAAGACAGCCGCATAATGCTCCCATGTAAAGGATTCGAAGTCGTTCATATTGCCAGCACTATTGAACGAATAAAAAATAAGGTAAAAGATTGGCGCATATAAAATTACAAAAACGAGCACCAAATAAATTTTAGAAACGGGCGATAGCTTTTCCATTATACGCGACCTCCCTTAGATTTTTTTCCTGTAAATAACATAATTAATACCATAATGAAGATTAAAAATACCGCAATGGTTGAGCCCATTCCCCAGTTTTGTGATACGAGGAATTGCTGCTCAATCGCTGTACCAAGCGTAATGACACGGTTTCCTGCAATCAAGCGCGTAATCATAAAGAGCGATAGTGCAGGAATAAATGTTACTTGAATGCCCGATTTCACGCCATCAATCGTTAATGGGAAAATGACGCGGCGGAACGTTGTGAAGCTTGAAGCACCAAGGTCGCGTGCCGCATAGACAAGCGTTGGATTTAGCTTATCAAGCGAGTTGAAAATTGGAATAATCATAAACGGTATGAAAATATAAACCGATACGAATACAAAGCTAAAATCAGTAAATAACATTTGCTGTGGGTCGAAACCAAACACTTCAATCATGGCATTGATTGGTCCATATAAGCCGAAAATACCAATAAAGGCATATGTTTTTAATAACAAGTTAATCCATGAAGGAATAATAATGAGCATCAACCATAAATGTTTATGCTTTGTTTTTGTTAATAAATAAGCGACTGGATAAGATACAAGCAATGTGAAAAATGTAATTAAAAAGGCGTACCAAAAGCTAGACAACGTCATTTTTAAATACACAGTTGAGAAAAATGCTGCATAGTTAGCTAATGTGAAATTCCCTTCTAAGTCTTGCAAGGAATAATAAATAATTAAAGCAATCGGTGCGATTACAAAGAGCGCAATCCAAATCACATAAGGAAATAATGCGCTTTTTGAATTTTTAGTTTGCATCGTCATCATCTCCATATGATTCAAGTCGCTTGTCGAAATCTTCCTCTGTCTCGTTTAAGCGCATAACATGAATAGCTTCTGGATCGAAATCTAAGCCGATTTGTTGTCCTACTTCTGCTTTTTTCAATGAGTGAACAAGCCATTCATTGCCATCTTGGTCGTATGTTGAGATTTCATAGTGCACGCCACGGAAAAGCTGTGTATCAACAGTAACTACTAATTTCCCTTTTTCCACCGTTGTAATTTCTAAATCCTCTGGACGAATGACAATATCGATTTTCTCATTTTTTTGCATCCCTTGATCGACACATTCAAATTCTTTGCCTGCGAAGCGAACACGGAAGTCGTCAATCATAATGCCATCAACGATATTCGATTCCCCGATAAAGTCAGCAACGAAGCGGTTAATTGGCTCATCGTAAATATCAACTGGCGTACCCGATTGCTGAATTTCACCATTCGATAAAACGAAAATCTCATCGCTCATTGCTAATGCTTCCTCTTGATCATGTGTGACAAAAATGAAGGTTTTGCCAAGCCGCTGCTGTAATTCGCGTAGTTCATATTGCATTTCTGTACGCAATTTTAAGTCAAGTGCTGATAATGGCTCATCTAATAAAATAATTTCAGGGTCGTTAACGATGGCACGTGCGATGGCGACACGCTGACGCTGACCACCAGACATTTCAGAAATTTCACGATTACCATAGCCTGCTAAGTTAACGAATTTTAATGCCTCTTGCACACGCTGTTCAATTTCTACTTCTTTCACTTTTTTAATACGTAAACCAAATGCCACATTTTCAAAAACATTTAAATGGGGAAACAGTGCATAATCTTGGAACACTGTATTTACTTGACGTTCATTAGCTGGTACATTATTAATTTTTTTATCATGGAAGAAAACAGAGCCGTCAGTTGGTTCAGTAAAACCTGCAATAATACGCAAAATCGTTGTTTTTCCACAGCCAGATGGACCAAGTAATGTATAAAACTTCCCTTTTTCTAGCTCAAAATTAATATTTTTTAATACGACTGTTCCGTCGTCATAAGATTTCGTTACATTTTCAAAGCGAATAATTGTATTGTTGTCCATGACAAGCCTCCTAAACTATAAATAAGATTCCGTAGCGACGAGCAACAATTCCGTTGTCCCGTCATATACATTGAAAATTTGGTGATTGGACACTGCATCATAATAAACAGAATGTCCCTCTGTTGCGATATAGGCTTCATCCCCAATAACGACGCGAATGCGCCCCTTTAATACGTAAATAAACGTTTCAGCAAGGGACGGCTCAAACGCTTTAAAAGCCCCATCTTTATGTATTTTTAAAAAGACAGGCTCCATTTCTTTATCATTTGATGTTGGAATTAACCATTCAATCTCATATTGTTTGTCATTATCCGTAAAGCTACTGCGATCTTCCTTCGTAAAAACAACATGCTTATTTTGCCACTTTTCATCATCAAAAAATTGCTTTGGCGTTGTGCCAAGCACCTCTAAAATCGAAAATAATGTTTCGATAGAAGGAGAGTTTAAATCGCGTTCAAGCTGTGAAATATAGCCTTTTGTTAAATCCGTTCGTTCGCCAAGCTCTTCCTGAGTGAGGCCTTTTTTTAGGCGAAGCTCCTTTATTTTCATCCCAATTTGCATTTCTTTGCCTCCTTATAAGTTTAGTAATTTTAAACTAAGAGTTATGAAAGTTTACTTTTACAAAACTTTAAGTTTACAAAAGCAAAGATAATTATACAGTTTTCTACTTAAAAAACAAGGGATTTCAAAATTTTTTACAAGGAATTTAGAGCAAATTTTCTCGGCTGTTTACATATTGTAAAGAAGGAGGAGATAATGATGAAATTGAAAGAGACGATGCCAGAATTCAAAGGCGTAACAGGTTGGCTAAATCGTAAAGTAAGAAAAGATGATTTAACGAATATTACGATTGTCCATTTTTGGTCAGTGAGTTGTTCTCTATGCAAGGAGTTATTGCCAAAGCTTTATACGATTGCGAAAAATTATGAAATTGATTTAGTTGCGGTTCATATGCCGAGGCAGCCTGATGATGAAGTACTTGCAACGGTAAAGGAGGCTGTGCGCCAGTTTGATATTAGAGAAGCTGTCTTCTTAGATCATAATAAATATTTAACGGATATTTATAATCCTCGCTTTGTACCAGCCTATTATATTTTTGATAAGCAGCAGCAATTACGCCATATGCAAGTTGCAGGAAGTATGCGCTTAATTGAAAATAAAATACAGTATTTATTAAGAGAAAGTAAATAGTAAAGAGCGTGAGAAATCAGTATTTTGGTGCTGCACCTCAAAAGTTAGAGTAAAAAAACTAACTTTTGGGTTCACTACCTTTATCATGGATTTCTTGCGCTTTATTTATAAACCAAAAAAGAATGTATGTTTGCTTTTAAGGGTGGAAATATACTATAATTTTTAGATAAGATGGAAATAAAATTGTGGTTGAAGAGGGAGTGGGCCTGTGTTGAAAGACTTAGTAAATCAATTAGAGCGTTGGTATGAAGAGAAGCAGCATGAACAAATTGTAGAAGCGATTGAACAGCTTCCTATAGTAGAGAGAGATTATAAAATTATCGGTCATTATGGGCGTGCGCTGAATAATTTAGGGCGTTACGCTGAAGCATTGCAGCAGCTGGAAACAGTTAAACAGCAGGGACAACAAGATGCTGATTGGTATTGGCGTGTTGGCTATGCTTATTTCTTTCTGCAGAAATGGCAAAAGGCACTGGCTGCATTTGAAAAAGCGCAAGAGTTAGCATTTGATAATAGAGTTGAGGCGTATATCATTTATTGTCGCAAGATTATGAAAAACATAGTACAAATGACAGAGAATATGCAGCATATACCCTTTCGTAAACGTGATTTTAGCCAATTTTGGGAGCAAAGCGATTATGCAAATAAAAATTATGTAGAAGCGTCACCTACACCTGAAATAATTGCTTCGATAGAGCAGGAGCTTGGCTATAAATTGCCAGCAGATTATATTTGGTTGATGCAGCAACAGAATGGTGGTATCCCTGTAAACACTTGTTTTCCAACGGTGATGCCAACTTCATGGGCAGAGGATCATGTTGCGATTACGGGGATTATGGGGATTGGTCGTGAGAAAACATATAGCCTATGTGGTGAGTTAGGGAGTAATTTTATGTTGGAGGAATGGGGTTATCCAAATATCGGTGTTGTAATAGCTGATTGCCCATCGGCAGGTCATGATGTTATTATGCTTGATTATCGTGCATGTGGAAACGATGGTGAGCCTGCTGTTGTGCATGTAGACCAAGAGGATGATTACTACATCACCTTCCTAGCGCCTAACTTTGCGACTTTTATTGCTGGATTAATTAACGAGGAAATATTCGATATATACGAATAGGATAAGCTCGATGATTGAGATAAAGTAAATTGCTGTTGGATTTAAGCAAGCATGTGAAAACGATGGACTTATATATGGGCTAAACAATATTCGATTAACAAATAGTCTCAAACTTTGCTTAAATGTAGCAATATAAGTTAAACTGTTGGCAGCAGAGTTGGAGGCGAAATAATGAAAAAGGAATTCGTAGTAATTGGATTAGGCCGCTTCGGTGGAAGCATCGTAAGAGAATTAATCTCACTTGGAGCAAATGTGATGGCGATTGATTCCATGCGGGAGCGTGTTGATGAATATGCTTCTATTGCAACACAGGCGGTTGTGGCAGATACGACAGATGAATCCGTGATTAAATCGCTAGGTCTATGGAATTTTGAGCATATCATTGTAGCGATAGGTGAGAATATTCAAGCGAGTATTTTAACAACGCTTATTTTAAAGGAGCATGGTGTTCCACAAATTACAGTAAAGGCACAAAATGATTATCATGAAAAAGTATTAAGAAAAATCGGTGCTGACTTTGTCGTTCATCCAGAACGAGATATGGGCATACGTATTGCCAACAACATGATGTCAACGAATGTGCTTGATTATCTGGAGCTTTCTGATGAATATTCTATTATGGAAATTAAAGCAAGTGATAAAATTGCAGGGTATAATTTAATTGATTTAAACATTCGTGCACAGTATGGCATTAATATAGTAGGGATTAAAAGAGGGGCAACAATCATCGTTTCACCTGTACCACAAGACCCCATCTTATTAGGTGATGTACTACTAGTCATTGGTGCGGATGTTGATATTAACCGTTTTGTGAAGAAAGCTTTGTAGGGGAAATTTGCGAACGTGGAATAAAATTCCGAAAACGTAGAATAAAAGACAGGGGGAAGGTCAGCGCTAGCTGATTTTCCCCCTATTCATAGCGCTTTTCGCTAGATGAAGTATTTTTGGTGTGATGTTTATGGCGTTCATCTTTCACCTGCTCGTTTAGATCCTCAACAGGGATAGCATCGACCGTTTTCATATCTTCATGCATGTCGAAGATGCTTTCTTTCTCTGTATCCAACACATCGGGATTGTGCAAATGCTTTGTTTTGAATTGTTTATTTGGCTCCACTTTTATCACCTCCTAACTATTTTCCGCAGAAATAAAAATAAAATGCATAGGAAAAGCCTAATTTCGGCTTTTCCTATGCATTTCTGATTATACTTCCATAATAATTGGTAAAATCATTGGGCGACGCTTTGTTTTTTCATATAAATATGGACCTAAAGCGTCTGTTATTTCATTTTTTAGCTCAGCCCATTGAATGGATTTATCTTGAATTGCGCGATTTAAATGTTGGTTAAGCATTTTTTGCGCTTCATTAATCATTAGACCTGATTCACGCATATAAACGAAGCCACGTGAAATGATATCTGGGCCAGAAACCATTTTATGTTTTGCCATATCGACACTGACAACAACGATGACAAGACCTTCCTCAGATAAAATGCGGCGATCACGTAAAACGATATTGCCGATATCCCCGATACCATTGCCATCGATGTAAACATCGCCTGATGGAATGCGACCAGCAACATGTGCTTCATTAGCGCTTAATGCTAAAACATCACCATTTTCCATCACGAAAGAGTTGCCAATTGGCACATCGCAATCTTCAGCGAGCTGTGTGTGCATTTTTAACATGCGATATTCACCATGGATTGGCATAAAGAATTTTGGCTTCATTAAACGAAGCATCAGTTTTTGCTCCTCTTGTGAGCCATGTCCAGAAGTATGAATATTATTAAGTGAGCCGTGAATGACTTCAGCGCCAGCACGATAAAGCAAATTAATAATTTTATTGACACTAATTTGGTTACCAGGAATTGGTGATGATGAGAACACCACTGTATCACCAGGCTGGATTTGGATTTGGCGATGTGTACCGTTAGCGATACGTGATAAAGCAGCCATCGGTTCACCTTGTGAGCCAGTACATAAAATTAGCACTTCATTGGCTGGTAGGCGATTAATGCTACCCGCATCAACAAATGTTTCCTTTGGTGCTGAAATATAACCTAGCTCTCGGCCAATTGTAATGGCATTATCCATTGAACGGCCAAATACAGCAATTTTGCGTCCATGTGCTACTGCTGCATCTGTAACTTGTTGCAAACGATGGATATTTGATGCGAATGTTGCGAAAATAACGCGACCTTCTACTTTACGGAATACATCATCAATGCTTTCGCCAACTTTACGTTCAGACATCGTAAAGTTTGGAACTTCCGCATTTGTACTATCTGATAATAAGCAGAGTACCCCGTCACGTCCGATTTCCGCCATTTTTGTTAAGTTTGCTGGCTCCCCAACAGGCGTAAAGTCGAATTTGAAGTCTCCTGTATGCACGATATTGCCAGGTGGTGTTTTGACAACGACACCATATGCATCTGGAATACTATGCGTTGTACGGAAGAAGCTAACCGACGTTTTACGGAATTTAATAATATCTTCTTCCTTAATTTCAATCATCTTCGTTGTGCGCAATAAGCCATGCTCTTCTAATTTATTGCGAAGTAAGCCTAGCGCTAGTTTACCGCCATAAACAGGAACATTTAATTGACGCAATAAGTATGGAATGCCACCGATATGGTCTTCATGTCCATGCGTAATAAATAAGCCTTTAATTTTGTCTACATTACGTACTAAGTATGTGTAGTCTGGAATAACATAATCAATTCCTAATAAATCGTCTTCAGGAAATTTAATACCTGCATCAATTAAAATAATTTCGTCTTGGAATTGAACGCCATATGTGTTTTTGCCGATTTCACCCAGTCCGCCGAGTGCGAAAACAGCTGCTTGATCATTTTTAACAAATTTCATAAAACTTAGGCATTCTCCAGACGGAAGTTTGGACTTGCTTGTTCATACTCTAAGTAGTTGCCCTCTAAAAGCTGAACAAGTTCAATATTGTAGTTTCGTTCTTTTAAGTAGGCGCGTACTTCACGTTCTGAAGAAGCTTCTACATAAAGTGTTTTAGTGTTTTCGCGAACTGGCGTTTCATGCTTGTTTTCTTGATAATAAACTTTGTAAATCATATTGACTCTCCTTTGAATTACGTACATTATTATTGCATTTGTATATTCACCGCCTATGCATGATGACTCGTCTGAAAAGTTTGCATAGTAGGAAATAAATGAACGAAATAAATGCATTTCCTTTATATTATCATGCGTTTCCTTTAAAATAAAGAAAAGCCCTCCAAAAGAAGGGCTTAAGCAATTGATTTTTTTCCGAGGACGCCATTCAATCGTTTCAACAATTTCTTTTTGAGCCGTTTTAGCATGGCACATCACTCCTTGAGTAAATTATACAGAATTTTATGACTTTTGTAAAGGAGAATACACTAATGAAGAAAATTTTATTTTTTGATGTAGATGGAACGCTTTATAATAGTGAAAAACAGCTCCCACATTCTGCGAAGGAGGCAATAATCGCGGCACGTGCGAATGGCTATGAGATTGCTATTGCGACAGGGCGCGCTCCTTACATGATTGAGGAATTGCGAGAGGAGCTTAACATTGATACATATGTCACATTAAACGGTCAATATGTTGTTTATAAAGGCGAGGTTATTTTTACAGATGGACTTAGCAATAAACGTTTAGAGGAGCTCGTTACTTTTAGCTCAGCACAAGGACATCCAGTTGTTTTTATCGATGATAAGCAAATGATTGCTTCAATGCCTGAGCATGAAGGGGTGCGCTGTAGCTTAGAAACGTTGCAATGTCCATATCCGCAAGTTGAACCAGATTATTATAAAGAAAATCCAGTTTATCAAACATTGCTCTTTATACGAGAAGAAGAGGAAGCAGAGTATGTGAAAGCATTCCCTGACGTGCAGCTCGTGCGTTGGCATGCGGAAGTATGTGATGTATTACCACTCGGGGGATCAAAGGCGCGCGGTATTCAAAAACTAATTGGAAAACTGGGCATGACAATGGAAGATACAATTGCATTTGGCGATGGGCTAAACGATATTGAAATGTTGCAAGAAGCTGGTATTGGCGTTGTGATGGGCAACGGTCATATAGAAGCTAAAAATGTAGCGGATGTACAAGCGCCACATGTCGATGATGATGGTTTAGCTAAAGCGATGAAGGAGCTAGGTCTTGTATAGATTGAGGAATTTATAAGAGAAGGAGAAACGAAGGTGGCGAGCGAAAAAATATTAATAGTAGAAGATGATGAAGATATTATGGAAGTATTGGCTTTATCAATGAAAAGTGCTAATTATACAGTATCGCAAGCAACGACCTTTCAGGAAGGCTGGCATGGGGTATCGAAGTATCAACCAGACTTAATTTTATTAGATGTCAATTTACCAGATGGCAATGGCTTTCAATTAGCTGAAAAAATTCGAGAAATATCAGACGCTATCCTTATTTTTGTAACTGTAAACCATCAAATTGATGAGAAGTTGCAAGGTTTTGAGGTAGGGGCGGATGATTATGTAACGAAGCCCTTTATTCCAAGAGAGCTTGTTGCACGTGTACAGGCACATTTGAAAAGAAGAGCGTCGGCAACGAAAAATGAGCAAATTATCACGTTAGGTAATTTGGAAGTCCGTCTCCACGATAAGATGGTTTATAAAGAAGGACAGCTAATCAATTTATACACGAAAGAAAGGCAACTGTTATTTTATTTCTTAGAAAATGTCAATAGGGTACTTAGTGTAGAGCAGTTAATTAATCATGCGTGGGGATTTGATGGTACAGCAGATGCAAAAACGTTATCTGTGCATATGAGCACATTGCGTCGGAAAATCGAAGACAATCCTTCACAGCCCAAGTATATTCAAACAGTTCGTGGCTTTGGCTATATTTTTAGTAATAAAGATTAATAGAGTTTGGGATGACGAAGTAAACCCGAACTATCTGATGGGATTCTCTTGAGAAAACCACGGATAGCTCGGGTTTTATTTTGAAGGGTGTTCAAACATCAATCCTTTAATAAAGGTAATGTAAAGGTAAATGTTGAACCGTTATGCTCAGAGCTCGTTACACTAATTTCCCCTTGATGCTGTGTAATAATTTGCTGACAAATGGCAAGCCCAATGCCGTGAGAGTTTTTTATCGTTGAATTTGACGCTCTATAATAGCTATCAAATACGAATGGTATGTCGCTTGTAGGTATGCCAATTCCACTATCTTTAACGGAGCAAATGAATTGCTCATCATTTGTGTAAATAGCTAATTCGATGCTACCACTTTCTGTATATTTCATTGCATTTGACATAATATTTTCAAATACTTGCTGGATGCGTGCAGGATCGACGAGTAACTGTGCATACGGTGAGCCATAAAAGTTTGCGCTGTATTGTAAGCCAAGCTGGCCAACTTCATGTTCATAACGTAGCTCAAATTGTTGGAAAAGCTCCTTTACACTTATTTTGTTAAATCGGTATTCGGCTCTGCCAGATTCTAAATTAGCTAAATCAAATAAATCTTGAATGAGCATATTTAAAGAAAGTAATCGCTCTTTACCGCGAGTTAAATATTTTATTTTTTCCTCTTCCTCTGTAATGACACCATCTAAAATCAGTTCAATATAGCCTAAAGAAGAAGTGATTGGTGAGCGCAACTCATGAGAAATACTGTGTAATAGCTTTTTTCGCTCAAGCTCATTTTTGGCAAGCTGCTCGTTTACTTTTTTCAAATGCTGGTTTGTTTCATCTACTTGTCTCGTTCGTGCTTGCACACGTTGTTCAAGTTCCTCGTATATTTGGGCATTTTCAATGGAAATCGCAATCTGTGTAGAAAGCATTTTGAGCAAGTCGATCTGTGTTGCATGAAAAGCGTTTACCGTTAATGTATTTTCTAAATATAAAACCGCAATAATTTCACTTTTATGGTGAATTGGCAAGCATAAAATGGACTTTGCTGTTGAAGGTGTACGCAATAAGGCATTTGCTACTTTTGTATTTTGAATAATACAAGGCTCCTCGCTTTGAATAACATAGCGCACAATGGATTGCATATTTTCATGAAATTGTTCAAGATGCTGTTGTTCATATGTGGCAAAGATCGTATTATCCGCTTCAGCTTTTGCTAACACAATGAGCTCATCGGCTCGCTTATGAATAAAGTAGCCTACTGTTGCACTTGCATGCTTTAACAATGAAAATAAAATATTTTGTAGCAGACCTTCCATTTGAATATCTTTTGCAAAGGATTGCGTTGTTTCAAGCACTGTCAGCATTTCTAAGCTACTGTTTAAATTGCTGTGCTGTTCGATAAGTGGCATGCTGTGAACATCGTATAGCATTTCCCATTGCCTCGCAACAGTTTCTGCTTCCCATTGACGAGCTGCATGAATGGCTTGTGCGCTATAATAGTGAGCCGTAACATCATGCCCCTTTATTTTATAATAGTTTGCCGCACGTTCGTAAGCGATGGCACAATCTTGGATAAAATGACGCATTTTTGCAAGTTGTATTGCCCGATCATAATAAAGCTTTGCTTTCTCGTCCTTATTATTTAAACGGCAGTTTTCTGCCAATAGTAATAAATATAAATGTTCGTAATGCTGAGGGGCGAACTTCATCCATTTTTTAAATTTTTCTATGCTCTCTTTTATTTCTGTACGGTATCTCTTTTGCTCTCGCTGACTGCCTTTGTGTTGCGCTAGCCAGTTAAATTGCCATAGTGCACGATAAAAATAATATCGTATTGTAATCGGCAAATCGAATACTTCCTTATAAATAGGATTTAACAATGCTAGTACAGCTAAAGCTTGCTGTTCATTATTTAGTAAAAAGGACATTTGTAATCGAACAGAATAATGCATCATTTTAATAATTGGTTGATCTTGTATTTTGAATGGATAAGACCATTCGATCGGGTGATATGGGTCGCGTAGTATATTCATCCATAAAGCCATCTCTGCTAGAAAATCAATCGTTAAAGATGTAGCATTTAATGACACTTCATCCTGCTGTTGTTTAATTTCTTGCTGTAGCTCAGAAATTGTTGTCCCACGGATAAGCTGCGCTACAATGATAAAGCAGGAGGCAGTTGTAACAATAATGTACAATCCGATTTCACGACAATATTGCTGTGCCTTACTCATATAATAGATGCTTGTTTCATATGAATCCGTCCAATGGCTAATAAATAAGCCATATACATAATAAACATGTCCTTTAATGTAAATGCTATCTTGCTTGTCGGCTACTTCGATAGCAAGCTGGCTAAAGCGAATGGCTTCCTTAATATTACCGAATCCTGAGTTTAAGAGCATCGCATAATTAACAAAGATAATAGCTCCTTTTGCACCAAGTCCATATTTCAATTGCAGGCGGAAGGCACGCATTAGGGAAATGCCTGTCAAATTAGAATCGATTCTTACCGTACTTGCCGCCATATTAATTAATAATTGAACCGCAATCTCCATTTCTTTATTGTCAAAAGTTGGAGCATGCAGCAAGTCTTGATCTGATTTATTGCGTAAAGCAATTTGTAGTTTGATTAATTCATTTAATACTTGAAGCTTGTTAGGGTGCGCTGGAATTGGCATTTTTGCTTCAGTTAGTCCCGTTAAACCTGCCTCGATACTTGTGTGAGGGTCCTCCTCTTCTATATAAAGCAATGTTTTTAAATTATAGATAGATAGCTTTTCAAGCAATGTTTCGGAATGTAGTAGCGCTTCTGATAAATGTTTATCCGAAGATTCAAAATGGCCTAATAAACATTCACATTCCCCTAAATGAATATAAATATCCATCGCCTCTTTACGCATGACTTGCCAACAATTTGATGGGAGTAAGTCTTGGCTAATTGTTAAAAATGATAGTGCGTTTTCCAAGAGCCCTACTTTTTTAGTGTTAACACCAAGTTGATAGTTCCAAATTGCTAGTTGATACCTTTCTTGGTCGCTTAATAATGAGCGACAGTAATTGAAATGTTTGACGACTTCATGCAGTTCATAGCTATCTTGTGAATGCGTAAGAAGTGTTGTAAAAAGCTGACCAATTTGATAATGAAGCTCAAGCTTTTGTTGTTCCGAGAGTTTTTTATAGGCAGCTTGGTGAAAGCGATTATGCACAAATTGGAAATTTAAGGTGTGTGTTAAAAGCACTTCTTCTAAATCAAGTTGGCTAGCCCATTTGAAGTCGGTGTTTAAAGGAATAATAAAGCCATTTGTTATGAGCAAATCAAGTTGTTTTAAAAGTTCTTGACCAGTAAAATTGACTAACTGACGTAATAGATGAAAATCGAATTTGGTCCCTAAGCATGCAGCGATTTGCAACACATGCAGTGTATCTGCTTGCAAATTCGCAAGCTTATTTTCAAGAAATAGCAACAGCTCTGAATTGAGCGCAGCTTGATTAAATTTTTGTATATTGAATCGCCACTGTTTCGATTCAAAATCTAAATAAATCGTATTATCTTGTTGTAAGGAGCTGAATACCGCCCTAATGAACAACGGATTTCCGTTCGTTAAATTTGTTAAATGCTTAACGATTTCGACCGTTGTTTCCGCATGCATATGGAGTGATTCTTGAAGCCAAAGCGTAATATCCGCCTCTTTTAGCACCTTTAGCTCCATATGCTTATGAGAAGGAAGCATGTCTTTTAACAGCTTCTCCTCCTCTACGCTTTTTTCAGCAAGACGCAGTGTGCTAATAACCATTAAAAAGCCTTCTCGATGCTGTTCATAAATATCAAACAATGCTTGCAATGTATTTTTATCTGCCCAATGTAAATCATCAATTAATAAAACAATCGGCTTTTTTTGGTGTGCAAAGCTTTGTAATATTTTTTTAATGCTACTAAATAAATAAGCTTGTAATTGCTTGCTATCCTCATAAGATATATCTTGAATGCTGTTGCTATCATAAAACCAGCGCAGCTCGGGCAATAAAATAATTAAATCTGCTGTAACGTGTAATTGTACCTTTTCAAAATGGCTGCGCCAATTTCTTACCGAGTGTTCACCTTCCATATAAAGCTGTTTTAATAAATCACGCAGTGGATAAATGACAGAGGTAAAATCATTGTCTAATTGTAATTGATTATATTTTGTTTCAATAAAATAGCCTTTTGCTTTTGCTACTTCTCCTTTTAAACCGTAAACAAGTTGTGATTTTCCCACACCGGCTTCTCCAGATATAAGCGCCACTTTTTTGTCACCATTGGTTACTTGCTCAAATAAATGGATAAGCGTTGCTGTTTGCTGCTCACGGCCGTATAGCTTGCTCGTCAATGTTGGGAACAATGTAATATCTTCGGTACCTAAATCGAAATCTTCAAGCTGTTCATCTGCAAGAAGTGCTTTTTGAATAATAAGTAAATCCTCTCTTAAGCCAACCGCACTTTGATAACGAGCGCTGGGATGTTTTTCGAGTAGCTTTTCAATAATTCGAGAAATAGCAAACAGGTTTTTATGCTGTGTTGTTAATAAGGGTGCAGGCTTTTTCGATAAAATATTGTAGATGATATCGATTGTATTTTGTCCAGTAAATGGGGGTGCCCCACTTAATAATTGATAAAAAATTGCACCGAGTGCATATAAGTCTGCCCGATAGTCAATGCCCATATTTAATCTTCCCGTTTGCTCAGGTGCGTAGTATGGAAGTTGTTGTAAATGTGGTTGTATACTATCTGGTACAATCGAAGCCCCAATTGCATATTTCATACTTGTGTCACTACTTAATAGTTTTAGCTTTAAGGAATCGGGGTGGATTAAAATATGGTACGGATTGAATGCTAAAAATAATATTTGATTTTGATGCAGGCTAATACAAATATTGCTGAGCTCAATAGCTACTTGTAAAAATTGCGATATCGTCATGTTTTTAAAGTTAATCAGCGCAATACCATCAAAATCTTCATAAATAAGACCATAGCGTTGGTCGATATAGTCAACAGCAATTGGCTTTAATAACCAAGGGGTTATATTATTAGAAAATAAAGAAAATTCATAATTTAATCGGGCTCGATATTCAGCGGAGTTTTGGTGAATACTTTTCACAAGCATTCGATTATGAAATTTATCGATATACATTCGTTGTAAGTGCCAACCTTGATTCGTTTGTAAAATAATGTGATTTTTCAATGTTCAACACCTCCTATTACCATGCTGTATTCATTATAAAAGACGTAGGTTAAAATTAGGTTAAATAAAAAAATACATGGAGTCAAAGTGTAAAAGTACTTTAGCTCCATGTAGGATTAATTGAAGTGGAATTTTACCCTATAAGCATGTATCGAAAGCAACGCGACAGCAGCAGGTTATAGAACTTGAAGTGAAGGGTGGAGAATGAAGAAAATCCCCACTGTTAACTTCACTTTATTCTCTAATAAAAGGTGTGGCGTCTGGTATTTCCGCAAAAGGGTTTTGCTCATTGATGTGATCGTAGAACAGAATGCCATTTAAATGGTCAAGTTCATGTTGGAATGCAATAGCAGGTAGCCCTTTAAAGCGCATTTTTCTCTCTTCACCATCCACTGTTTTGAATTTAGCAGTAATGCGTGCATAGCGAGGGACATAGCCAGGTACAGCACGATCAACTGAAAGACAGCCTTCACCAGATTCGATGTAAGTTTGCTCAACAGAATGGCTAACAATTTTCGGATTGATTGCCACAAAGCTAAGTTGCTCCCCGTTATCATCAGTTAAATGTAGGGCGAACATACGCTTCGAGCTATTGACTTGATTTGCAGCTAAGCCAATACCTGGACGTAAATCATATTTTTCAGCAGCTTCCTCATCTTGACTATTGATCAAGTATTGTAGCATATCTGCAGCTAGCTTGCGGTCTTCCTCAGTTAATGGAAATGTCATTTCCTCAGCACGAGTGCGTAATATGGGATGACCTTCACGTACAATATGTTCCATTAAAATCATAAAAAGCTTCCTTTCTCTATTTAAACTCTTTCTTTAGTATACAACATGTCATCCGCTGTTCAATGTCAAAAGCTCGAAATTTATCGTTTTCCGACAGAAGCCGCCCACTTCAAGGAATGAATCGGGCATCGCTCAATGAGTAAGTGGGAGATGAATGGCGGTTGGCGCTAGCCAAAAAGTAGGTCAATTGATTATAATGAGAACGTACATTCCTTTTTGGTGGAGGTGAAAATCCATGTTGGTGAACAAAGCCTACAAATTCCGTATCTACCCAAACAAAGAACAAGAAAGCTTCATCGCAAAGACGATTGGCTGTTCGCGTTTCGTATTTAATTGCTTTTTAGCACGTTGGAACGAGACCTACAAGGAAACAGGCAAAGGATTAACTTATCATGCATGTTCTGCCGAATTAACGCAGTTAAAAAAGGAATGCGTATGGTTGCAAGAAGTAGATAGCATTGCGCTCCAATCCTCACTTAAAAATCTTGCGGATTCGTATGCACGATTTTTCAAGAAACAGAATAAAGCCCCACGTTTCAAGTCGAAAAAGAATCAAGTACAATCCTACACAACAAAGCACACGAATGGTAATATCGCGATTGTAGGAAACAAAATCAAGTTATCCAAACCAGGCTTCTAACCGTAGGAGCTACGGGGCTAGCCTAATCAAAACTTTCGGTGACGTAGGTGTTCTTAGGAATCTCCCACTTCTAAACGTAGTGAAAGTGGGGGTAGTTCAAAAGGCAGTTTAGTTAATCATTAAGTAGGGTAAAGGTTTTGGGGGAATTTCCATTCATCAGCTTGAAAAAATCTGGACGACAGTTAGTTGAAGTGTAATTGATTTAATAAAAAAAGTGCATGATAAGCAATGGGTGATAAATTTTACAGGCTATTGAAAAGCTTATTACAAGTGTTGATGTAACTTGTTATAATACAGAATTCATACTAATGTATAACAGAGATAGCGTTTTCACTTACCAGTGTCGAATTTTGAAGGAATGTGTCTAATAAAGAGAAACAAAAGATTGACCGATACAATTTTATTATTTATACTCAAGGAGAAGAATTTGTTGTACTAATAATTATTGATTATTTTTTAATACAGTTGAAAGGGAGTTGTACTACAGATGGGTGAAAATATTTTAAACAAATTTGATCCAACAGCAACATTACATGAAATTGAAGATAAGTTTCAGATGTTCCAAATTTTAAATGAAGAAGGACAAATTGTTAATGAGGAAGCAAATCCAAATTTATCGGATGAAGAGCTTGTTGAATTAATGACACGTATGGTTTATACGCGTATTTTAGATCAACGCTCAATCTCATTAAACCGTCAAGGGCGTTTAGGTTTCTATGCACCAACAGCTGGTCAAGAAGCATCACAGCTTGCTTCTCATTTTGCACTTGAAAAAGAAGACTGGATTTTACCAGGCTATCGTGATGTGCCACAACTCGTATGGCACGGTTTACCTTTATCGAAAGCCTTTTTATTTAGCCGCGGTCACTTTATTGGTAACCAAGTACCAGAAGGTGTCAACATTTTAGCGCCACAAATTATTATTGGTGCACAATATATTCAAGCGGCTGGTGTTGCACTTGGCTTACAAAAACGAGGCAAAAAGGCAGTAGCCATTACGTATACAGGTGATGGTGGTTCATCACAAGGTGATTTCTACGAAGGAATTAACTTTGCAGGTGCATTCAAATCACCAGCAATCTTCATCGTACAAAATAACCAATACGCAATTTCAACACCACGTGAATTACAAACAGCTGCGAAAACAATCGCTCAAAAAGGGATTGCAGCAGGTATTCCAAGCGTGCTAGTAGACGGTATGGACCCATTAGCAGTATATGTAGCAACACGTGATGCACGTGAGCGCGCTGTTAATGGTGAAGGACCAACATTAATCGAAACAATGTGTTACCGTTATGGTCCACATACAATGGCAGGGGACGACCCAACACGTTACCGTACAGCAGATACGGATAATGAATGGGCAGCAAAAGACCCAATCGTGCGCTTCCGCAAATATTTAGAAGCAAAAGGCTTATGGTCTGAGCAAAAAGAAGAGGAAGTAATCGAGCGCGCGAAGGAAGAAATTAAAGAAGCAGTTAAAATAGCTGACCAAGCGCCAAAACAAAAAGTAACTGAACTAATTGAAAATATGCATGCAGGTGAAATGCCATATAACTTACAAGAACAGTATGCAATTTATAAAGAGAAGGAGTCGAAATAAGCTATGGCACAAATGACGATGATTCAAGCGATTACGGATGCACTACGTTGCGAATTACAGAGCGATGAAAACGTTCTAGTTTTCGGGGAAGACGTTGGTGTAAACGGTGGGGTATTCCGTGCAACGGAAGGCTTACAAAAAGAATTTGGTGTGGATCGAGTATTCGATACGCCACTTGCAGAATCAGGAATCGGGGGCTTAGCAATCGGTTTAGCTCTTGAAGGCTTCCGCCCAGTACCAGAAATTCAATTTTTCGGCTTCGTTTATGAAGTAATGGACTCAATTAGCGGACAATTAGCACGCTTACGCTACCGTTCAGGCGGCACGTACAGTGCGCCAGTAACAATCCGTTCGCCATTTGGTGGTGGTGTACACACACCAGAAATGCACTCTGATAGTTTAGAAGGCTTAATGGCACAGCAACCAGGCTTAAAAGTTGTTATTCCATCAACACCTTATGATGCAAAAGGTTTATTAATTTCATCAATTCGTGATAATGACCCAGTTATTTTCTTAGAGCACTTAAAGCTTTACCGTTCATTCCGTGAAGAGGTGCCAGAAGAATCTTACACAATTCCATTAGGCAAAGCAGATGTGAAACGTGAAGGGAAAGATTTATCTATTTTTGCATACGGTTTAATGGTACATGAAAGTTTAAAAGCAGCAGAAGAATTAGAAAAAGAAGGTTACTCAGTAGAAGTTGTTGACTTACGTACAGTTCAGCCTTTAGACATCGAAACAATTATCGCTTCTGTTGAAAAAACAGGCCGTGCAGTTGTTGTGCAAGAAGCGCAAAAACAAGCAGGTATTGCAGCAAACGTTGTAGCAGAAATTACAGAACGTGCTATTTTAAGCTTAGAAGCGCCAGTTTTACGCGTAGCAGCTCCAGATACAATTTATCCATTCCCACAAGCGGAAGGTGTATGGTTACCGACATATAAAGATGTAATGGAAACGGCGAAAAAAGTTTTAACATTCTAATGAAGTGAGGGTGACAAATATGGCATTTAATTTCCGTTTACCAGACATTGGGGAAGGAATTCATGAAGGCGAGATCGTAAAGTGGTTCGTAAAAGCTGGCGATCAAGTAAAAGAAGACGATATTTTATGTGAAGTACAAAATGATAAAGCAGTCGTTGAAATTCCATCTCCAGTAGAAGGTACAGTAGAAGAAGTATTAGTAGCAGAAGGTGTAGTAGCAGTCGTAGGAGACATATTAATTCGTTTCGATGCACCAGGTTATGAAGACTTAAAATTAAAAGGTGACGAGCATGCAGCAGAAGCTACAACAGAGGCGCAAGTGCAAGCAACAGCAGAAGCTGGTCAACCAGTAGAAAAAGCACCTGTTGAAGAAACGGCAAAAGTAGAGGATAATAAACGCATTATTGCCATGCCATCAGTGCGTAAATATGCACGTGAAAAAGGCGTAGACATTCGCACTGTCGTTGGTTCTGGTAAAAATGGTCGCGTATTAAAAGAGGATATCGAGAAATTCTTAGCAGGTGGACAAGAAGTTGTTGCTGAGCCAGCTCAAGCTGTAGAAGAAACAACAGTAGAGGCTACAGTAGAAGCACCACAAGTGGCACCTGTTGTATTAGAAGGTGATTTCCCGGAAACACGCGAGAAAATGTCAGGTATTCGCAAGGCGATTGCGAAAGCAATGGTACATTCAAAACAAACAGCACCACATGTTACATTAATGGATGAAGTGGATGTAACAGCACTTGTAGCGCATCGCAAAAAATTCAAAGATATGGCAGCGGAAAAAGGTGTGAAATTAACATACTTACCATATGTAGTGAAAGCGTTAATTGCCACATTACGTGAATTCCCAGAATTCAATCGTTCACTAGACGATGCAACGCAAGAAGTAATTCAAAAGCATTACTACAACATTGGTATTGCTGCAGATACAGAAAAAGGCTTGCTTGTTCCAGTTATTAAACACGCTGACCGTAAGTCACTATTCGCTATTTCTAACTCGATTAATGACTTAGCTGTAAAAGCACGTGAAGGTAAATTAGCACCACAAGAAATGAAGGGTGCTTCGATGTCAATTACGAATATCGGTTCGGCTGGTGGACAATGGTTTACGCCAGTAATCAACCATCCAGAGGTTGCAATTCTAGGAATCGGGCGTATCGCAGAAAAACCTGTAATAAAAAATGGTGAAATTGTAGCTGCACCTGTGTTAGCATTATCATTGAGCTTTGACCATCGCATGATTGATGGGGCAACTGGGCAAAATGCATTAAATTACTTAAAGCGTTTGCTAAGTGAGCCAGACTTATTATTAATGGAGGCGTAAAATATGGTAGTAGGAGATTTCCCAATCGAATTAGATACTCTAGTAGTAGGAGCAGGCCCTGGTGGATATGTAGCAGCAATTCGTGCAGCACAAACAGGTCAAAAAGTGACAATCGTAGAAAAAGGTAACTTAGGTGGCGTATGTTTAAACGTTGGATGTATCCCATCAAAAGCATTAATTTCTGTAGGTCACCGTTATGAGCAAGCAAAACACTCTGATGATATGGGTATCCTAGCAACAGATGTGAAGCTTGACTGGGCAAAAGCACAAGCTTTCAAAGATGGCGTTGTAAAGAAATTAGTTGGCGGCGTTGAAGGTTTATTAAAAGGAAATAAAGTAGATATCGTAAAAGGTGAAGCATACTTTGTTGATGCGAACACTGTTCGTGTAATTAATGAAGATTCTGCTCAAACTTACACATTTAAAAACGCTATTTTAGCAACGGGTTCTCGTCCAATTGAGATTCCAACATTCAAATTTACAAAGCGCGTTATTAACTCTACAGGTGCACTTTCTTTACCAGAAGTACCTGAAAAATTAGTTGTCATCGGTGGTGGTTACATCGGTACAGAGCTAGGTTCATCTTATGCAAACCTTGGCTCACAAGTAACAATTATTGAGGGCGGTAAAGACATTTTAGCTGGTTTCGAAAAGCAAATGACACAAATCGTGAAAAAAGGCTTAAAGAAAAAAGGCGTTGAAGTAGTAGTTGGCGCATCGGCTAAAGGTGTTGAAGAGAGCGACACTGGCGTTGTGGTAACATATGAAGTAGGCGGAGAAGAAAAAACGGTTGAAGCTGATTACGTATTAGTAACAGTAGGTCGTCGTCCAAATACTGATGAAATGGGTCTTGAAGAAATGGGCATCAAATTTGCTGATCGTGGCTTGATTGACGTTGACAAACAATGCCGTACTTCAATTCCAAACATTTATGCAATCGGTGATATCGTTCCAGGTTACCAACTTGCACATAAAGCATCTTACGAAGGAAAAGTAGCTGCTGAAGCAATCGCTGGCGAGCATTCTGTAGTAGACTACTTAGCAATTCCTGCTGTGTGCTTCACAGATCCAGAACTTGCAACAGTTGGTTATTCAGAAGAACAAGCAAAAGCGGAAGGTTTAGAAGTAACTGCTGCTAAATTCCCATTCGCTGCAAATGGTCGTGCATTAGCATTAAACGCAACAGAAGGTTTCGTAAAACTTGTTGCTCGCAAAGAAGATGGCTTATTAGTAGGCGCTCAAATCGTTGGTGCAGGTGCATCTGATATGATTGCTGAAATGGGTCTTGCAATCGAAGCTGGTATGACAGCGGAAGATATCGCATTAACAATTCACGCACATCCAACATTAGGTGAAATTACAATGGAAGCTGCTGAAGTATTACTAGGCAACCCAATCCATATCGTAACAAAATAAGCATTAAAAAATCCTTTGCCCTTTTCGGCAAAGGGTTTTTTTAATTGTATGGGTGCCAGGCACACACACAATTTCTACACAATTCAACCTAAATAGATGAAATATTTACGGAATTTTCATATAATTATAGATGGAGATGATAAGACAGGGGGCAATCGGGAATGGAACTAGGTTTACAAGGGAAAGTAGCAATCATAACAGGGGCAAGTAAAGGTATCGGTTATTATACAGCATTGCAGCTTGCGCAGGAGGGAGCGTCTGTTGTACTTTGTGCGCGTGGTGAAAAGCATTTAGAGGTGGCAGCTGCAGCTATTAAGGAAAAAACAGGAGCACAAGTTTTGATTGTGCCTGCGGATATGACAAAGGAAAAGGAATGTCAAGAAGTTGTAACAAAAGCGGTAGAGCATTTCGGACGACTTGATATTTTAGTAAATAATGCAGGAACAGCATCTGCTAATTCGTTTGAGCAAGTAGGTAGCGAACTATGGCAGAGCGATTTAGATTTAAAGCTATTCGGTGCAGTTCATTGTTCAAAGGCAGCATTATCACATATGAAAGCAGCTGGTGGTGGCTCTATTATTAATGTCACAGCAGTCTTGGCAAAAACACCGCCAGCATCTTCATTACCGACAACTGTAAGCCGTGCAGCAGGGCTTGCTTTAACGAAGGCGATGAGCAAGGATTTAGGGAAATATAATATTCGTGTTAATGCTGTTTGTATTGGGTTAATTCGCAGTGATCAAATTGAAAAACGCTGGAAAAATGATGCACCTAACTTAACATGGGAAGAATATTCGCAAAAAGTAGGCGAAGCGATTCCATTAGGACGTATTGGTGACACTGAAGAGGCAGCAAATGTGATTACATTTTTAGCCTCGAATGCTTCGTCTTATGTGACAGGTACTTCAATAAATATTGATGGTGGTTCTGGTGGGGCATTGTAGCGCCACCTTTTCTTTTCATCCCTTATAGACAGATTATTTCGGAAGTCGTACAATATGAGGGAAGAAAAGAGGTCTTTGTTATGCAAATTATACGAACAATTGCCCAAATCGGCATATTGACAATTTATTATTATTTAGGCGTTATCATTGTAAATATAACGGGCATTTTTATTCCAGCTAGCATTATTGGACTTATTTTATTATGGTTATCATTATATTTTAAGCTAATAAAGATACAATATATTCAAGATGGCGCAACGTTCTTTTTAGCCTTTTTAACACTATTTTTTATTCCATCAACAGTTGGCGTAGTAGATCATCCAGAGCTTCTCTCAAAGGCAGGGCTTTACTTAATTTTAGCTGTTATTATAAGCACACTTTTGACAATTGCATTGACAGGTAAATGGAGTCAGTGGATTGAGAAGAAAGAGACTGCAGTAAAGGATGGTGAGCAATAAAATGCAAGCATTATTCGCCATCGTTGGTACAGTTGCTTTATTTTTAATTTATCAAAGACTTTATGCAAAATGGAGCAAGCCTTATTTGCTGCCAATTTTAACGACAGCACTTACACTTATTGCTGTACTTTTACTATTTAAAATCCCATATGCTACGTATATGGAAGGTGGTCAATGGATTCATAAAATGTTAGGACCAGCCGTTGTTGCCTTAGCGTATCCATTGTATAACCAGCGCAAACTTGTTTTTCAATATAAATATTCGATACTTTCAAGCCTATTTGTTGCGATGTTATCAGGGTTAATTAGTGTCTTTTTATTGCTAAAAGGCTTTAAGGCATCACATGCATTTATGTTAACGGCATTACCAAAATCTTTAACAACACCAATTGCCATGCAGGTGAGTGAAACAGTTGGCGGTATTGTGCCACTGTCTGCACTGCTCGTTATGATTGCAGGCTTTACAGGTGCCTTGTTAGGACCAGCTGTTTATAAATTAGCGCAAATTGACACAGCGATTAGTCGAGGTGTCTCAATGGGAAGTGCCTCACATGGTGTAGGTGTATCGAAATTGACAGAGTATGGGGAAAAGGATGTATCGATTGGTTCGCTGGCAATGGGATTGAGCGCTGTGTTAGGGGCATTTATTTGTCCATTGTTTGCAATGTTGTTTTTATAGTATTTCCGGGGAAATAAAGGGGGATTTTTTGTGAAATGGGAGACGCGTGTCACGGAGCTTTTAAATATTAAGTATCCAATTATTCAAGGGGGACTAGCTTATTTAGCTTATGCTGATTTGGCTGCGGCTGTATCCAATGCTGGAGGGCTTGGACAAATTACTGCAATGAGCTTGGCGACGCCCGATGATTTGCGCAGAGAAATTGAAAAGGTTCGTACATTAACAGATAAACCTTTCGGAGTTAATTATGCAATCGGTCAGCATGGGAAAGACTATGAGGATATGGTGAAGGTTGCAGCCGAAATGGAAGTATCTGTTGTCACGATTACAGGTGGCAATCCAGCACCGATTTTTGAAATACTACAAGATGCACCATGTAAAAAACTTGTACTTGTAGCAGCACGTCGCCAAGCACAAAAGGCGGAGGAACTTGGCGCAGATGCTGTCATGGTTGTTGGACAAGAGGGTGGTGGTCATTTGGGGCGTGATGATGTTGGCACAATGGTGCTCGTACCGCAAGTAGTAGACCATGTTTCTATTCCTGTAATCGCTTCAGGTGGCATTGGTGATGGTCGTGGTTGGATGGCAGCACACGCACTTGGTGCAGAGGGAATCGAAATGGGAACACGCTTCATTGCGACAAAGGAATGTATACATGCTTCAAACGCATATAAAGAGGCACTTTTACACAGTGCGGAATATGATACGACTGTGATAAAGCGTTCAATTGGTGCACCAGCACGCGCATTGCGTAATGAGTTTACGGAGCGCATTTTACAAGTTGAAAGCGAAACGCCAACATATGAAGCATTGAAAGATTTTATTAGTGGCAAAGCAAATCAACGCTTTATTTATGATGGTGAGAGCGCGGAAGGCTTTGGCTGGGCGGGGCAAGTAGCAGGCTTAATTCAAGATGTGCCAACAGTTGCTGAGCTAATTGAGCGCATGGTTGCACAAGCTGCCTCAATTCGTGTAAAATGGAGCGAATAATGAAAAGGTAGGTTATCCAAATGGAATATTCTTATCCACTATCAACAGACTGGACAACAGAGGAAATGGTTGACGTTGTACATTTTTTTGAAGTTGTCGAGGCAGCCTATGAAAAAGGCATTAAGCGTGAGGAAATCATGGCAAAATATCGTCGCTTCAAGGAAGTTATCCCTTCACAGGCGGAGGAAAAAACAATTTTCCGCGACTTCGAAAAAGCAAGCGGCTATGTCAGCTATAAAGTAGTGAAAGAAGCGAAGGAATCTTCTGATGGTGTGATTATTCGCATCAAATAAGCGCATACTAGTAGAGATTTCACTTTTGTACAGAAGGAGGCGGAACGAATGAGCAAGAAGGACGAATTAGACCTGAAATCTCAGAAGATCCACCAGAACTGGACGAGAAACAAGCAGCAAAAATCTCAAGTAAATGGGGAAACAGAGCTAACACTCCACAACCAAATGCTGAGAACTGCTGCCAAATCAAAACAGCTCTAGCTTTTGGCTAAAGTGAATGAAGCTCCCGTAAACGATTGTTATTGTTTATAGGAGCTTTTTTAGGCAGGAAATTCTTCTTACTATAGCGAATATTTCCAAAGGGAGGGAGATAAGATGATTCAATTTAAAGAAATAGATAGAAAAAACTTTTGGGATGTTATTGATTTAAATGTGGCAGAAGAACAAAAAGATTTCGTTGCTTCTAATTTATTTTCATTAGCACAGGCAAAAGCCTATCCAGAATGTATTTGTCTAGCGATTTATGCAGAAGAAGTGCTTGTAGGCTTTGTGATGTACTGTATGGATGAGGATGACCATGAATATTGGATTTATCGTTTAATGATTGATGAAAAATTTCAAGGAAAAGGCTATGGCAAAGCAGCAATGGAGAAGCTAATTGTACATATTAAGAAAGACGTGAATCACCATGTCATTTACTTAAGCTTTGAACCAGAGAATCACTTAGCGAGAAGGTTATATGAAAAGCTCGGCTTTGAACCAGATGGACGTGTGATTGATGATGAGATTGTTTACCGGTTAATTTATTAGGAAAAAAGTTCGGATTCGCCCAACGAAGTGCGCTTTTCGCCCAACCAAGTGTGAAATTCGCCCGCAATAACAAAACCAGCGCGAAAATAACAATAAACATTTATCATCATTATATGGTGTGTGCTTATTATCAATTGCGACAACGGTATTTTGGAAAAATGAGGAATTTTGTTTTAGTGTTATACAGAATGCTTCTCGATTTTAAGGAGATATTACGGTGAAACATGTTTTAAAAAGAAAATTCCTAACAGCTTGTATAGTCATATTTAATATTGGATTTTTAGTAATTGTAATGGATACGAATGTCACTCATGGCACTCATGGCAATATACTGTTTTCTTTGGTTAGTAGCCTCATACTAATTTTGGTATTTTCTTTAGTATATGTTGCCCCATTTATTATTGTAATAGGTATTCCTACCTCTATAATAATTGATAGAGTTATTGTGACCATAAAAAATAAAAACTTTGTATCGCTTATTTTACATATAGCGACAGGTTGTATAGTAGCTGTTATTATTCTAAGTTTATTGAATTCTGACATGCTAACTTATGAGTATTTAACCAATGAATTCTATCTAATTAAATTAATGTTTATATGCTTATATCCAGGTGTGAATTTCTGGTTTGCAGATTTAGTAATCACTAAAGTAATAAAAAATAAATGAAATATTATACGCAGCCCTCTTATTTGTAAGGAGTGGTTGCCCATAGCTTAATGGTAGTATTTGCAATATTTATTTTATCATAATAGATGTGGAGGAAATTAATATGTCAATCATTATTAGCTCCACAACCTTAATACTATTTGTTCTAGGTTGTTATTACTTATTTAATGTTATTTTCATTTTTACAAAAAAGAAGACTTCTGATTTTTTTATCCAAATTCTCCCCGGATGGGTTTTGGTATTATTGATAAGCACATTGATATTACAGATGTATCCTAAATATCTGCATGGTAAGCAATTAATAATCGTAGTTTTTTATACTTCATTAATTCTATGTGTGCTCCTTTCTATATCCATTATTTTTATAAAACCATTCAATAAATCGAGATATTATGCATTGATTAAAAAAGTGAAAAAAGACAGAGGAATTCACTGAATTTATGAAAAAGGCTGTAGGAAGGGTACTGCACTCCGAAAGTTAGAGTAAAAATCTAACTTTCAGGGTGTTTTTTGTATGGAAAAATATAGTGGAGCATTTAAAATGAAAATTGGTAAATGAATAAATTCGAATTTATCCCGTATTAACAGGCTATAAGACTCCCACTGATCGAAGGTTCACTTTATATCATGATATTTATTTTGAAAGGCAGGTGAACTTATGAAAAAAATTACTGTTGGTATTAATTGTTTTTATAGGAATCATAAGAGTTATCAAATATATAAATTATTAAAATCAAAATGCGAATACTTTAGTATGTGGAGTTTTATATGCCTTTGATGATGTAATTGCTATTAAAATTGAAGGGAAATTTAATGTAGCGAAAAGGGGGCGTCTCAATGACAGCTCCCTAAATTGTTGGAAACATAAATAAAATAACCGCAACAAGCAGTGTGGAGCTTGTCCAAGTGAATAGCAATTTTCGTTCCAATTTGCTGGAGCGATCTACTGCTAGATGGATAATTGATAATACAAAAAGGTTGATAAAAAATAAGAAATAATACACAATAATTAGCATCATCCACGGGTGTGTCATAAATATTTGCTGTAACGATGTAGTGAAAAATAATAAAATAAATACTACAAATGAAATAGCTAACCAAATGAAAATAACAATAAACATTTTATCCCAAAGTTTATGCTGCATAAACTTTGTTTCTTTTTGACCATAGTTATACAAAAGTTGATTGCATATAAAAAGAAGTAGCGCAGCCGCCAAAACTAGAATAATGCCTTTAAGGGTATTATTTTCAATTTGGATTGTTTTATTTTGAATATAAGAATGTGTTACATAAGTAAAAATAATTAATGTAATAATGCAAAAGGCTTGTTTGAATATATAAGGTTTCATGGATGGTACCTCCTATTGCTCCGTTAAATAGTATCATGTGTGTTAATTAGCTTGGGGTGGACGCTTTCCACAGACTAATAATAAAAGACTTGAACTATTTCTGTCAGAGCCACCGCTATCAACGAGTATGTGTTTTATAAAAAGCATTTTCCTCTACAAAGCACGTTAATTAATAGCCAATATTTACATAACCAACATGTTTGAAATATTACAGCGTAAAGCGAATTATTTTCAATTTTATCATATAAATAATTGCCGAAAAAGTATATTTTTTACTCAATATAATCAAACCTAAAGAGAGCCTTCAATCAGTGGGAGGTTCTCGCCATTTGTCAAGATAAGTGATTGTGAATCAATAGGAGTATTGTTCAGTATATATACCTATCGTAAATTTACTTTAAATGCTATAACATTGATACATAATGAAAAGTTGTTTAGAAAGTAGAGCACTTGCTTACTTTTTAGACAGCTTTTTCGTTTACTCAATGAAAATTACTTCACCATTTGGAGGGAAAGCATTTGGTCTTTAATATTCAGAAAATACTGACTAAAATAAGTTTATGTAAGCGATTTCTAGTATTTTTATTCATAGGGGTGGTGATGAGATGATGTTGAGTGAAAGAGAGCTGAAAATTGCGATTAAGCTTCTTGAAACGAAATTACCTATGAAAATAAAGGATTTATCGCAGGACTTTACTGTTAGCACAAGGACGATTAAATATGATCTTGAGCATGTGAAGCAATGGTTTCAGCTTCAGCAAATTACTGTACATGCTCAGCCAAATAAAGGACTGTGGGTGACGTGTGATGATCGAATGCGCAACAAAGCATTACAGCAGTTGCTTGGTGATGAGAGATGGAGGCAAAGTCCTGATCAAAACGTTAGATTGCAGCGAATTTTAGTAACATTGTTTTTAAGTCAAGATTATATAACAGCAAATACTTTAGCTGAAAATTTGCAAGTGAGCCGCAATACAATTTTAAATGATATGAATTTTGTGAGTGAGTATGTTGAACCATGGATGATACAGCTTGAACGGATGAAGCGTAAAGGTTATCGATTCATAGGCGCAGAGCTGAATATGCGACTATTTATGGAGCATCTTATTTATACGAATTTAACAAACTATGAAATTTATCAAATTATGACA
This sequence comes from Metasolibacillus meyeri, assembly GCF_003049505.1. Lineage (GTDB taxonomy): Bacteria > Bacillota > Bacilli > Bacillales_A > Planococcaceae > Metasolibacillus > Metasolibacillus meyeri. The sequence continues at coordinate 34,440 of NZ_PYWN01000001.1, forward strand.
CGGATTACGACAAATGAAGGGGAATCGGAGCAGAAATTTTTAATGGATACAACGCTGCTTTCGATGTTCAAAATAGCAGAGCGACATCTAAAAAAATTATATACACCAGTTATTGCACAGCTATTCCACCAATCTGATTTAATTTTGCTATTAATTCGTCTGACAATTTCTATTGTGCGCTTGGAGAAGGGTCAAACCATTGATGGCTACCGAGTTCTCAATAAAAACTTATATACGGATGATGTCTCTTTATTCATGTTAGCTTTGATGGAAAATGTTTTGACAGAGCTAGAGTTACCGTTGCTACATAATGAATTTTTATACTTATCAGGTGATATTGCGAAAGATGCGAGAGGCATTGATTTAACGATTGTAACGAATCAGGTTATTCAATATGTGAGTAAAAAGGAAGGAATGGATTATAGCAAGGACCCGAAATTATTTAACCGCTTATTTGCACATTTATCTTTACGGTTAAACAAAGGTGTATTCAATGTATCAGAAGTAAATCCTTTTGCAGATGAAATAAAAGCAGATTACCCTAGATTGTTCAAAAACATTACAGAAGCTTGTCAAATACATCTCGGTTTATCTGCTGTTATTAATCATGATGCCTTTATTTCGTTAATTGCACTGCATTTTTTAAGTTCCTATGAAAATACATTTGCTACAAAACGCAAAGTGCAAGGGTTATATGTTTGTGCTACAGGTGGAGGAGTTGCACGCCTTATTAAAACGAGGGTAGAAAAGGAAATTCAAGATATTGAAATTGTTGGTTACTGTTCGATTATGGAAGTGGAAGAGTTATGCAAACGAGAGCAAGTCGATTTGATCATTAGCGTTTTTCCAATTCAATCGAATATTCCTGTAATTGTTGTAGAGGCTATTCCGACAAAGCGAGATATTGAAGCAATCCGAGAGCACGTGAAGGCATTTATGAAAGATAGCCCTTCCTATCAGCCTAATATGCCATATCATCATCAGCGTTCAGGCAATGAAGAGCATGAGCAAGTGAGCTTGGAAATGATTATAAAAGGCTTTGAAATATTTCATGAAATTTCAATCGCATTTCAAGAGGATATTCAAGAAGAGCGCAAACAAGCATTACAATTCCATATTTTTTTAATGGTGCATCGCAGTTATTTTGATAAACAATATGATGACTTTCTTTATACAAATCAATCGCTAACAGATAAGCAACATAGCGATATACAAAAATTGAGTGAAATGCTTGAACGATTACAAGTGACCGTGCAAAGGTCTGAACTTATGGCACTTTTACAATATTTAAAATAGGAGGTGAGCATGTGAGTAATTATACGATTATTCAAAATGGATTTGTCATTGATCCAGAGAAGAAGGGCATTGAACAAAGAGAGATAGGCATTATCGAAGGTAAATTAGCCGATAGTAAAGACGTGTTGGAGCAAGGTACAGCTATTAACTATATTGATGCAGAGGGAGCATACATTGCGCCAGGTTTTATTGATTTACATGTCCACGTTTTCAAGGGTGCAACAACATTAGGAATTGAAGCGGACCTTGTAGGCATCCAGCAAGGGGTGACGACAATCGTTGACGCAGGTAGTTCGGGTTGTGCGAACTATCAGCTATTAAAGGAAACAGTTATACAGCAAAGTGACACAGAGGTTTTAGCATTTTTGAATATTGCGAAGGATGGCTTAGGGGCTGGGCTGTCTGAATTGGCAGATCCGACAAATTTAATGAGCGTGGAGGAAGCAACGGAAATTTTTGTACGTGAGCCACAAATTGTTGGGCTGAAGGCAAGGATGAGTGGCTCAGTTGTGAAGGAGCAGGGCATTGCGCCATTGAAGCATGCGCGATTCGTTGCGGGTGCATTGCATAAACCGATTATGGTGCATATTGGGAATCCGCCCCCTTATTTAAATGAAGTGTTTCCGTTATTAGGAAAAGGTGATATTGTCACACATGCGTTTCACGGCAAAAAGCATGGCATTTTAAATGAACAAGGGTATTTGCTTGCTGAGGCGACCGAGGCGTTACAGCGCGGCGTATTATTTGATGTAGGGCATGGCACATCGAGCTTTAGCTATCAAACTTTGCAGAAATTTAAAGAAAACTATACAGAGCCATTTTCAATTAGTACGGATATTTATTTGAATAATTATGATCATCCAGTAGGAAGCTTAATGCTGACAATGTCCAAGCTTTTGGAGTTAGGTTTCACATTAGAAGAAGTAGTACGGGCTGTGACGATTCGAGCAGCAAAAGCAATCGGCTTAACGGAGCAAGGCACATTACAAAATGGTACGCGGGCCGATTTAACAATTTTTACATTGCAGGATGAACGAACAAATCTAGTAGATTCAGAGGGCGTAGTTTTAACTGCAAATCATGTATTACAGCCAAAAATAACCGTAAGAAATGGAAGAGTGGTGTTTCGTCAATGACAGCGTTAGATATGGAGAAAATTATTGAAAGAAGTGGCGATGCAAAAAAATGCCGTGAGTTACTAGCAGAGACAAAGGACATTATGGCAAAGTCAGCAATTGTTATGGATGAAACGCAGTGGCTGTCATTAGCATCTCATTTATCTGCGATGCTCTATCGTTCAATCCATCAAGAGCCTATTCAGCCGTTGGATAGTACGATGTTTAGCGAAGTATCACAGGGGTCAATCGAACTAGCAGTAGCTGTTTGTGGATTATTACCAAATTTACATGCGGATGAAAAATACTTATTATCTATTCATTTTGAAGCAGCAAAAATAAATAATTAGGAGGAATATAAAATGAGTCAAGTTGTTGTTGTAATTGGAGATCGCTTAGGGAAAGGGCAAAATGTAGCAAAGGGAGTTGAAGCTGCTGGTGGCAAGGCCATTGTTATTGCAGGAATGGGGGCAGATATGCGCTTAGGAGATGTGATGCAAGCCGAAAATGCAGATATCGGTATTTCCTTCTGCGGTAGCGGTGGAGCAGGCGCGATTACAGCGCAAACGAAGTATGGTTACCCATGTCATTATGGCATGCGTTCCATTGATGAAGGGGTCACGGCTTTACGTGACGGTAAGCGTGTATTAGGCTTTGGTTTTATGGACGTGGAGGAATTAGGTAAGCGAATTACCGAGGAATATATCAAAATCAAAGGGTGATGTGAGATGAAAAAAACGTTTCAAGCAAAAGTACAGGTCGAAGGAACTGGACAATCAAAGGAGTTAGCGATTAACAAAGCGTTAGGAAGTATCCAAAAGAAGATTATGTCGAGCTATAAAGGCTTAATTCTCAGAATTGAGCCAATTGATGTATCTGTTATTGAAGCAAAAGAGACAGCTTATACCGAGCGCTTCTTACTATTCTTTTTCCCAAGACAGCGCAGTAAATATCAGGTTGTGTTGGAGGTAGAAGTCAATGTTTTTCTGCTGGATGCGGAGGAAATCGCTTTTGATAAAACAGAAGTAGCGAATACTATGCGCAACATGTTGTTAGGTAATCAACTAAATAAATAAGGGGTGGTTGTATGGAGTTTGTTGAAATTGTGATCAAGTCCATTATTATCGGAGCACTCGTTGGCTTCGGTGTAGGGGCAGGGGCAGCAAGGATGTTTCATGCACCGAAAGTACAGGGGATGGGTGCTTTTCGGACATTAGGTGAGTTAAATGCTTGTGCAGGGGATGCAGCTTCACATTTTTCATTTGGTTTAGGCTTCTTCTTTAATGCTTGGGCATCTTCTGTAGCAGCAGGGGCATTTACACAGGATGTAGACCATCGGATTATTCCTAACTGGGCTGCAGCGATTTTAATGAGGAAGGGCAAGCGCCCCGAAGATACGTTGCATAATCCGAAGAAAATGGCGATTGCCGGTGCGGTTGTTGGAGTAGTAGTTGTGACATTTCTGAATTCTACAGCATCTACAATCCCAGAATCTTTACAGGCAATTGCGATTAAGGTACTTGTACCAGCAGCCAATTTATTAATTAATCCTGTGATGCCTGTTATTTTCTGGCTGGCAGCATTAGATGCAGGGAAACGCTCTGGTGTATGGGGGACAATTTTTGGTGGTGCAGCCCATTTAGTGATGGGCAATGCTGTGCCCGGTATTGTATTAGGGATTTTAATTGGTAAAGGTGTAGATGATAGCGGTTGGTCAAAGGTGACGAAAACGTTGCTAATATCGGTTATTTTATTATTCGTATTAAGTGCATTTTTCCGAGGCTTCGATATTCAAATGATTAGAAGCTTTAATTTGGAAGCACCGGGCTGGTTAATTGATTTACACAAACTAATTGGATTTGAGGTGAAGTAGCTTATGACAAATCAACAAGAAACAGCGACAGAGACTTTGTATAATAAAAACTTTTGGTATGCGGATTGGTCGTTTCCTATTTTTGTAGCACTTCTATCAGCAGGCATTTTTGCTGGAACACATATGTATTATGAATACCGTATCGGTGCATTTAATGATGTGGCGATTGTCGCGATGCTGGAGGCAGGGCTACAAGGAGCAGGCTACGGTGCTGCGGCTGCGTTTGGTGCAAGCTTTTTATTTGCTCGTATTTTAGAAGGTTCGTTAGTTGGTATTTTAGATATTGGTGGTTCTTTGCAAACGGGTATTGGAATTGGTGTGCCAGCGTTATTATTAGGTGCAGGTATTACAGCACCACTGGAATCCTTTACGCTATCATTAATAACTGGTGGTGCTTTAGGGATTGCAATTGGCTACATTATTATCGGTGTTCGGAAATTTACAGTAGGGCAATCAAATTCAACTTTTGGTGCAGATATTATGATGGGGGCAGGAAATACTTCTGGGCGTTTTTTGGGACCATTAATTGTTATTTCAGCAGCAAGCGCCTCAATTCCAATCGGTATTGGTTCAATTATTGGCGCAGCGCTTTTCTATGCATGGAAGAAGCCGGTAGCAGGTGGCGCGATTCTTGGTGCAATGCTGTTCGGTGCGTTCTTCCCAATTTCACTTAGTTGAGGTGTGTACTATGGGTATTTTTAAACAATTAGGCTTGCGTGAAATTATTAATGCAAGCGGTAAAATGACAGCACTTGGTGCATCAGCAGTGACAGATGAGATTGCACAAGCTTTAAAGGATGCTGCACAAGATTATGTCGATATTGATGAGTTAATGGAGTTTACAGGAAAGGTTATTGCTGAAAGCACAGGTGCTGAGGATGGTTGTCCAACATGCGGTGCAGCAGCAGGGATTGCTATTTCAACAGCGGCTGTCATTGCAGGTGAAAATTTATCGCTGATTGAGCGTATCCCAAATACAGCAGGGTTACGCAATGAAATTATTGTGCAAAAAGGGCAGCTTGTTCATTTTGGAGCAAGCATTGAGCAAATGATTCAAATTGGTGGAGGTCATGTTGTTGAAGTAGGGCAAGCGAATAAAGTGGAACAAGCGCATATGGAGCAAGCGATTACGGAGAACACAGCCGCATTATTATATGTTAAATCCCATCATGCTGTGCAAAAGGGAATGCAATCCATCGAAGTGATGATGGAAGTCGCACAGCGCAATGGGCTACCATTTATTATTGATGCGGCAGCAGAGGAGGATTTTCAAAAATATATCACGATGGGCGCAGATATCGTTATTTACAGCGGTGGTAAAGCATTAGAAGGACCAACATCAGGCTTGATTTGTGGCAAAAAAGAATGGATGGAAGCATGTCGGATGCAGTATAAAGGTGTTGGTCGTCCAATGAAGGTTGGCAAAGAAGCAATGGCAGGATTAATTACAGCATTGCGTCAATATCCACTGCGAACATCTAATGGGGAGCAACAAATCGCACGTATGACTCATTTATGTAACCGACTTGAAGCGATAGCAGGCCTTGCTTGTTCCATCAAGCAAGATGAAGCAGGAAGAGAGATTTATCGTGCACAAATTCAAGTTGATGAGCAGAGGGCGGGTATTTCAGCAGAAAAGCTGTTGCATTTATTAGAAGTAGGTAATCCAGCTATTTATTTACGTCATCATTACGTCAATGTCGGTATTTTATCTGTAGATCCCCGTCCGTTATTAGAGGGGCAGGAGGATATTATTGCTGACGAAATTATTCGAATTGTCAAAGGAGAGTGAGTAAATTGAATTTGCAGCATAAAGTGATTTTTAATGTACTCGCAAAGGATGCAGAAAATGCAAAGGAATTAACAGATGTAGCAGGACAGCGCGTGTTAGTCGGTGTAATGGTGAAGGATTTTCCGACAGAAGAAGCCGCAATTCAGCAAGTGCAATCCTTCCAAGAGAACGGGGTATTAGTTTCTGTAGGTTTAGGTGCGGCTGACCCAGCAATGTGGAAAAAGGTAGCCAATGTAAGTGCTGTGACAAAGCCTGATCACATCAATCAAATTTTCCCAGCAGCAGGCTATACGCTAGGGCGTATGGAGCAATTGGCAGAAAAGCCTGTTGTCAATGCCGTGATTGAACCAACAGGTACTGTAGGAAAAGTGTATATCTCCACAGGACCAATTAGCTCAGCTAACCGTGAAGCTGTTTCCTGTGAAATGGCGGCCAATATGCTAGCAGAAATTGGCGTACATTCCGTGAAGTTCTACCCGATTGAAGGTGAAAAAAGATTAGATGAAGTTGCTGCGATGGCACAGGCTGCTACAAAGGCAGGCTTGAAAATTTTCGAGCCAACAGGTGGTATTACGGTGGAAAACGTCCATTCGATTGTGAAAACTTGTTTAGATAATGGTGCTGAAACGGTCATTCCTCACCTTTATACATCTTTAATTGATAAGGAAACAGGTAAAACAGAAGTAAGCAAAATTCAGCAGTTACTTGTCATGCAGTGGGATTAATAAGAGCTGTCTAAAAAGTTATTTTGAGACTGCAAGGTTTATTACACCGAAAGTGAAGTAGCAAATAGCATATATTTTGATTAATATTTCATATGTCCAAGGCTGTCCGAAAAGATATAATCTTTTCAGACAGCCACTTTTGTTTTCAGTGAGGAAATTTATAGTTAAGCAGAAAAAATCAAAGGTTATGTATGGTGATAATCCATTAATCGGGACTATTAAATGGTAAAATAGTCCTTTGTTATATATATTTGTCTGAAAGAATTGAAAAATTCATAATATTTTTGTAGTTACCAATACTAAAGTAGTATACCAATTCGCTTATACTTGTTAAAATATAAAGAAATGAGTTAAATAATTTGAACGATTTTTTATTATACTATATGTAACAAAAGAAGGGGATGATGGATGTGGCATTTAACGCTTATTACTATGATAGTCATATAGATTGCAAGTTTTGTAAAAAGCATTTTACCACATATAAAGTGCGCCCTAACCGCTATAAAGTGATGGAAGAACATAGTGATTTTATGCCTGTTTACGAAGGGTTAAATCCAATGTTATATGAAGTAGCGGTTTGCCCTCACTGCGGATATGCTTATCATAAATCTATGACACGCACGTACGGACCTTTTATGCAATTAATCGAAGAGTTATATATTAAAGAGTTGCAGAAGCCAATGAATTACTGTGGTGAACGTACAATTGACGAGGCGATTATTAGTTTTAAATTAGCTTATCTCGTATGCCGAGCATCAATGGAAGAAGCATTAATTATGGCTAATTTTGCTTTAAAAATTGCATGGCTCTATCGACTGAAAAATGATGTGGAATCAGAGACACGTTATCTTTTAGCGGCAAGAGATTTTTTTAGTAAGTCATTTGCGGTCAATCAAGAAGCGAGTGAACGCATCCAATATTTATATGCAGAATTGAGTTTACGGCTAGGTGATATCCCAGAAGCGAAGAAAAGTTTTTCTCGTTTAATCACAGACCAACGTGTTTCAGCCAAATATCGTAAATTCTCCAAAAACCGTTGGGAAAACTATCGCTATGATGAACAGCCCCCCAGTATAGAAATGAATATTGAGGAATCGCCAAGGCTGTGAGAAAGCGTTTATTTGCTTTCTCACAGTTTTACAACCTAAATGGAGTGATTCAGTAGTTATGTATTAAGCATGAGTATAGGCTTTGTACAAAAGCGTAGATCTAATTAGGGAGTAATGCATTTACTCTTGTAATTTGCACATCTGCTTTAATTGCGCTAGATGTCGTGGAGTAATTGATTTTAAGCGAAAATAGCTGATAGGAAAAGTTTTGCTTTTCTTATCAGCTATTTGTATTTTAAATGCTAGTGAAGACCATTTAATTTAAACAAATCCACAAAATTTTGTGCAGTTTTAGATAAATAATGATTTTTCAGCCAAATAAGGCCGATGGATGAAGTGAGAGCACTACTGTCAATTTTATAGGCGTAGATGTTACTTAAATAATGCTGTCTTAATACAGTTTCAGGTACAATCGCTGTACCGAAATGTGCCTCAACTAGCTTGAGCAGTAGCGTAATATCAGAGCATTCGCTAATAATCGTCGGTTGAATTTGCTGGCGAGAGAAGGCCTCCCAAATTAAATAATGCAGGCCTAAGCCTTCTGTGCTCGGTAAAATAAGTGATTCATTGTTAATATCGCTTAAGGAAATTTCTTTAGTTTGGAAAACTCGCTTTTGTGCAGTAATAAAATAAAATGGCTCTGTATAAAGATGGACGACGGAAAAGTCCTCAAGCTCTAATGGAAGTCGAATAAAGGCCAGCTCAACATGGCGCTCTCGTACAAGCTGACATAAATGAGCAGATTCATTTTGTTGAATTTTGTATGTCACATTTGGATAGAGCTGTGTAAATTGCTGTAGTACATCACTAAGCTTTAAAACGGATAATGTATTTACGCCCACTTTCAAAGTACCACTACTACCATTTCCAATTTCCCGCACTTCTGACTGTGCTTCCTCCATTAGCTGATTCATTTGCAAAGCATATTTATATAATGTTTTTCCTGCTTCTGTTACTTCAAAAAAGCGCCCGTTGCGTTCAATTAATTTTGTATCAAGCTCCTGCTCCATCGCCTTTAAATGCTGGCTTAGTGGCGGCTGGGATATGTGAAGTCTTTCAGCAGCGGCTGAAATTTGTTGCTCCTCTACAATGGCAATAAAATAGCGTAATTGTCGAATATCCATCATACGTCTCCCCTCAGATATAGCTAAATCTTAAGTAAAATTAATTTTTTTAATATTTTTCATATAGTTCATTCCATGCTAGCATATTTGTTAAGAAAAATAAAAGGAGGTTATCGCAATCATTCGAACACAGGCGATTGTACTAGCATCATTTATTATGCTGACTGCATGTCAACAAAAAGAAGTAGTCACATACGAGCTTAAGGGACAAATTGAAGAAAAGCAGGTGGAGACGTTGGAGCAGCAAATGATTAAATATGCGGAGCAAGGGAATATCGAAGAGACGTTAGCTTTGATAGATGCAGGCGTCAATATTAATGCGATAGATACGAATGGAAGAACTGCTGTTATGGCAGCGACATATAACAACGAAGTAGAAATAGTAAAACGATTAATTGAGCGTGGTGCGGATATTAATATTCGTGATAAACAGCTAAATAATGTCCTATTGTATGCAGGGGCATCGGGCTATTTGTCCATTGTCAAGCTGGCGATTGAAGCAGGGGCAGATACAACGATTAAGAATCGCTTCGGTGGGATTGCTATTATTCCAGCAGCTGAGCGTGGACACGTAGAGGTTGTCAAGGAGTTACTTGAAAATAGTGATACGAATGTTAACCATATTAATAATTTGCATTGGACAGCGTTAATGGAAGCGGTCATTTTAGGAGATGGTGGTAAGCGTCATCAGCAAATCGTTCAATTGCTTATTGAGCATGGAGCAGATATTCATATTGCAGATGCGCAAGGTATCACACCGCTAGAGCATGCCCGTAAGCTAGGTTTTACAGAAATTGAGAAAATATTAACAGCAGCAGGAGAGTGACAAAATGAATTATTGGCTAACGAATGCCCGCTTAGAGCAAGGCTATTATTATGAAAATAATACAGTAGTGGCAACGAAAACAGGACTTTATCATTTGCGTATAGAGGATGGGAAAATACAGGAGATAATGGCAGCAAGTGAGCCTTTGGTAACGAATTTGCCGCAGCATGATGCTAAAAATTGTTTAATGCTTCCATCATTTCGGGATATGCATATTCATCTTGATAAAACTTATTATGGAGGCGCTTGGAAAGCACCTTCTATTCCTACAAAAGGGATTATCACACGTATCGAAGAAGAGCAGGAGCTATTACCACGCCTACTACCTGTGGCACAGCAACGAGCCGAAAAGTTGCTTGATTTACTATTAAGCGCAGGCACCACGCATATTCGTTCACATGTCAATATCGACCCTACGATTGGCTTAAAAAATTTAGAGGCAACATTGCGTGCCGTTGACAATTATAAAAATAAGACGTTTGTTGAAATTGTGGCATTTCCACAGCATGGCTTATTGCGTAGCGATTCCGTAGCTCTTGTAAGAGAAGCAATGAAAAATGGTGCTGCACTCGTTGGTGGTGTAGACCCTGCAACAATGGACGGTGATGTGGAACGTTCTTTGCAAACAGTGATGGATATTGCGGTAGAGGCAAATGCAGATATTGATTTACATATCCATGATGGGGGCCATTTAGGTATTTATACATTTAAACGCTTAGCAGCATTGACAGAAGAAGCGGGATGGCAAGGACGTGTAACGATTAGCCATGCGTTAGCCCTTGCGGATATTCCTTTAGCAGAGGCGAGTGAAGTAGCAGAAATATTAGCGCAACAGCGTATTTCAATCGCTTCATCGGTACCTTTAGGGCAGACGATTCCAATACCTATGTTAAAGGAAAAAGGGGTCGAGGTATTTCTTGGGGACGATAGTATTGTCGATCATTGGTCACCCTTTGGTAAAGGGGATAGCTTAGAAAAGGCAAGTACTTTAGCAGAGCGTTTCCGATTAAGTGATGAGCGTTCATTGGGACAAACTTTAGGTTATATCACAGGTGGTATTACACCATTAAATGCAGATGGACAGCGCATTTGGCCAAGTGTTGGGGACGTAGCAAATTTTGTCTTGGTAAAGGCGAGTTGTTCGGCAGAAGCGGTAGCTCGTAGAAGCAAGCGCGCGGCTGTTGTTTATCAAGGTGATTTTGTTGTTAGGGAGGAGTGGTAATATGTATTGGTTAACGAATGCACGATTAGAAACAGGCTATGAAATGGACGATGAAACGATCATTGGCACGAAAACGGCAAACTTTCATTTATTGATAAAGGATGAGGTTATTGCAAAAATTGTGCCTGCAACGGAACGTTTAACAGATAATTTACCACAAAAGGATGCCAAAAATTTATTAGTATTACCTTCCTTTGTAGAAAAGCACTGTCATTTAGATAAAACATTACTCGGTGATGATTGGCGTGCTATCACACCGGCGAAAGATATTTTCCAACGTTTTGAAGTGGAAAAAACAGCATTACCTACATTACGCACAACGACACAGGAGCGCGCAGAAACGTTGCTTACTCGCTATTCACAGTACGGTGTGACACATGTTCGTACACATGTTGATATTTACCCAGAAGTCGGCTTAAAAAATTTAGAGCAGGTACAAAAGGCGCTCCAAACATTTGACAAAAGGCTATCGAATGAAATTGTGGCATTTCCACAGCATGGTTTGCTGCGTACAGAGGCAAAACAGCTAGTGCGAGAAGCGCTGCGACAAGGTGCAGGATTAGTCGGCGGTGTAGATCCAGCAATGGTGGATGGTGATATTGAACGTTCATTGCAGCAGATGGTGGAGCTTGCGGTAGAAGGCAATGCAGGTATTGATTTACATTTACACGATGCAGACCAGCTAGGTATTTTTACGATAAAACGTTTGGCCGAATTAACGGTAGAGGCGGATTTACAAGGTAAAGTAGCAGTAAGCCATGCATTTGCGCTTGGTGATATATCTTCAGCTCAGGCTGAGGGAATGGCGGATATTTTAGCAAAGGCGGGTATGACAATTATTACAAGTGCTCCAATCGGACGCAATTTCCCACCTGTCGGCTTATTGCATAAAAAAGGTGTCAATGTTGCGGTAGGCTGTGATAATATTTTTGACTCATGGTCACCGTTTGGCAATGGCGATATTTTAGAGCGTGCAGGTCGTCTGGCACAGCTTTCAAGATGGTCGCATGAGCGTGCATTAGCAGAAACACTGCAATTTATTACAGGAGGCATCAAGCCACTTGATAATAAAGGACAACAAGCTTGGCCAAAAATAGGAGATTTAGCCAATATGGTACTTGTCGAAGCGTCATGCTCTGCGGAAGCAATTGCAAGAACATCGCAGCGAATGACAACAATATATAAAGGGAATATAGTGACAGATTGAAAAAAACGCTGTAAAAGCTGATATCAGGCTTTTACAGCGTTTTTTTGTTGTTGTGAAGATTTTTTTATGATTTCTTGGATTTTTTATTATTATTTAACCTAATTTTAACCTTTGCTTTATATAATCATTTGTGGATAAACATTTTTTGGGAAATAAAGAAAGGGGTGGTGATTATAAAGCAATTAAAATTAAAAACTATTTCACAAGAAGATATACCCTTTTTATTCACAATTTATGCTTCGACTAGAAAGCAAGAGGTGGATAAGTGGGGGTGGACAGAGGAGCAACAAAATACATTTTTAACAATGCAATGGCAGGCACAGCAAGCATCATACAGCCAACAATTCCCACAAGCTAGTCAGTGGCTCATTTTATTTGAAAATAATGCGGTAGGAAGATGCATAATTGAGGATTTACAACAATATTTACATCTTATCGACCTGTCAATACTGCCTAACTATCAAGGAAAGGGAATAGGCACGACAGTATTAAAGCGATTGCAGCAAATGGTGACACAAGATGAGAAGCCACTGTGTTTGAAGGTGCTGAGGACAAATCCCGCAAAGCAATTATATGAGCGATTGGGCTTTAAACAGATAGGTGTAGACGAATTATATGTGGAGATGCAATGGAATGAAAAAAGGGAGGAGAATAAATAATGGCAGAAGCGTATGTAGGAGAAATTCGAATGTTCAGTGGTCAGTATGCGCCAGTTGGATGGGAATTTTGTAATGGGCAGCTATTATCAATAACGGAGCATGAAGCTTTATACGTGCTGCTTGGCACGACCTATGGTGGAGATGGACAGACAAATTTTGCTTTACCTGATTTAAGAGGGCGATTACCACTTCATATAAGTAGCAATTATCCCCTTGGAAGTATGGGAGGAACTGAGTCTATTACATTAATACAAAATCAGTTACCAAGCCACACGCATAGCGTAATTGCAAATAATACACTAACAGCGGCAACAGAAAGCTCACCTGCAAATAATGTATGGGGAGTATCAAGTGTAACAAATTATCAAGCAAATGCTACAAGCAATCTGGTAGCAATGAATACGAGTGTAATAGCGCCAGTGGGTGGCAATCAAGCACATAATAATATAATGCCATCACTTGCTGTCAATTTTATTATTGCAAAATGGGGGATATTCCCTACAGAAAATTGAAAGGAGGATGAGTAAAATGGCAGAACCATTTTTAGGAGAAATACGTTTATTTGCTTTTAATCGAATACCAAAGGGGTGGTTGCCTTGTAACGGTCAACTATTACCGATAAATGTAAATCAAGCTCTTTATTCATTATTAGGTGCTACTTATGGAGGGGATGGACGAACAACTTTTGCACTTCCTAATTTGCAAGGGAGAGTACCTGTACATCAAGGGGCAGGCATTAACTATGGCACAGCAGGCGGTGAGGCGACACATACATTGACTGTAAATGAAATGCCTCAACATACACATACAGCCTATGCAGACACAGCAAATGCTACGCAAGCATCACCTCAAAATAATACATGGGGAACAGTGAGTGATGAAAGCATTTATGCACAGAGTGGCAACGTGACAATGAATGGGACGGCTTTATCAAGTGCTGGGCAGAGCGCTGCGCATAATAATATGCAACCATATTTAGCTCTGTCTTTCTGTATTGCAACAAGCGGAATTTATCCATCAAGAAACTAAGGAGGGAAAAATAAATGGCGGATGCATATATTGGAGAAATTCGTATTTTTGCAGGAAACTTTGCGCCAAGAGGATGGGCTTTATGTGATGGGACTTTACTTCCTATTTCACAAAATCCAGCATTGTACAGCATTCTTGGCATGATATATGGTGGAGATGGCCAAACAACCTTTCGGCTACCTGATTTAAGGGGACGCGCACCAATGCATTTTGGGCAAGGCTCAGGGTTAACGGAAAGAACTATAGGAGAGCAGGTTGGTGAAGGCGAAGTGACACTGGAAGTATATCAGATGCCTAATCATACGCATATTGCACAGGGTTCATCGACTTTTGCCGGAGGAATAGATAATCCAACAAACGCGATTTGGGGGAGTGAGCCAGCCAATACAGGAAGTAAACCCTATGTGAATTTCAGTAATCCAAGTGCGATGAACCCGTTAGCACTTCAACCACAAGGTAGTAACCAAGCGCATAATAATAGACAGCCATTTTTAGCAATGAATTTTATTATTTGTATAGATGATGGGGAATATCCTGCTCGACCATAAATACTAATATATCGAAGGAGGAAGAGAAATGGTGAATACCTCTTTAAGGAGAATATTCATTCATCGAGTATGGATGCTAGTGATAATTGCAACATTAATATTTGCTAATTTAGGTATTCAACCTGTTAAGGCTAACTCTCCAAGTACTTTAATACCGAATGAACAACTAGGTAAACGAAGTAGTGGGCTTCAATCTTCTCAAAATTCCATTATTATAAGAGAAAATGTACAAGGACAAGGTGCTCTGCAATTTGATGGTATCGATACAACAAAAACAATTCTTTCTGCTGAGCTTAAATTGTATATTTTAAGTTATAGTGGACTTCCAACCACTTTGACAGTAGGTATTGGTGAGAATAATTGGACATCTAGCACTTCTAATGTAAACGATTTTCCAGAAATTAAAAACGGCCTGTCTCAAGGCTATCCAATTGGAGCATCTACAAGTGGTGATTATCTTCCAGTGCCAATTGATGTGACAGCACTATTAAATAGCCCTACAGCACTTGAGGGGCAAAAGGTGACATTTATAATCTCTAGCAATGTAAATGATATTGAAATGCTGAGATATGGACACGATGGAAGTGTTGCGCTTGCTAGCATGTATCCTACCCTAGAAATCACCTATGCAGCAACTAATAGTGCGCCAACAGATATCACACTAGACAATAACATAATAGATGATAATCAACCAGCAGGTACGACCATCGGCACATTTAGTGCAATTGACCCTGATGCAGGGGATGTCTTGACATATAGTCTTGTATCTGGTGAGGGTGACACAGATAATCAGCACTTTGCAATTGTTAATGATGCTTTACAAACAACAAGTACGCTGATACATGGAACATATAGTATACGAATAAGAGCAACAGACAGTGGCGGACTAACGTTTGAAAAGTCATTTACCATCATAGTAACAAATACGAATCAAGCGCCAACAGATATCACATTAAGCAATGCTAATATTGCTGAAAATGAGCCTATAAATACAGTAATAGGAACATTGGCAGCGGTAGACCCTGATGCAGGAGATACGTTCACCTATGCACTTGTTTCTGGTGCAGGTTCTACAGATAATGGCAGATTCACAATTAGTGGCAATGAACTTCGAACGGTAAGTATGTTCGACTATGAAATGAAAAATAGCTACTCTATACGAATAAGAGTGACCGATAATAGAGGAGCAACTTTTGAAAAGGTATTTACAATTACGATAACAGATGTGAATGAAGCACCAACAGACATTACATTAACCCCTGCTATAATCGATGAAAATCAGCCTATTGGAACAACAGTAGGTACGCTGACAACGGTAGACCCTGATGCAGGAGATACATTCACCTATACACTTGTGGCTGGTGCAGGTTCTACAGATAATGGCAACTTCACAATTAGTGGCACTGCACTTCGAACGGCAAGTATGTTCGACTATGAAGCGAAAAATAGCTACAGTATACGAGTAAGAGTGTCAGATAGCGGTGAATTCATATTTGAAAAAATATTTACGATTACGGTAATAGATGTGAATGAAGCGCCAACAGACATTACACTAACTTCTACAGCAATTGATGAAAATCAGCCTATTGGAACAACAGTAGGTACGCTGACAACGATAGACCCTGATGCAGGAGATACATCCACCTATACACTTGTTTCTGGTACAGGTTCTACAGATAACGGAAGCTTTATGATTAACGGAAATGAACTGCGAACAGCTAACGAATTTGATTTTGAGACGAAAAGTAATTATAACATAAGGGTAAGAGCGACAGATAGCGGTGGTTTGTACTTTGAAAAAACATTTACAATTACTGTGAATGATGTTCCTGAAGACCCTGAACCAACAATTGTTTCAACAACTCCCGCAAATAATTCGACAAATGTTGCGGTTAATCCAACGCTTACATTAACATTTAGTGAAGATGTTAGCGCTGTTATAGGAAAGAATATCCGCATTTATAATCAAGCTAACCATGAAATTGAAGCAATAGAAGTAACCACGCAAAATATTACGATAAATGGTGCTGTTGTAAGTATCTCATTACCTACGCATTTATTAAAAGGAACGACTTACTACGTACTTGTAGATGATGGTGCATTTGTAGATTCAGCCAATCAACCAGCAGGTGGTATAACAAGTCCTACTGCATGGCGTTTTACAACAGTGCCTCCAAGTGCAAATGCACAATTAAGCAATATTGTATTGTCATCTGGTAGTTTAAGTCCTGGCTTTGACTCCGATACAATGAGCTATAATGTTCAAGTAGCGCATGATGTGTCTAGTATCGATATTACAGCTAGTTTAGCAGATAGTGCTAGTACAATGACGATAAATGGAAGTTTGCTAGCTAATGCGCAAGCTGTCAATGTGTCACTGCTAACAGGTACAAATATAATTGGTATTGTTGTAACGGCTGAGGACGGGACCACAACGAGAACATATAATTTGACGATTACAAAAGCAACACCACCACTTGAGCAAGTAGGAGATGTGAATTTCAGCTCGCTAGGTATTGCGACATGGGCAGATGTGGCAAATGAGGTTTCCTATGCTGTACAGCTTTATAAAGACAATATACCGGTGGGGAGTCGTGTGAGTGTAGGAGCGAATAATCTATCCTATGATTTCCTAGCAACGATGCGTACAGAAGAGGCAGGACATTATACTGTCACGGTTGTTGCAAAAGGAGATGGTATAGCTTATTTAGATGCGCCAGATTCAGAGCCTTCTAATACACAGACGATTATTAAATTAGCAACGCCTACAGGCAGTGTATGGGACGGCAAAGTAGCAAAATGGCAGGCTGTTCCACATGCAGTCAGCTATGATGTTCAATTATATAAAGAGACAGTAGCTCTAGGTGCAGCTGTCAATGTGGTGGCAAATGATGAGCAAATCGATTTGACAACAGCTATGCAATCTATCGGTGACTATACGTTTACAGTTCAGGCAAAGGGAGATGCTGCACTAGTTTTGGATGGAGAGGTAGGCAACTCATCATCCGTCTATAGTGTAACACCACCCACATATACAGTTGAGTACGATGGTAACGGACATACATCTGGCACAGTACCTATAGATAGTACAGCTTATTTGCAAAATGCTACGGTAATCATCGCAGATAATAGTGGAGATTTGAGAAAAGTAGGGCACACTTTCACAGGGTGGAATACAGCGGCAGATGGAACAGGTACAACGTATTTACCAAATGCAGATTTCATCATGGAGGAGGAAAATGTTACACTTTACGCAAATTGGGCAATTAATCACTACACGGTGACATTCGAAACAAATGGTGGCAATATAATTGCAGCTCAAAACATTGTGTACAATAAAGGGCTGATACCACCACAACCAATAAGACAAGGTTATACATTTGCTGGTTGGTATAAGGATGCAAATTTCGAGTATCCATGGAATAGTATGATAGATGTTGTGACACAAAATATAACGCTTTATGCAAAATGGCTTGTGAATGGCGCTGGAATAAGTCCGCTTATACCCGAGCCACCAAGTATTAATCCTGTACCACCTCCATCTACACAGATTGAACAAATTGTTATAGATATTAAATCGACTACTGAAGAAGTGGTGACGCAAATCATTGTTAAGCGTACGACAAATGCAGATGGCACAAGGGATGAAGTTATTTTAACAGAGGAAAGTATGTCTGAGACAGTAGCTAAATTAAGAGAAATGGGTGCAAATACGTTACGTCTTGCTATACCAGATGCTCAAAATCTAGTAACCCAAATTGATTTATCTATATTAGCCAATGCGCTAAAAATACTAAAGCAGGATGCCATTCATCTAGATATTTTGACGAATAATGTTGAAATTAACGTAGTATCAAACACGCTTGCTACTTTTGAGGGAGATCTATATTTCCGCCTAATACCAATAAAGACTACGATGGGGCAAGCAGAAATTGAGCAACGGTTAAAGCAGCAAGAGATGCTACGTCAATTACTTGGCAATCAGGATGTCAAACTATTAGGTCAGCCAATGAAAATGGAAACAAATATGCAAAACCGTCCTGTGACATTGACGTTACCTTTATTTGCAGGTTTGCCAAATGAACAGCTTGCACAGTTAGCTGTGTTTATCGAGCACAGTGATGGGACAAATGAAATTGTGCGTGGCCAAATTGTAGACTTCCAAAATGAGCGTTTAGGTTTCCAGTTTGAAGTAAATAAATTTTCGACTTTTTCACTTATTTCTTTACCAATAACAGATAAACCTGAAGTAGAAGAGATATACCTACCATATATTCAAGGCTATGTAGATGGAACATTCCGTTTAAATGCACCTGTTACGAGAGCGCAAATTGCAACGATGTTTGCGCGTCATTTAACAAACGATGAAATTCCGCAAGCAATAGCTACATTTACAGATACGGTAGGCCATGGGGCGAAAGACGCAATTGAATATGTACGAGAAAACGGGCTATTTGATGGGGCAACAGCAACGACCTTCCAGCCAAATCAATCCATTACTCGTGCTCAAATGGCAGCAGTAGCTGTACGTTGGATTGAGCGACAATGTGCATCAAACAGTGCCGCTTCCTTCTGTAAACAGCAAGGAGAAGCAATGGTCTTTAAAGATGTCCAATCAAATCATTGGGCAGCAGAAGCGATTGGCAAAATAAGTGCCTTGGGTATTATGACAGGTGTTAGCGACAAACAGTTTAATCCGCATAGCACATTAACACGAGCGCAAGCAGTGAAAGTATTAAATCGCTTATTTGAACGTTCGCTACCAATAGAGGTTGAAACACCACTCTTTACAGATGTACCAACAGAACATTGGGCATTTTTCGAAATTTATGGAGCGGCACTACCTCAAACAAAAAAATAAATAAATAAAACTAACAATCCTAAGTCAAGGACAAACTAAAAAAAGAGATTAAGCTACTAAGAGATGGTTTCTGTATTGCACAGGAGCCATCTTTTTTAGATGCCATTGATAGCGATAATTATTGGAATAGACCATGTAATGATTGATTTTCGCTTCCAGTTCATCGAGTGTTTTCGCAGAACTAAAGTCTACATCATCTTTAAAATGTCAAAAAAAAAAACGATTCCTGTGGCGCATTGTCCCAACAGTTTCCACGGCGTGACATTGATTGATCTAAGCCATGTTCCTTCGTCACCTTTGCCATTTGTTTATAAGGATTCGGCTTATGGTGAGGGCACTCAATCTCGTATTTTCTTAAAATACGCTGGATTTTCTTGCGACTCATCACACATTGGAAATCGTGTTCAAGCGTCATTTTAATAGAACGTGAGCCTCTCTTTATAACCACGGTGATTAAAGGCTTTTAAAATTAAATCCCGTGCTTCTAAATCCTTTTGCTCTCCCACTGCTCGCGCGTCACTTGCCTTTAAATAGCTGTAATAATCTGATTGAGAAACGTTTAAGCGTTTACAAAAATAAGTGACCATCCGTTCAAATGGAAACTCCGTGAGTGTATCTGAAATGAGTTGGTACACCTTACTTGTGCTGAGCTTTTGACTTTCGTTGAGCAGCTTCATGCTGCTCCAAGATAGAATCGCTTCTACAACATTAATAGTTTTTCTTCGCTCTAATACAATGTTTACTTGCATTTTTGTATTTTTAATGAAATAATGGTAATTCAAGTGAAAAATAAAATAGGAAAAGAGGTCTTGTATTGAAAAAAGTATTTTTTAAAGCATCTTTTTTACTCTGTTTCTCTCTAGCCTTATTTGTTTTTAATTCACACGCTTCTGCTAATGAATTGGATACAGATATTAACGCTGGACTATCAAATGGTGAAATAGTTGTTGATACATTTACGGAATTGATTCCTACTAATGAAGTAATAAGGGAAGAGATTTTCTTCGAAAATGATGATTTAATTTCTACACAAGAAAGACGTTTGAGATGGTTTGCGGTTTCTTCAACTTACCAAGGTCTTACATACGGCGCATGGCAACCTGCTGGGGCTTCTACGATAAGTGGAGGAAGATTAAGTGCTTCTCACACTTCAACTGTTTCTCATAGATATTCTGGTACACTTAAGGTTCCAATAAAAACATTAGACTCTGTAGTTGGCTTTGATGTTACTAAATCATGGTCGGAAACAGTATCTTATACATCTACAGAATACCCTACTAATGGAAGATATCGTTTAGAATATAGACATGTATACCAAAAATATCAAGTTAAACAAGAACAAAAATATGATAGTCGAGTAGAAAAAGTCTATGATACACAATATGTTTACCCAGAAAAATGGATAGAACGTCAGTACAGAGTCGTACAATTTTAAAAAGAAAAGAGCAACAGACTTATGAATAAAAGCATTTTTGGTTCCATTTTTTTATTAATATCAGCTTTGTTTTATTCGACCCGATATATTTGTGCTTCAATCGGTGCTTCAAACAATGGTGTTTGGTCAATAGAAGAATTCAATATTTTTCTTAAGAACGTTCCCACTAACCTATTAATACTTAGTATTATTTCTTTACTAATAGGGTTAATATTTATCTTATGGAGTGTCTTAGAAGTAAAGAAAAACTAAACAAAAACAATAAGAAGCCCCTCAAAACGAAGGGGCTTCTTATTGTTTCACTTCACTTCTTATAAAATTATCGTTTTTCACTGCGCCTTCCCTAGTAGCGAAAAGATGATTGTTCGATACGCTTGACCCCAATAACCTCTTCATCAAAGCCATATTCCTTAAAGATTTGTCTCGGTGTTTTCCCTGCGAAGTATTCATCAATGAATTGACTCTTAAATGCATCTGTATAGGTAATCGTACGTTCGCTAACCTGTTGTACATTTGGTTTTATTGAAGTTGTAGTACTTGTTTTGGTAAAAATAAAATTTTACTCAGAGTAGTCTCTAGTCCGTCCTTTACTCTTGAAAGTCTAGTATATAAAAAATACCTGCAGTTAGCATACTCTTTTTCAAGTGTCCTAACCACAGGTACCATATTAAACGCCAAATTTGGAATATTTGTTAGTCTTTTTTGCATAGTATATAATAGCGCTATTTTCCAATAATCGTATTATAAATTGGTACAAGCATATCGAATGTTTCTTCAGCAAACGCTAAAAATTCATCAGCGGACATGGCTGTTGCTTGCTCGACTGTTAAATGGCGACCTACTAAAAATTCGCCCTTTTTTACATCGCGTAAACGTGTTAGAAGTTTTTGTAGTTGCTCTTTCTCTAATGGTGTAACGTCTGGTGACATATGGTCGCCTGAAATAACGTAATCATCTGTTAGCTTGTCAAACTGTGTTATATTTGCGAGCAAACGCTCAGCCATTTCGGCTTTTTGTGGCGCCTCGTAAATAACAGCGACAACAATAAATAAATGTGTTCCCCATAGTCCAATTTGGAAATGGGGCAAGGCTTTATAGCCGCGTTTATATGGCGCAAAGGCAACCCAAGAATCCTTTGGTGGATTAATTGTACGACGTGCATGCTTTGCTACATGTGGAAAAAATTCATCACCTGTTGTCGTGCTAAAGTATGTGGCAAAGTGCTCGCCTAATAGATGGAATTTAGGTCGGATTATAGTTGTTAATGCCTGCATTCTTTCGTCTAAGCCATTGATTGAAAATACTTGAAAATCATCGTTTGTCCATTGTACGTTTTCCATTTTATTTGAACTCCTTTTAAAATTGAGGTTTATTTTATTTATTTTTTGGGAAAATAGTAATAACACTAAAAAATCAAACTTGGAGGAGCGTGACAAGTATGAAACAGATGGTTAAGATTATACGCAAGGTTGATGTTGAAAAGCAATATGAACGCATTTTGAGATTAGAGCTTGATTACGAGCTAGCTTCTCTATTTGAGGCGATGCAAGTAAAAAATGAAGCAGAGATGGAAAAATCAAAAAAACGACTAACAGAAATTCAAGAAGAACTAGAAAGTTTGTTTGCTTATGAATGAGGACAAATTAAAGCCGAATTAAAAAATCACTTGCTAAAGCATTAGATAGCAAGTGATTTTTGTTATACTTAATATTAGTGAAATGTTACAATGTAAAATATTTTTTATTTTCTAAATATACTAATTAATATAGGGGTGTACATAGTGATGGATTTACAACAATTAGATTTGTTTGCAAAAGATATAATTAGACAGGCTGGGCAGCGTATTCGCGATGCGTTTTCTTATGATTTACAAGTAGAAACAAAATCAGATGCCAACGATTTAGTGACGAATATCGATAGAGAGACCGAATTATTTTTCATTGAAAAAATTAAAGAATATGATAGCTCACATAAAATTTTAGGTGAAGAAGGAATGGGGGAAAAGGTTGAGTCATTGGACGGGGTCGTTTGGATTATTGACCCGATTGATGGCACGATGAACTTTGTTAAGCAACATCGTCATTTTATGATTACAATTGGTATATTTGTTGAAGGTGTTGGAAAGCTAGGATACATATACGATGTAATGCGTGAAGATTTATTTTGCGCGATGACGGGACACGGTGCTTGGTATAATGACACACCACTGCGCAAGCTGAAGCCTGTTAAATTAGAGGAGGCTGTTATCGGTATTAATGCGACATGGGTTACGCCAAATAAAAAGGTCAATCATGAGAAGTTAATAGAGCTTGTGCGAACGGTGCGTGGCACAAGGTCATATGGTGCGGCTGCAATGGAAATTGCCTTTGTTGTAAGCGGCAAGCTTGATGCCTATTTATCAATGCGTTTATCGCCATGGGATGTAGCAGGTGGCATTATTATTGCACAGGAAGTTGGAGCCCTAGCCAGCAATTTAAAGGGGCAACCATTTAATTTATTAATGCAAGATACATTTATGATTGCGAACCCATCTATTCATGGGCAAATTTTGGCGCAATATGTGGAATTGAAATAAGCTAGCAACGGCTGTTAGGAATGCAACGCAACATCTGCATTCCTAACAGCCGTATTTTATTCCGTATTAACAGGCTGTATGACCCCACATCAAAATAGTGAGTGGAAACGAAATCGTTAAGTGGGAGATCAATAGCCTGTAAAAACGCTTGTGTTCCTTTATTACCAATCAGTGGGGGATGAGGAAAACCCCTCACTGATTGAAGGTTCACTTTATAGCTAAAATCTCTACTGAAGTTAACGAAATAAATTTTACATAAGACTTCCAAAAAAATATTTTTTTAATATATTGATTATTTCTTGTTTTTGTTATATTCTGGATTGAAAAGAAGAAAGGAGGTTTATTT
>NZ_PYWN01000188.1 GCF_003049505.1 Metasolibacillus meyeri
CGGAGCAAAACTCATCTGCCGCTGTCACTTCGTTTTCGCGCAAAACCCATCTGCTGCTGTCACTTTGTTTTCGTGCAAAAACCATCTGCACCTGTCGCTTCGCTTTCGGTGTAATAAACATTGTTACTATGCTTTCCGTAAAAAACATTGTTAATACAGGATAAAATAGTAATTGCTGAAATCATTATTTTCATTCGAGGGGGGTTTTCCTCACTACTAATCTAAGTTAGAATAGTAGAAGCAATACAACAATGGTAGGTGGCTAAATGACACGTGAGACAACGTACATATTTATCGATATTGAGGCTGCGCTCATTCGGGGACGACAATACATTATTGAAATTGGTGCGGTGAAATGGCTACCGAATGGTATGCAAGAAACATTTACGCAGCTTGTTCAGCCTCATAAATTTAAAAAATTGAATTATCATATTCAAAAACTAACAGGTATTACAACAGAGGAGCTTTTAACGGCTCCCTCTTTTAAAGAAGCGATTCAAAAATTTCAGCAATGGTGTGACCAAGATTATGTGCTGTTTACATTTGGAGAATTTGATCGCAAAGTGCTAGAAGAGGAAATGGATCGCAATCGTTTGCGCAGTGATTTTTTATTTCCAATGGTCGATTATCAGCAAAAATATATGATTGCCCATGGCTTGCGTGAGCAGCCAAGCTTACAAAAATTAATGGCTGAGTTAAACTTGGAGGCAAGCACACAGCATCGAGCTTTAGCGGATGCCGAGAGCCTTCAGCAAATTTTTGCGAAGACGAATGGGGAAGCATTAATGGAAGGGCAGCAAACGAATGATATGCTGATGCTCTTTACCTATTCACGTCAGCTTGAAACAACGTTTGATATTATCGTCTCTTATGTAAGCTGTAAAGTGCAGCAGGATTGTATTGAGATTGTGGAGCAGATGACGCATCGTGAACATTTGCCTTTCTCGATTCAGGAAAAAGAGCAAGTAAGCGCAGAGGGCGAGTCCTATATGAAGCAAATCATTAAAATGCAACCTTCTCATAAGCTGCAAAAAACACTGCAGGTAGTGAGCGCACAATCTGTCGGCAAGGTGATTTTAACTTATGCGGGTTTAAAATCTATTTCGAAGTGGATGCGTCTGCATCAATGTACAATGCCAAAAACAGAAAATATGAAGTGGCAAAGCTTATTGAAGGAAGAGGAGCTTGCAATTGAAAAATTAATCGAAGTACCAACAGTGAAAGCGTACGAAGAAAATATTTGTCAATTACTAAAAAAATATGAATATGTCATTATTGAGGAGTATAGAAAGCGCAATCTATTCCCGAAAGAGGTAGTCGGCATATAGTTTAAAGGGGATTTTTATAGTGAAATCGATCGGAATCGATGCAGGGGGAACATTAACGAAAATCGCTTATATGAATGAGCAGGATCAGTTAATACTAGAAAGCTTCCCATCGAATGATTTACAACTTGTCAAAGAGTGGTTAAAGCAACATCCGAATGTGGAGGAAATCGGGCTCACAGGTGGGCGCACAGAGCAGCTACGTGAGCAACTGGAAACGATGAAGGCAATCGAATATATCGTAGAGTTTGAGGCGACGTTAAAAGGTGTGCAATATTTACTTATGCGTGAAGGTCATCAAATTGACGATGCCATTATTACCAATATCGGTACAGGGACATCGATTCATTATATGAAAAATGACCACCATCTCCGCGTCGGTGGAACAGGTATTGGCGGTGGAACATTAGTCGGGCTTGCGGCTCTCTTGACAGGGCAGAGCGATTTTAATGAAATTAAGAAGCTTGCCTCAAAAGGTGTGCGCGAAAATATCGATTTGCTTGTGCGTGATATTTATCAAGGCATGGACACACCGATTGCGGGCGATTTAACAGCGAGTAACTTTGGCAAGGTCGGCATTACTGCAGCGGTGGAGCATCCACAGGAGGATGTTTTAGCAACTGTACAGGGACTTGTCGGTGAAGTGATTACAACACTCAGCATTCAATTCGCTGAGCAAAAGGAAACGGCTCATATCGTCTATATCGGTTCGACACTTGCAGATAATGCCGATTTACAAAAGGTTATTGCCAATTACACGACATTGAAAAAGCATGAGCCGATTTTTATACAGGACCGCGGCTTTGCAGGGGCAGTTGGCGCCTTGTTAAATGTAGGTCGAAAGTAGTGATTCGCCCGTAAGAAGCTGGAATTCGCACGAAAACATGTGTCTTTCGCACACAAGCGGTGCAAATTCGCACATAAGAACGAGAAAAGATGTTTGGAAAGTGGTAAGCGTCCTACTTTCAAAACATCTTTTTAAATGTCTTATAACAGCGACCATAATGTGCCAGCTAGCATGCCAGCTATGACAATCATCCACGGTGGTAGCTTAAAATAAGCTAACATACTAAAGAGTATGGCAGCACATGCGAAATCACTTGCTTCGATAATCGCACTAGTCCAAATTGGCTGGTAAAATGCTGCAATTAAAATACCCACTACAGCTGCATTGACGCCCATTAATGCGCCTTTCACTTTAGCGTTATGGCGTAAAGAATCCCAAAAAGGTAGTGTTCCTAAAATTAATAGAAAAGCGGGTAAAAAAATAGCAACTGTTGCGATGAAGCCACCTTTCCAGCCATTGATAACGGCTCCTAAATATGCTGCAAAGGTAAAGAGTGGACCTGGAACAGCTTGTGTGGCCCCGTATCCTGCAAGAAAGGCTTCTGCACTCACCCAATTCGTTGCAACAAATTCTCTTTCAAGTAATGGTAAGACGACATGACCACCGCCAAAGACGAGTGACCCCGCGCGATAAAAACGATCAAACATAGCAATCCATTGAATAGAAGTGGCCTCTCGCAAGAGTGGTAATAGCAATAATAAAGCAAAGAAAAAAGTTAAACAAATGACACCTAGTTTTTTTGAAATAGGAAAATGCACACTTGTATGATTTTCTTGAATCGTCTGCTTTTTATAAATGAAGTAACCAATCAACGCAGACAATAGAATGATGCTGATTTGAGCATAAATTGTTTGCCATAATAATGTGCCAACTAAAGCGCATAAGGCAATTATTTTTCGGTGTAAGTCGGGTGTTAAATTTTGTGCCATCCCTAAAATGGCGTGTGCAACGATTGCTACAGCTACCAATTTAAGACCGTGTATCCAGCCGGCCTCTCCAATACTTGCCCCTTGCAGAATCACTGCAAACATAATAAGGGCAATGACAGAAGGGAAGGTGAACCCAAGAAAGGATATGATGCCTCCTAATACACCGCCACGCGCAACACCAATGCCAATCCCAACTTGGCTGCTTGCAGGACCAGGAAGAAATTGCGCCAATGCTACTAAGTCAGCATAACTCTTTTCATCCATCCATTTTCTTCTACGAATATATTCCTCATGAAAATAGCCTAGATGTGCAATAGGGCCACCGAATGAGGTGAATCCTAACCTTGTTGAAACAATAAAAATCTCAAAGAGCGTTCGCAATGAGAGTTTGTCCTTTTTTTGCTTGCTGATTTGATTAGCCATCCATGTTTCTCCCTAATTCTAATATGAACAAAACTTACCATGATGACATGACAATGTTCTAGCGAATTCAAAGGAATTTACAAACTCTTTACATAGTTATTCATTTTGTTCTTTGCTTTTTTTGAATAGCCTCGCGTGCTAGGGCGTCTGCTGCACGATTTTCTTTTTCAGGAATCCATTTAATGAAAAATAGCTCAAAGTCCTCAATTAATGTCTGTGCTTGTGCTAAAAATGGCTTGAATTCTTCATTTTTCACATAAGATTTTTCAATAGAGGCAACGACAATTTTAGAGTCAGAGCGCAAAGAAATCAATGTGGCCCCAAGCTTTTTCGCCTCTTCTAAGCCGCGCACTAATGCGGTAAATTCCGCAATATGATTATTCGTTTCACCGATATATTCGCTTATTTGAAGATGGTGGCCTTCACCTTTTATAAACAGTCCAATCCCGCTCGGTCCCGGGTTGCCAGCGCTGGCGCCATCAATATAAATTTCTAACATGAAAACCCTCCTTATCATTCTCTATTATAAGCTGAAAACAACTAGCAATGGACAAAAGAATTTACTACACAGTATAATAAAGAAATGTGAAATTTAGAGGGGGAGCGGAAATGAATAAAGTATCTGTTATGCAAGAAATTGATTTTATTACGGATACGTACTGTGTCGACTGCCCTATTTTACGTGATTTGCGGCAAAAGCGTGGCAAGCCTGGTGCACATAAATTTTGTATAGAATCGTGTAC
Source organism: Metasolibacillus meyeri (assembly GCF_003049505.1). Classification (GTDB taxonomy): domain Bacteria; phylum Bacillota; class Bacilli; order Bacillales_A; family Planococcaceae; genus Metasolibacillus; species Metasolibacillus meyeri. Next base: position 4,268 of record NZ_PYWN01000188.1, read on the forward strand.
GGTTGGTGAGCAGCTACAATTTTTAGGGCGAGAATTAATAAAGGTCAGTGATAAATGAAAAGGAGATAGCCGAGGCTACCTCCTTATTTTTTATGCAGTTGCGAGCTGATAAGCAAGCATATCTTGATAATATTTGTTGAGGGATGTAGCTGAGATGCCGAAATGTTCAGCGATTTCCTTTACCGTAAAGGACGCTTCAAATAGCGCACGCTCTTGACCGAAGCGAATTGCCCCAGCGGCGATTGCGGCCGCTTTGCGCGCTGCTGGCTGCTGCTCGATTAAATAATCCTCTACAACAGGAATTAATTGTGCTTCACTTAGTGCATGCTGCTGTAAAAATTGCTTAACTTGTGTCAGCACATCTGCTTCAAATGATGTAAATTCTTCGCCTGCATAGCCATTTTCCACAAGCATTTGCCAGAAGGCTAAATGATTGTCCGCTGCTTTTTCTACGCTTGGGTAGTCATTTGCAAACGCTTGGAAAACTTTTTCGTATTCGCTAGAGAAGAAAATAAGTGTAGAGACAGCGAGGAAATGTCCCGCTTGCTCCGATCCATCAGGCAATAAAAATGTAAAGATTTGCATGCCTTCAGGAATCGGCTTTTTGTTTTCACGACGAATTTGCACGCTTTCTTGCGTCAGCGCATGTGTCGCATGAATATACTGCTCATCTATATGAGAGATCGCACCGATAAACATCGCTGGCGACGTCCAATTTTCCAATAAGCGCACCGTTGCAGGGCGAACGGTTTTCTTGCTTACTTTCTTCAAATAGCCTGTCCAAATATCAGGTCGCATGTGGAAGAAAAATTCATCTAATGCTACAGCTTCAATTAGCTCTTTTTGTAGGTGATCTTGCAGCTTAGGGCTCCAAGCCTGTACAAGATCAATATATTGGCTGATATCTTTACGCTGTGGATATGTTTCATAAAAGCTTTGTAAAATCATTTCAACCTCTTCGTTAAACAATGAAGCAGAAGTGACTTGCGCTTTTCCTTCACAGCACTTTTTATATTTTTTACCGCTACCACAAAGGCATGGATCATTACGTCCAATCATATTTTTACACGTCCTTTATATATTGTTTCATTCATTACACTGATGTATCAATCCCGACGAGGGTTAAGCTAACTCAATCGAGACTGAGTCCCCTCTGATTTATACTACTTTTCTGGTATTCATACATACCTTCTTATAGTCATAGGGCTTGCTGAATCAAGTTAAAATCACATACTCTATCATACAGTGTGTTGTATTTCTTGAAAACTAATTATATATTTCGAACTGTCAGAATAAGGCGCGCCTATTAGATTGTATTCGCAGGGGGAGGGAAATAGAACAACATGATAGAAAAGTTGCAACCGAAAGGAGAACGTAGAATAAATTCTTGAAAACGTAGAATAAAACCAAAAAAACGGAGAATAAAAATAGAGGCTGTCTGAGATACAGCCTCTATTTTTAATATGAATTCTCTTCAACTGCTTGCTTGCGTACAAAGCGGAGCTGGTACAGTTGCTCTAACTGTGCGACGACATTGCCTGCTAAAATAAGAGCACCACCGATTAATAATTGCATCGTCACTACTTCGCTCAAGAAAAGAAGGGCAAAAATAGCTGCAAATATAGGCTCTAGTGAAAAAATTAAGCCTGTATGTGTAGGTGATGTATATTTTTGTGCAACGGATTGCCCGATAAAGCAAAAGGCGCTACAAATAATGCCGAGCCCAAGAATGGCAATCCAGCCAGATGTCGTTGTTGGGATTGTCGGTATTTCGAAAAACAAACAGAAAACAGCGCCGAAAATTCCAGCAAAGCCTAATTGATAAACGCCATAGGTAATTGAATCGACATTTTTGGTGAATTTGCTATTTAAAATTAAATAAATAGCGTAACAAACCGCGGCAATCGCCACTAAAATATCACCGATTTGGAACGACATTGATTCCTTCAACGTTAAAACGCATATGCCAATCATTGTCATAATGATGGCAAATGTAATAGCGCGTGAAGGAAGCTTTTTTTCTAATATGCTCACAAAAATCGGCACGAGCACGACCGTTAAGCTTAAAATAAAGCCTGCATTTGATGCGGAAGTCGTTTGCAAACCAAATAATGATAATGAAAAGACAACAAATAAAAGAAAGCCTTGAATACTTGCATAAAAAATCATTTGTTTGTTTATTTTCAACATTTTCTGATAAAAAATAAGTCCAGCTACTGCAAATGCAATGATGCACCTAAGTGCGACGATATTGTATGTTTCAAGCGCATCTAACCCCATGACCATGAACGTATAAGATAATCCCCAAAACATCGTCACAATCACCATTAATATATTTGCTTTACTTTGTATGCTCAAAACATTCACCCCATCCTCATCAAACAAAATTGCTATAGAAAACAATATAAACTGTGCTTTACGATTAGTAAAACGAATGTTTATAATAGGTAATATGAAAAACTTTCATGTATAAAAATAAGGCTGTCACTGCTTGTTTTAGAAGGAATATGACATGCCTTTTATTAAGTTAACAATATTTTTTGAGTATTGAAGGAGAGCATTATGAGCTTAGTCAAATATGAAATTTTAAATAAAGTGGCAGAGGTGCAAAGCTTTACAGAGGCAGCACAATTGTTAGGCTTAACGCAATCGGCTGTGAGCCATGCGGTGTCGAGCTTAGAAAAGGAATTTGGCTTCGCTCTAATTCATCGCAATCGCAATGGCGTTAAGCTAACAACAGAGGGGCAAACGATGCTTCTCGCCATGCGTCAAGTGTTGCAGGCAGAGGAGCTACTTCAGCAGGAGGCAGCGAAAATTGTTGGTGTGACGAAGGGGACGGTGCGTATCGGGCTGATTTCCAGTATTTCGACACAGTGGATGCCGAATATTATTCACTCCATTGACGATCAATACCCTGGTATAAAAATTGAGCTGCGCGAAGGCGATTATTATGAAATCGAGCAGTGGCTTATTAATGGGGAAATTGACTGTGGTTTTTTAAATCGAACGAGTTCCAAGCAATTTAATTTTATGCCATTGAAAAAAGATTATTTATTTTGTATCGTATCTTCGAAAAGTCACCTTTATAATAAAGAGGAGATTGATTTATTTGAAATTGCGCAGGAGCCGTTCATTATGCCTTCCTATCGAGGGATGAATGATGTGATTGCAACATTTGAGAAGCATCATATTAAGCCGAATATTCGCTTTGAGTTGTTTGATGATTGGGGCATTATGTCGATGGTTGGGCATCATGTCGGCGTGTCTATTTTACCGAAGCTAGTATTATCACAGCTACCGCCAAACGTTCGCGTCATTCCATTAAAACAGGAAAGCTTTAGAACGATTGGCTTAGCAACGAAGCAATCATTGTCACCAGCAGCGCAAAAATTTGTTGAAGTATTACAGCAATGGCTCGAGGAAAATGAAGAAGATTTAAAGTGAAGCGACAATTAAGGAGAGAGAAGCATGCTACAGGGGAAAAAAATCATCATTACAAGTGGGGGGACACTTGAAAAATGGGATCAAGTGCGCGGCCATACGAATTTATCGAAAGGCATTATGGGCTGCTATTTAGCAGAAGCTGCACTCGATTTAGGGGCGGAAGTAATTTATATGCACGGCTACTTCGCTAAATTGCCTGACCGTATTGCACAAATGCGAAAGATTGGCTTTGAAGGAATTGAAGACTTATCCGAAAAGCTGCAAACGCTTTTACAGGAGGAGCTAATTGATATCGTGATTATGGCGGTGGCAGGCTCGGATTGGGTTGTGGATCAAGTATTTGATCAAGCTGGGAATGCGTTGGAGGCTGGAGGGAAAATGTCATCGGATGAGCCGCCGACGATCCGTTTTAAAAAAGCGCCAAAAATATTGCCACAAATTAAAGGCTGGGCGCCTAATGTGACGTTAGTTGGTTTTAAGCTAGAAGCAACGACAGATCCGAACTATTTAATCGAGCGTGCAAAGCTGCGCATGCAAACATCAAAGGCGCAATATACTGTAGCAAATAGCTCAGCGTCACTGTATGGCAATGATGTGCTACATTTAATCGTGCGCCATGATGGACAAGTGACGGAGGCAAATGGCAAAAAACAAGCGAGTGAAAAGCTCATGGCATTATTGGCAGGAGGGGAAGCAAATGGCGAGTGAACATGTGCGTAGCTATTTTCAAACGCTTCAATACGAGGAGCATATTTTAACATTTTCTGAACAAACGGCGACGGTGGCGCAAGCGGCAAATGCTTTACAAGTCATTCCAGCGCGCATTGCGAAAACATTGTCGTTTTACGCGGCGGATGGCACGGCTTTTTTAGTCGTGGCAGCTGGTGATGCGAAAATTGATAATGCGGCGTTTAAGGCGGCTTTTCAAGTGAAAGCAAAAATGCTAAGCTCCGACGATGTGTTAAGCTATACAGGGCATCCAATCGGCGGCGTTTGCCCATTTGCATTGGCAACGAATATGCCTGTCTTTTTAGATATTTCTTTAAAACGCTTTCAAACGGTTTTCCCTGCTTGTGGCACAGCGAATTCAGCGATTGAATTAACGTGTTCAGAGTTAGAGCAGTTTTCAGATGCAAAAGATTGGGTCAATGTGTGCAAAGCTTGGGATGCCGAGCTGAAGTAAAGGGAATCAACAGGTTATTTGTAGAAAAATGAAAACCTGCTGATAAAGGGAAATTGGTCACAATGATGCCTTAGCCAAGAAATTGAAAAAGATGGTCGAGTTGTGGTACAAGTTTTTAAAATGGTGAATCAGATGTTCAAATTGTGTTAAAGGGGTAAGAAAGACTAACTATATAAAGTCAAGTAAGAAATGAAAAAATCTTTGAAAGTGA
>NZ_PYWN01000189.1 GCF_003049505.1 Metasolibacillus meyeri
CTTTAGTTTAAAGTGAGCGGTTTTGACTTGTCTACTTTAATGGGAGTATATCAAGCGCAGTTTTCGCTCAACAAGCAAGTAAATTCGCTCAACCAATTCACCGTTACTAGAAAAATCTATATCTACATAAAAAAAATGCTATGATGATAAACGTATTCATTTATTTTGGAAAGCCTGAGCAGGCGTAATTGATGAGAAAGGAGTTGCACTATGCAAATAATAAAGCAGCAATGGCTTGGCAATATACGTGCTGATGTCTTATCAGGTATCGTTGTTGCGTTGGCACTTATACCTGAAGCCATTGCCTTTTCGATTATGGCGGGGGTCGACCCAATGGTAGGATTGTATGCCTCATTTACAATCGCGACGGTCATTGCCTTTGTCGGTGGGCGCCCTGCAATGATTTCAGCTGCGACAGGAGCTATGGCCATCGTCGTCGTTGATTTAGTGGCAGATCATGGGTTGCAATATTTACTTGCCGCCACCATTTTAACAGGAATTATTCAAATTTTATTGGGCATTTTAGGGATTGCCAAGTTAATGCGCTTTATCCCAAATGCGGTGATGATTGGCTTCGTGAATTCTTTAGCTATTTTAGTATTTATGGCGCAGCTCCCCCATTTTATTGGCGGTAACAGCATGACTTATTTATTTTTATTTATTACAATCGGACTTGTTTATTTGATTCCGAAGTTTTTCAAAATGATTCCAGCCCCTTTAATCGCTGTTGTCTTATTGACAGCCACAGCGCTTGTTTTTCATCTTGATTTAAAAACGGTCGGTGATTTGGGTGCAGTGCCAACGAGTTTGCCTACATTTTTATTGCCTGATATTCCACTAACATTCGAAACGTTACAAATTATTTTGCCGTATTCATTAGCACTGGCAGTCGTTGGTTTGCTGGAGTCGTTATTAACCGCGCAAATTTTAGATGATATGACAGATACAAAATCGAATAAAAATAAAGAGGCACGCGGACAAGGGATTGCCAATATTATTAACGGCTTTTTCGGCGGTATGGCTGGCTGCGCAATGATTGGACAGTCGATGATTAATGTGAAATCTGGTGGGCGTGGGCGTTTATCCACACTCGTTGCGGGTGTCTTTTTAATGTTTTTAATCGTTGTACTTGGCGATATTGTTGTGGATATTCCAATGCCTGTACTTGCAGGTATTATGGTAATGGTAGCAATAACCGCATTTGACTGGGGTTCATTAAAATATACAATTAGTGCGCCAAAGAGCGAAGTTTTCGTCATGCTCATAACGATTGTCATTGTACTGTATACAGATAATCTAGCAATCGGCGTTGTGACAGGTATTATCATTAGTGCACTATTTTTTGTTGGGAAAATTTCAAAGGTGCATATCACACAAAATGCGGGTGTCTATATTGTAGAAGGTCCCCTGTTTTTTGCGTCAACGAAAGCCTTTGTCGACAAGCTAGAACAAGCAGAGGAAACGCATATTACAATTGATTTAACAAGCAGCCACCTTTGGGATGAATCCAGTGTTGGTGCACTTGTCAAAGTGGTGAGCAAGCTAGAGGAAAATGGAAAAACGGTTAGCGTTATTGGGATGAATCCTGCTAGTCAGGCACTTTACCAAAAGTTAACGAGTTACTCATAAGGGGGATTTTATATGTATCAGCATATCGTTTTAGCAGCAGACGGCTCAGAAAATGCGATACGTGCAGCAAAGGAAGCCGTAAAAATGGCAAAGCTTTCATCAAATACCGTTGTCGATATCGTCTATGTTGCAAGCTTTGACAATGCAAGAGCTGACCGACTACATAGCGCTTCACCCGACAGCCTTTTATTAGAGCGCCGCCGAAAAGTCGCAAGTGTCGAACAGCTATTAAAAGAGCACAATATTTCTTATAAAGTGACGATTTTAAAAGGCGAACCTGCACCCGAAATTATTCAATACGTAAATACCAACCATGTAGACTTAGTCATTATTGGTAGCCGTGGCTTAAATGGCTTGCAGGAAATGGTACTGGGCAGCGTCAGCCATAAGGTCATGAAGCGGGTTAACTGCCCTGCATTGATTGTGAAGTAAATAAAATGGGGGCCAGACATGCCCCTATTTTTTAATTTAATTGAGCGAATTTCACTTTTCACTGGGCGAATCATCCCTTTTAATGTTTAATAAGTCAAGCGAATCTTTTGTGATTCAAAAGTCATTCTGATTTTCTGAACACGCCCATTTTTGCAAATGCGTATCTTTAAACCCTGTCGCATGTTTTAAGCCATAACCTAAAGCCCGATCCATAAAAATATGTGCTAGCCAAATGAACACAATTGGCAACAGCAATGCGATATTGGCGAACAAAGCCATCACTAATAGAATACATGGTACAATAAAGCTATGCCCTATATTGTATATAATTGCACCTACTTTCGCATTCACCACATAGCCAATCATACATATATCTGGCACCAGCAGTAAAAGAAAGAACCATAGTATCGAAAAATCAAGATAAATATAAATAGCGAATAGTACCAAAAAACCGATTCCATACTCCAATTTAACCAAGCTACGCAAAGTCATCACCTAACTTCCGATATATTTCCTCAATCGCCGCATCAATTTCTCCTTTATTTGATTCGTATTTCCCGTTCTCCACTAATCCTTGCGCCATCTTTAATATCTCTAAAGCCATTGAAAAAAATACTAGTTGCCGTTCAACTCCATTAATTTTATTCGCAAATAATGCGCTTGAAGCCTGATTGCACTCCTCGCTCATCGGTAGTCCATCTAAAGTGAGCAATTGCTTAATTTCCTGTAACGAAAAGCCGATATTTTTCATCACTTGGATAAATTTCACCGCCCTTTCGCAAGTTTCATCATAAAAGCGATAGCCATTTTCTAATCGTTGTGGGTTGAGCATGCCTTCTTTTTCATAAAAGCGAAGCGTATCTTGTGATAGATGATATTTCGCTGCAAATTGCTTAATCAACATCAATAATCCCCCCTTCTCCTTAACACTATCATTGGATTACACTCCAAGGTCAAGCAAATTTTTGAAACTAGTTGCAACATTTTACGTATATGTAAAGCAAGACATATTTTTGAAAGGATGACTATCAATCATGCAAGCATTTTTCCTGTCCTACCAATGGGAATTGTTCATAGGTGCCGAAATAATCTCCATTGTCGCATTACTGTTATTTGGTATTACAAGATATTTCTTTAATAAGCGCAAAGCTAGCAATCTGTTTATTTTATTATTTATCATAGTGACAGCTTTTGAAGCAGCAATTGCTTGGATTATTTACAACTATACGGGTGAAATTTCTAGCTTTACAGTAATTATTACGATATTCGTTCTTTACGCTGTTACTTTCGGGTTGAATGATTTTAAAAAATTAGACAGATGGATGCGCGTGAAAATTGGCAATTATCGCGGAGCCGATTTACTAACGGTGAAAGAGCATCAAACAATTGCAAAGGAGCAAAACCCTCGCCACAAAAAGCGCAAAGATTTGATGGCAACCACGATGCATGTAGTCGTCTTTCTTATAGCACAAGTTATTTTCTGGATGCTTGGTACAGAATCAATTACACAATGGGGCCACTATCTTTCGACAATAAGTGATTGGATAAAAGCAAGTCAATATGAATACTCCCCTTATCCAAGTGAACTTTTATACCGACTTTCCGTCATTTGGGCAATTATTGTTATTATTGATATTGTCTACTGCGCAAGCTACTTATTTAAAAAATCATAATTTTTTGAAACTCGTAATATGATTTTCACGTATTAGTAAAAAAGAGAGGATGAGGCATAATGAACAAATATTCAATTTCAGAATTTATTAAGCAAACAGAGCAGGTAGATCGTGGAGAAGGCTTTTTCGAACTAGAAACACCGCGTATGTTAGAGGTCAATTTAGATAATTTTGTATGGGCGAAGGTTGGCGCAATGATTGCCTATAATGGACAAATTAAATTTGAACGTGAGGGTATTTTAGAGCAAGGGCTTGGCACATTGTTTAAAAAGGCTTTTACAGGTGAAGGCGCTTCATTAATGAGGGCAACAGGCAAAGGCAAGCTTTATTTAGCAGACAGCGGCAAGAAAATTATTATTTTGCATTTACAAAATGAAGCGATTTATGTGAATGGCAATGACTTGCTTGCTTTTGAGCCAACAATTAAACATGAAATTAAATTAATGAGGAAGGTAGCTGGGATGATGTCAGGCGGCTTATTTAATATTCGCTGCGAAGGGACAGGGCTTATTGCTATTACAACGCATTATGAGCCACTCACTTTACGCGTCACGCCTGGGAAACCTGTTATTACAGATCCGAATGCCACAGTTGCATGGTCAGGCAATTTACAGCCTGAATTCCAAACAGATATTTCCTTTAAAACATTCCTTGGACGCGGCAGTGGTGAATCGTTCCAAATGCGCTTCGAGGGTGACGGCTTTGTTATCGTACAGCCATATGAGGAAGTGTATATGCAGGCACAGAGCTAATGCTGAAGGTAGCCGTAGACAATCTACTCCTCGCAATGGCTATGCCCACATCAGCTTATCCTATACAAAAAATTCAAAAGAACATCGCTTACAATTAATCGATTTTTTGGGGATTCCGAAAAATGCTTTAGGGCAACAATTGCGTATTGACTTTAACGTCGATATTTTAAATGAACAGGTGATATTTCAAACCAAATAATTTAATTATATCGTTTTGTTACATTGTATTTGGTATTTTTCTAGTTATGAAATGCTGGTAAAATTGTTAACACATATCAAGCCTTTAGGGCAACACCTTTGTTTAAATGTATGGAGCTTGCAGAGCAGCCCCCACATTTCGCAGTGGTATCATTATTAAAAGCTTTAAAACAAGCAGCGAATCGAATGTACGCACGATATTTTACTCGAAAGATATTGAGCAAGCGCTAAATGAAAGTGGCTGGACAATCGAGACAAAAGGTAACATTTACTCACCAGATTTGTAGGATGTCGCATCGGAAGTAGATTCTTCAATTTCACTATATTCTGAAGAATTACAGCAATTTCCTCGAATACATCCAAAATTGAGGCCTGGGAAGAAACAAAGGAAATGTCTTCTTTTTATTCTCAGGAAAAATAAGCCAAGAGGAATGAAATTCTAGAAGATTTCATTCCTTTTTCATATAATTCATCATAAATTTCCGGTTGCGTTTGGATACAATAAAATTTATTTTGTCCCTTGTTTTGATATTGACAAATAGCTAAGAAAAATAAATAGCCATCCAAGAACTAGTTCAATTAAAATATGCATGGCAAATGAGGCTGCATCTTCTTGTAGCCCATATTGAATCATTTTTTCTGGTTCAAGTGCAAAACATCTTGTTCCTAATAGAGCACACAGGTTATATGTAGCCATAGCAAAGAAAAAATAGCCAGCTATTTTATAGTCTACTGATATTTCTGTACTCTTCCATCTACTTTCGCGACCTTTTGATAATAGCCAAATAAGAAGTATGATTAGTACTGTCATAATTACTCCACCTACTCCAAACACCCATGAAGGACCTGGGATAGGAAGATAAGCTATACAAATATATATAAAGCCTACTGCACTATAAATTGAAAGCGTACCATTTTTCATCTTCGTTTTCAGAAGTACACCAATTGTTATGAAGTAGATTCCAAATTTAAATGAGTATGCCCATAATAAATATCGAGCAATCTTCCAGCCTTCGATATTTGTAGTGGAAGTAATATCAGAACTGCTTTTCATTTCTAAAGATTCTAGATATCCTGGTACAACAATATATCTACCTAAAATAGCATTAACTATAAACAGTGCCCCAAAGATTATAGCAATATTACTAAGTTTCCCTTTCATTTTTCTTCCCTTCTCCCTTCCGAGTAGCACTTTTTTCATTGACAAATAACTCATTATAACTTTTCAAACAATCTTTAAGCCATTTCAATTCAGATTCATAACTCCATATGCCATGCTCTATTGTTTTTTCCCATAAGAATCTTTCTCTATGACTATGAGCATATTGAAAATAAACTTTATATTGATCTGATTTTAAATCTTCTAATTTCATTTCTATTTTCTCAATATAAGATTCTATATTATGAATAATATCTTCATGCGCCAAAATATCCGAAAAAGAAAATTGAACTAAAAATTTATCTCTTACAGGCGGTAAATCAATAGGTGTCTGTAACCATTTTAGCAGTTCTTTCTTTCCAGATTCAGTAAGATGATAAACTTTCTTATTTGGATGTTTTTCTTGTTGAACAAGCTCTACTTCTACCATATTTCCTTTTTCCAATTCTGATAGTGTTCTGTAGATTTGAGTATGCGTTGCTGACCAATAATTTTTCACTGAACCATTGAACATCTGCCATAAATTATATCCAGTAAAAGCGTTCATATTTAGAAAGCCTAAAATAGTATGTTTTAAGGACATTTCAGTTCTCCTTTCCAATTATTAAACATATTTCATATGAAACATGTTTAATAATAATTAGATTAGCATTGTATGGTTTAAATTTCAACTAATCATCAAAAATTCACTCCGATAAAATTTTTTCCCTTACGATTAGAATTTTGAAATATGAGTGGTCATCTAAATTACTAACATTGATGCGCTAATATATTTGACTAGATGCTGATATTACTATAAAGGCAATCCTTCTACATGTTTTTTCTAGAAAACAAAAAGAAATGAAACCTTAATAGATTTCATTTCTTTTCATATAATCTACTAAAATGGGCTGGTCTACTGGGCTGATACCAGATGGCAAGTGCTCCATTGGAAAAAATCTTATTGCAAATGCCTCTTCCTCATCATGCTTTAATTCTCCGCTAAAATCTTTACACTCATATGCCGCAACAACTAGATGGACTTCATCGCCATGAGGGTATCGATAGTAAAAGCCTTCACCTGAATAAGTATGAAACAATGTAAGCTGTTGCGCTTTTAATCCTGTTTCCTCGAACATTTCTCGATATGCTACTTGCTCTAATGATTCCCCAAGCTCCATTGAACCACCGATTAATCCCCAGCAACCATTATCCTTGCGATGTTGCAACAACAATTCATTTTGTTCGTTGATGATTAACACACAAGCACCAACCATAATAAGCGGGCGGCTTCCTACTACTTTTCGTAGTTCCTTGATATATCCCATCTTAATTAATTCCCGTCATCATATCAAAAGGCGCAATCTCGTCATTAACATATACCATGAAGTATGTATCCTCTGCTTTTGATTTTATTTTAGGGACTTTATAAATATATGTTTTTAATTCATCTGAATCCGACTTCGTTTCTGCTAAATATAATTTTCGCTCGTCATTATCTTCCACATACGTCATTTCTACTTTTTGTGTAGAGCGATAAATAACATAGGATGTCCCTTTTATTGTTGATACTCCTTGCAAAATTAAATCAGACTGTATCACTTCTGCTACTTTTTTCGGTGCATTTGTTAACTCAACCGCGGTTTGTTCCTGACAGGCTACTAAAAATAAAATCGTTACGAGCATCAAAAATATAAGTTTTTTCATTGTGTTTCCTCCCGACCTTTTTTATTAGTAAATAGGATTGTTAATAATTGTGGAACAATATTCAAACAGCTAACGAATAGTAGCATTTCATTTGGCGACAATGGCTTAAAATAGCCACCCCAATTTTCATTTTCCGCCATTGTGCTAATAAAAACCCACGATACAATCATGGAAGCGATATTTCCTAAAACTACACAGCTTATATAGCCCTGCCTTGTTCCTATACTTGCCAAGACAATTGTTACAACAATCATCAACACATAGCCTAGCATGGATTGGTTCGTAAAATCTTGATACATAGAAAAATAGACAAACGGAAAGCAATATAAAGTGAACCTTCAATCAGTGAGGGTTTTCTTCATCCCTCACTGATTGGTAGTTTCACCAATCGGGTTTTTACAGGCTGTTGATTCCCCACTTA
>NZ_PYWN01000190.1 GCF_003049505.1 Metasolibacillus meyeri
CTCATGCACCATATAGTGCATTTCAAGGGTCGTTGTGGGAAGGTAATTATTTCTATGCTAATTTACATGGACATAATTGGAATATCAGTGATAATCCTTTTACTGAGCTACGAAAGTACGAGTTTGATGGTACGAATTTTACTTTTTTAGAAAGTGTAGAGCCGCCTACATCTGGTGCTTCGCAAGGGCTGTCAAAGTATGCAGATTACTATTTTTGGAACGACAGACCGAATAACTGTATAGTAATCACAAAATCTATAAATAAAGCTAATATATACGCTGAAACTATGCCGTTATTAAGAGAACAGACTGTAGAACCTCAATTATTGAATGGGTTCGAGTATTGGGACGCTACAAGAAAACCTCGCGTAACTTTAAAAGATGGGATTGTATATCTATCAGGAATGCTAAAAGTACCCGAGGGACTTACGCTAGATGGGACAGGATTAAATACATGTTTCCTTATGCCTGAACTAATGACAGATGTAACAAGTAGGAATTTTGTCTGTTATTGTAGTCAAGGTGCTGCCAGAGTTGCTATAGCATCTAAACTAGATACTTTAAACGGGCGGAAAGTTGTATTAGGAAATCCCTCGAATCCACTTAGCGGTGTAACATGGTTATCACTCGATGGCATAAGTTATCCGTTATTAAATGTATAAATATTTTCAGGAACTCTTCTTGTATAAAAATCAGTATAATTTCCTAACATTTG
>NZ_PYWN01000191.1 GCF_003049505.1 Metasolibacillus meyeri
CGACTCCCGCCGTCTCCATATAGGTGCACAAAGTATAGATTTATCAAGGGATGAAAGATGTGTGGTAACATTTCTGGTAACATCCAGTTTATTCAGCCTTGAATTCTAATACTTGAGCAGGTCGGAAGTCGTTCTCCATATCGAGGACGGCTTCTTTTTCTGTTGTTGGGTAAAGATGGCTATATGTGTTCAATGTTGTTGCTACATCACCATGACCGAGACGAGCAGCAATTACTGATATGATAGTCCCCTTATTGATTAAATAGGATGCATGAGAGTGTCTAAAATCGTGTATACGTATTTTTTTTACACCTGCATCTGCAACATATTTTTCGAACCTTCTATCGAGTGTTGTTGTGGAAACACTGTCTTTTATTGTTCCAAAAACAACGTAATTCAATTTAACTTCCTGTTGGTACATTGCAGCTTGCGATAATTTTAGTTTCTTTAAAATAGACATAACTGTTGAAGGCATTAAAATTTTACGACGTGACGCTTCTGTCTTAGTTGTTGTGACTGTGCGATTGTATTCCGTTTTATCTACGTTGATGATGTTGGTATTAAAATCAATGTCAGCCCACGTTAAAGCAAGTAACTCACCTTTTCGCATACCACTATAATAGAGTGTCATAAATAATGCATAATACATATCGTCATCCACAGATGCTATAAAAACTTTAAACTCATCGAGCGTCCAATAGTTCACGTGCTTCGTTTCTTTTAAGTCTACATTACCGACTAACGCCGCTGGGTTTTCTTTCGTGTATTCATTTTTAATTGCAAAATTAAATGCAGCGGAAAGTGTCGTATGGATTTTCTTAACGTGCGATGCTGCCATTTTACTATCAATTAACTTGTCTTGATATTTAATAATGTCACGTTGTTTTATGTTGCGTAATTCCCTTTTGCCAAAGTGCGGTATGAGATGCACATTGAAGATGCTGCTTATTTTTGTATAAGATGATGCCTTCCTACGCTTTTCGTACCACTTTAAATACTCCTTTGCTATAAATTCAAATGTAACTATTTCCTCTGCTACGCCCTCAACTTCCAATTTAGCTTCAGCTAATAACGCAGCCTTTTCTGTTTTAAAGCCTCTGCGTTTCACTTGTTTTTTAGACCCATCTGCTTGTTCAATACGTGTGATAAAGTACCATGTACCACGTGCTTTATCTTGATATACAGCCATAATAAAACTCCTTTCGATTTATAGAAGAAAAGACCAAGCGAATGAGCAAGGTCTTTCTTTTTTTAATTAATAAGCGCTTGTTAATTAATCAACATTGACGATGTACAAAATTACTTTTCCGTGTATTCGTAAATCTACATCGTTAATTTTAAACACATAATCGTGAAACATCGGATTGTTTGAATTTGATTTAAAAATCAATTCATCTTGATTACGATAAAATGTTTTGACTGAATAATCGTAGTTATGACTGTACACTACAATGTCGCCGTCTTTTATGTCCTCCACAGTTTGAGGAAGAACGGCTATTAATGAATTATGCGGGAATAAATTATTCATGCTGTCACCATTTACTCGCATGAAGTATACATTTTTGTTACCTGCATACTTGCCTAATAATTCATCAGCTATAGCGATTGTATCGTAGTTTGTTATACTATCAATTTCGATTGGTAAGCCTGCCGAAACCGAAAAAGGAATGTATCGGTAATAATTACGTTTACTTATATCATACACAACTCCATTTTCTTTCATTGTCGTTTCATCAGATATAAATTGTAAACTGTCTGTCGTAATTCCAAGACCCCTACATATCTTCATTACGTTATCTATAGAAGCTTTACCAACTCCACGTTCTAATATTGATTGCAATGTTGTTGGCGGTATACCAATATGCTTTGCAAACTTTGTTCTACTATCCCACTTTTCATCAATCATATTTTTTATATATTCTGTTCTGCTCAATTATTTTCACCTCCTTATACTAATATTATATACGAAATTTCGTAATTATACAAGGTCTTTTTACTCATTTTCGTTTAATTTTAACGAAAAAACGTTTTTTGCATTGACTTAAAACTCAATTACGTTTAATATTCGTATTAACACAACGCAATTGCGTTTTCGAAAGGAGTGAAATCGTATGAATAAAAAATTCCCGAACTTAGAAGCCGAACTAGCAAGAAAAGGAATTCAGCGTAAAGACATTGCAGAAAAAATAGGCGTTCGTGTTGCTACAGTTTCGGACAAATTGAACGGTAAATACCCGTTCACCTTAGATGAAGCTACTGCAATAAAAAATATTTTCTTTCCTAATTTATCTATGGATTATTTATTTTCGGAAGTTGCTAATATGGCAGTTTAATAATTTTCAAAGCGCTGTGATACCGAGCTAAATACGGTATACATTCGGACTTATAGCTTATATAACGGTAGCAACGTTAAACAAATGAAGGGAGGGAGGATAAGTGCTTTACAGACTTTATGTAATGCGTAAAGAAGCGAGGTTGGAACAAAAAGATGTTGCAGACGAAATCGGAATGCACGCAGTAACGTATGGACGAAAAGAACGAGGGGTTAATGCTTTCACATTACCAGAAGCTCTAAAGTTAGCGAAATTATTTGACACGACTGTTGAGTATTTATTTGGGGAGTTGATAGATGAATGAAAATAACAAACAAGCAATGGTTACAAATGACTGTGGAGGACAAGCAATCGGCACTAAGAAAGGTGGCTAAACAATGAACTTAAAACG
Organism: Metasolibacillus meyeri; assembly: GCF_003049505.1. GTDB lineage: Bacteria > Bacillota > Bacilli > Bacillales_A > Planococcaceae > Metasolibacillus > Metasolibacillus meyeri. The sequence goes on from NZ_PYWN01000191.1 coordinate 2,725, forward strand.
TTGGTTATCATATCCATTACGCAAACGATTAGCAGCGGTGAGTAACGCAATTAATGCGACAAAGGAGGAAGTTATCAAATGGTATTAAAACCTGTGTTAACTGTGGACGGCAAAGAGTATGAAGTACAAGATATGACATTTCAAAATGGTGTAGCAACATCTGCATTTATTTCTGATGAAAGTGGAAATTATCTTACTTACCATGATGTCAAATGCACATACTCATATGTTGAAGATCGATTAAAACTTGATTTTTCAACAGCCTTAAAATTCGTAGGCATTGAAGAAAAGATTGCTAGTGAGCGAGAAAAATTAATCGCACATCTTGAAGATATGCAAAATGAAGAAAATAATAAGCTGATGGAAATTGCAATTGATGCAATGGAGGGTGAAGCAGAAGAACCATTTGCACTAAATCTAGTAAACAAGCAACAAAAATACAAGCTTATGCAACAACGTGTGTTTGGCATCATTGATACGATTGAGGAAGTCAAAGCCTATACGGAAGGATATTACGCCAATGGAAATGATGCAAAAGTTGAAGCGTAATAACGTTATTAAGCAATTAAATAAGCTTGGCATTTGCTACATTGAAGGACAGGCATTAGAGGATGTTACGTATTCGGAGCTGCTTAAAACGCTCGTTAGAGAGCGCCGTAAAGGTGGTGATGACAATGGATATTGAACATCCCGATATTACGCATGTCAATCGTACAGGATATACGCGTGACCAATGGCGTGCCCTCCACAATAATAAGACTGTGGATGACGAACGTGATAAATCTGAATGGGATGATTTTAGCCATGAAGATGAATAAAAGCCCGCTAACTATGGCAGTAGTTAACGAGCACAAAACAAAATAATACAGTGCTATTGTAGCACACAAAGGAGATTAGCTTAAATGACAAAGTTTAAAATCGGGGAAAAGGTAAAATTTACAGAGGATTTCGGTGAGTATACAAAGGGAGATGTCGTAGAGGTGACTCATCTAATAAATGACAATCACATCAAATTCAAATCAGAAAAAGGAAAGGGTGATTGTTACACACATCGAATTCAAAAAATACTATCAAAAAATCAACGCATCACAGCATTAGAAAATGAAGTGAAACGCTTAGACAAATTTAGCGAGGGATTACGAGGTGCGTTAACAGGTGCGTTAAAGAGGATTGAATCACTTGAAGCAAAGCTTGTTGAAAAGGTAGCAATTGTCGAAAAATCGGCAAATGAACAGCGTGCTGAAATGATTGAGAAGGCTAAGGGATTTGTTGAGAAGTACAGCGGAGTCGTGACGAATAATACAACGCCTTACACAACAGCCGCAGGTAGCACTACCGTTAAATTATTCGTTAATGAAGAGAAGAAAATTATTACCGCAATTCCGCACTTAGTGAACACTGATTATACAGTTTATGCTGATAAAAAGTTTGCAAAATGCAATCCATCTGACGTATTCAACGAACATATTGGTAAAGCCATCGCACTAGGACGAGCGCTTAATCTTGATGTATCCGAATTTGAAAATGCGGTGCAGCCGGATGAATTAGTAATTGGTATGAAAGTTGAGCTATTGAAACAAATGAAACATCCTAAAAATTCACCTGGCTCAATTAAAACAATTTGTAAAGAAGGGATTTATCTAGAAGGTGGCCCTGAATGCGCTATTGATTCGAGAGTTGCTGAATTTAGTAAAATCATCAACGACACAAACGCTATTTATGGAGGTGCTAACTAATGGCTACCCTCTATGAATTAACTGGCGCATTGTTGCAGTTACAACGCATGATTGAGGACGGTAACGAAGGCTTAGAAGATACGCTTGAATCAATTGAACTTGCAACAGCGGACAAGCTGGAAGGTTATGCAATGGTGATTAAAAATATCGAATCGGATATTGAGGGTTTAAAGGCTGAGGAAAAGCGTTTGGCTGAGCGCCGTAAGGCAATGGAGAGCAACGTCAAGCGCATGAAAGACAGTATGTATGATGCTCTATTAACTGTGGAAGGCAATCGTTTGAAAACGGATAAGTTTACATTCAGCTTGCGTAAATCAACATCGGTGCAAATCGAAGATGAATCGCTTATTCCACAGCAATTTATTCAAACCGAAACGAAAATCAGTAAAACAGAGCTATCAAAAGCACTTAAAAATGGTGAATCTATTGCAGGTGCTAGCTTAGTAGAAAATCAATCATTAAGTATTCGATAGGAGGTCAATCATGAAAGGTGTAAATATACCAATTAGTCGTTTTCAATCTTTAGAAAGCATTGTGGCTGAAATAAATCAAGCAGCAGAAGGTAAAACAATAGAAGGAATATTCCTCAATCGTACATCGCTGTTAAAAGGCGAGATTGATATTGTTTTTAGCCCTCCACAGATTGTAGAAGTGGAAAAGGTCGTTGAAAAAGAAGTAATCAAGGAAGTGCCACTAAAAGTTATTAATCAAGTTAAAAAACAACGTGGCGCTACTTCACAATATCGTGGTGTTACGAAAAAGGGCAATCGTTACTATGCCATGATTCAAGTCGATGGCAAAAAACATTGGTGTGAGTCATACTTCCATGAAATATTAGCAGCCGAAGCTTACGACAAAAAAGCTTATGAGCTGTTAGGTGATAAAGCAATTTTAAATTTTCCCGAAAACTATGAAAAGGTGGCTAAATAATGGCTAAAGAAAAATTATACACAAAAGAACGTTGGTTTGCTGATACACGCAAAGAAGCGGAGGAAATCGTTGCACAAGCAAAGGAAAATGATGCATTAACAATGCAAAAAATCCATGAAAAACATAATTCGAAAGGCTTCTACTTTTTAGTGGACTTAGATTATGTCTACTCAACGCCAAAAGAAGAAATGGACAAGCGTCCTGACGATGATGCGCCCGAAGGACAAATGAATATCGACGATGTGCAGCATGAGGGCATTCCTTATAGCGTAAACGGTGACGGAACTGTAGAGGTAGCTGCTACAGATGAAAATGAATAAGGAGTGTGGAAGGCTTGCAAATTACAAGCGCTAGCGAAATGAAAAAAGAAGAAAATTTTTGCCAACTACTATACGCGGAGCCAGGTGGAGGGAAAACATCTACAATGCAATATTTAGAAGGTAAAACATTGTTGTTGGATATTGACCATACTAGCCGTGTTTTGGCTGGCAAGGAAAATATTGATATTGCAAAGATTGATACAGACAACCCCGAAGCGAGCATTAAAGAGTTTTATGTTTATGCCAAAAAAAATATTGCCAACTATGAAAATATCGTAATTGATAATCTATCACACTATCAAAAATTGTGGCTGATGGAAAAGGCAAAAAACACTAAAAGCGGTCAGCCTGAATTGAAAGATTACGGAATCTTTGACAATCATTTAATCGGTATCGTAGAAGCTTTCAAGGTGCTTGGGGTTAATGTGATATTCACAGCTTGGGAAACAACAAGACAAATTACACTCGAAAGTGGGCAGCTATACAATCAATTTTTGCCTGACATTCGCGAAAAAGTAGTTAATCACATCATGGGCATTATACCAATCGTTGGACGATTAGTGCGAAATCCACAAACAAAAGTGCGTGGCTTTATATTAAGTAAATCAGATGGCACGTTTGCCAAAAATCAATTAGACAATCGTGAATTTTGTCTACAAAATGAAATCTTTACAATTGGCGATGTAGTGCCGTCCACAGAGGAGGAAAATAAATAATGTCATTCTTTAAATTCGATTCAGAAAACGTAACATCAGGCTTTGAGCTAGTAGCGGAAGGGAAATACGAAGCGAGTATTGTAAATGCTGAACCTGGTAAAACACAAGCCGGAAAGGACAAGCTTTCCGTAGACTTTGAAATTCGAAGCGATGTTAACCAACCACATCAAGGCGCAAAAATTTTATATAATACGTTCACATTTGAGCACGAAGTATCAGTTAAAATTGTAAACTCATTAATCGCTGCTTGCGGGTTCCCACACGGACACCCATTCACTTCACCGCAAGACATGGCTAATCAGTTGATTGGGAAATATTTAGAAATCAACGTGAAGCATGAAAAATACACGAAAGATGGTCAAGAACGAACTGCTGCTAAAGCAAAATATTATGATGTGTCAAAAGTAAATCCGCCACAACAGGCAGGGGCGCCAATTACAGTGGGTGAAAAGAACCTCCCGTTCTGATTAAAACTAAATAGAGAGCTGCTTTCGTGTGGCTCTCTTTTCTTATACTCAATTTTCATTGCGGAGGGCTAAAAATGGCTAAAAACGATGCGTATAGCAACGAAAAATTACAAAAAATCAAGGCGCAATTTCCAAACGAATTGACATTTAAAACTTATTTAGAATTATCCAATTATGGATTGAGCGACAAGGATATTAAGCGCATGTATAAAATCAGTACAAACGTTTTTCAATTCTTTAAAAGCAATCATCTGAAAGTATTGGGAGGGAAAATATAGTGGATATTCAAAGTGAAATTAATAACAATCCAGTGCTTAAACAGGTGCAAGAATTGTTGATTAATCAGACTGTAAAAGGACTTGAAAAGTATGGTCAAACAGTGAATCCGAATGGACTATCAACAACCGAATGGATTGACCATGCAAGCGAGGAAATCGTTGATTTATTGGTTTATTTGCAAGTGTTAAAAACGAGTGAAGGACATGAAAATGTAGTAGTAAATAACGAATTAATTCATGAAAATATGTTGTTGCGTGAAACACTTAAACAAATCGAATTATGGACACGTAACCCAAAAGAATATGAACCCTCATTGTATTCGATAAACCACATCGTACTTAAAGCATTGGAAGGTGAATCAAATGACTCGATTAAAGTCGATTAGAATAAGCGCTATCAATTGGAATACACAATTTGATGATGCTAATGGTAGCTATTACGACTATGTTGCGTCGCTATATTCAAATGACAAAGAAAGTCATGCAAGCATTACTCAAGAATTATTAGGTAAAGGTTGGCGCATAGTAGAAAATTCCGACAGCAGCTTATCAATACTTGAAAAAGATAGACATATTATTCGGTTATCAAAATTATGGGGTGAAACGAATGACTGAAAAAGTGAAGGTTAGTCGCGAGATAGCAGAGGCGATGAATTCGGCATTAAAAGAATATACCAAGGAAGTTATAGTCGATACAGTAATCAAAAAAGGTTTTACTGGCATTAGAGAGCCACTGAATCGTTTGGGAGCTTTTAATATAAGCAAGATGCTAGTTCGAGGATATGAAGTAGATAAAATTACAGATGAAAAAGAAGCTAAAGAATATTTATCGAAAATATACAATCACAATCTTATTCACGATAGAACGGATACAAATATTGCATTTGCAGATGGTATTGAATTTGCAATTAATTTACTTGGAATCAAAATAAAAGGCATCAATGATTGAAGGTGAGAAAGTGGCAATTAAATATAACTTTGAAAATCAATACTACAAAGGTATCAAACTTCAACTTATACAACGTTCTTATCATCGTACTTCAAAAGCGAAAGGACACGCAAAGCGCTTTACGTTAAACGGCACCAATCAAAACGTTTGGATTCCGAATAAGCACTTAAAAGATGACGGAACGATTATTGAAGGAGAAAACATTGACTATGTATTCAGAAAAGCGCCACGTCAATTAGAAAAGGCGGGCTATACACAAGCTATTCCAGGTATTAAACGAAAGTCGGTGATGGTATGAAAACACCAATTAATTTTAACGAAATACCATCGGAATTACGAATGTTGCCCCAATGGATACTGTGGAAAGCAGAGAAAAAGGGCGGGCGTTATACGAAAATACCATATCAAGTAGACGGCAACGAAGCACGCTCCAATGACCGCCGCACATGGTCTACATTTGCAACAGCAGCTAAATTTTATACGGAAACTGACGCTGACGGTATCGGCTTTGTATTTAGCCGACAAGACAACTACATCGGTATTGACATTGATAAATGCGTGACGTATGCGAGTGATGATAAAGATAAAGTAAATCCAATTATTAATGACTTTGCTAAAGAGGTCATTGATACGCTGGATAGCTATACAGAGTTTAGTGTATCAGGTACAGGCATACACATCATTGTTAAAGGTAGCCTTCCACAGTCTGTAGTAGGGACTGGACGTAAAAGTGCAAAATACGGCTTAGAGATTTATCAATACGGCCGTTACTTTACGATGACAGGCAACCGTGAAAATTCAAACGAAATTTATGATAGAACGGACGAGCTGGCAGAGATATTCGAAAAGTATTTTGACGATTCGGACGTACAAGGGCGTATCAATTTAGCGGAGTTCGAAAAAGATGAAATTAAGCTATCGAATGAAGCACTTTGGGAAAGAATGTTTCGTTCGAAACGTGGTGACGAAATCCGTTCCCTGTACAACGGAAATTTAATAAATGAGGACCATTCGTCTAGTGATTTAGCCTTATGTAATCACTTAGCATTTTGGACAGGGAAAAGCTCGTCGAGAATGGATTCAATGTTTCGTGAATCAAGTCTTATGCGTGATAAATGGGATAGAATTCACTTTTCCGATACAGGCGAAACATACGGTGAAAGAACGATTGCTACAGCTATTACATCTACTACTACAACGGTGTTGGACCATAAGCACGAAGAGGAATATGCAGAATTTGACGTATCGTACACAGTTGATGCGGTGGCAGTTGATGAAGATATTAAACCAAAAAAGAAATTTCGTTTAAACGAACTAGGGAATGCCGAACGTATCGCCTACGAGTATGGACATGCCATACGTTACGTATCTGAAATGGGATGGATGCTATGGGACGGCAAGCGATGGAAAGTTGATAATAAACTGCAAATTGAACGTATCGCAAATAAAGTATTGCGTGACTTAGAAAAATCGGAGGATGAAAACGAACGTTCGTGGGCTAGGAAATGCGGAAAAAGGAATATACGAATGAACAGTATTAAGGATTTAATGCCATTAGTACCAGCCGAGCGCGAAGAATTTGACCGTCATAAATTTTTATTTAATTGTGCAAATGGAACCTTAGACTTACGAACAGGTAAGCTACAACAACACAATCGCGAATTGCGATTATCTAAACTTGCAAATGTTGAATTTAATGAAAATGCAAAATGTCCAATGTGGCTTAATTTTCTTCAACAAATTTTCAAAGGTGACAACGATTTAATAGATTACATGCAACGGTTAGTCGGTTATAGCATGACAGGTGACATAAGTGAGCAGGGCATGTATTTCCTTGTTGGCGGTGGCAGTAATGGTAAATCAACGTTTATCAATATTATAAAGTCACTAATGGGCGATTATGGACTTCAAACCAAGTCAGACACTTTCATTAAAAAGAAAAATGATGGTGCAAATAACGACATTGCAAGGTTAGCAAGTGCAAGATTTGTTTCAGCAGTCGAATCCGAGGAAGGGGAAAAATTACAAGAGTCACTTGTTAAAACAATTACAGGTGGCGAACCAATATTAGCTCGCTTCCTACGACAAGAGTTCTTTGAGTTCACTCCCGAGTTTAAAGTTTTCTTTACCACAAACCATAAGCCGATTATCGGCGGGGTCGATGAAGGTATTTGGCGCCGAGTAAAAATTATTCCGTTCACCTTAAATTTAAAACCACATGAAAGAGATAAAAAACTGGAAGAAAAATTATCGCTTGAAATGTCAGGTATTTTGAATTGGGCACTAGAAGGGTGCTTGAAATGGCAACAATCGGGTTTGAATGAACCGAAAATCGTGTTAGATGCAACAGGTAATTACAAAGATGAAATGGACATATTAGCACCGTTTTTAGACGAATTATGTTATACGGCTGAACCAAAAAACGAAGCAATAAAAATTGAAGCGCAAGAATTATACAGAATTTATGACAGATGGTGTTTGAATTCGGGCGAGCGTCAAATTGGAAATAGAACCTTTTACCGCATGCTTGAAACGAAGGGATTCGGAAAAACAAAAGGTGCAGGAAATAAAGTTTTCCTTACAGGTATTACCATAAATGATCGTAAACCAGTTAATAAACAAGTTACCGAAAATGAAAATACAGGTGGTTTCAAGCTTGGTTGATAACCATTATAAGCATTAAATCTGTCTCTTATACACATCT
>NZ_PYWN01000192.1 GCF_003049505.1 Metasolibacillus meyeri
CCAGCATTAAAAAATGAAACAGAAACTACACTAGCAAGTGCAGCACGCAGAAAAATGATTGTAGAAGCGGCCGTTGCAGCAGGAGCAAACAAAGAAGTGTGGACGGCAAAGCTAGAAAATAAAACAATCACGAATGACGATTTACTAGGTTTAGCAGCTAAAGCAATTGTTGATAAAAAATAAGTAAAACCCGCCTTTCCGTTGTGGAGGGCGGGCTTGTATTAAGAAAAATTATATGATATATTAATAGAGGATATGGATTGAAATAATTTTGTCAATTTACTTGACGAGTGAGCTGCCTTTTGGGCGGCTCTTTTTTAATTTTGTTTTAACCATAAGTCATAATGTAAACGCAACATATCATCCGTAGGATTGTCTATAAATCGAATTGCTTTTGAACTATGTTTGATAGCCAGTACTTTAAATTCATTTGTTAAAAGATTTTTTTGAATGAATTTTATATTTTTAGCAGCGTCGCTACTTTTATCACTTAAAGCTTTTTTAATAACATCCTTTGTAGGATTTTGGATGTATCTAATATACCAAGTATCATAATCAATTAATAACAGTTGAGCTTCTGGACACAATTGCATGTCTACTAATATGCCCTTAACATTTAAAGTTCCTGATTTATTGATTATGCAATTGACGATAAACAACTGCTCCTCTACCGAGAGATCTTTTATATATTTGACCACCTCTAAATCATATGTTAACGCCTTTAACCTATCTTGCTCCGTAGGCTTTTTAAGCAACTTAAATATATAAGGCGCTTGAGTTCTTTCCCAAACATACTCTATAACAGAGGATGTCGGATTTTTTATCCGCATAATATTAGATAACCTTTTCTCCAAAACACCATATCTGTCAATAGCCTCTGTGACAGATAACAACTGCAACTTTTCGCTAGGATTGTCTATCAAATTAATTACAAATCCATTTTCTTTGATAGCAGCGATTTTAACTTCTTCGCTTGGGTTAGAAATATATTCTATATTTCGTCCATCTCTCCTCACTGAATACAAAGCAATTACCTCATAATCTGGTCTGTCAGAGTTAATTGCACCTATAAATAGGATTCTTTCGTCCAGAGCTTTAAAAATCTCCTCTGTACTCATTTTTGCTATTACATTTTTGTCTGTAATAGCCTCTATCTCATCCACATTACTGTACCAATATGCATCCCATGTGTTACTCATAACCAATCATCCTCTCTTAATAATTTTAAATTATAGTTTAGTTAATTTTATCGGTTTGTTAACCATAATACGCTCTTTAAGCTCGTTACCTGCCAAATCGCCATCTTTTGTATAATCAAAATCTTTGACGCTGATAGCTGTATATACATCACACTCAGCAATTAAATGAGGTGGTAATGTACCAATTACATGTTTATCTTTTACATCCTCGACATTGATATTACCGTCAAATACTTTAGTACCCCACCAATTTAAATCGTTTTGAATATAGTCTGCAGTACCTTTGTGACGCGAGACCACAATTGTAGCAAGTGGGTTAGCATAGTCAAGTAACTCTGCTGGCTCTTTTAACACATCTATTTTATATTGCTGCACATCTAAATCAGCGACAATAACATCTTGCGGTGTAGTAAATTTGCTATCACGAGGAATCACAGGAGCATAATACTCTGTAACACCTTGTGCAGCTAATTGAGCTGCTGGTAATGTTGATAAAATTACCTCGTCAGTTCCTTTTGAAAACTCTGATAATCCTGCGATTGCAGGAAAACCACTTGCTACTACTTTTTTAGTATTTAATAATTGATTTAATTTCATTTTATCCACTCTCCATTTTTTTATTAAGCAGTTTCCCGACTTGCTTAGGTCTGTTTATTTTCTTTGTTAGCTTTGTAACGATCACTAAAATACTGTTTGCATCTATCACAGTAAGTGCGTAAATTATGTTCTTCCATATGTCCTCCGCATTGAGGACATAAACCTTTTGCTAGATTTACTTTTACTCGTTTGCGCCTGTATTGTCGCCATTTACATTGTTTGCTGCAATATTTTGTGTTGGGTGTCTTGCTGATAATTAATTTATTACAATCATCCGCTTGACATCTATTCATAATTTAATTCCCCCATACGTTTATTTGAATTAGATGTACTTAAACTGTTCTTCTACAAAATTGTACATTTCATCTTCGCTAAGTCCTTTGTGTAAATAATGATATATTTCCGCAAAGTGTTTTATCATTTCGTGTTTTTTGTCCCATTCTTTTTTCGCATCGTTTTCACTATTTTCTGCAATGTATTTAACAGCGCCGTCTTTTATTTTTTTAGCATAAATATAATAGTTGTAAAAAAAATACCTATATACAGGACTCTTTAATTCGATGAAATATCTTAAATCAACTTTAGATTCTACTTGTTTCTCAAAAGCTGCTGATTCTAACTGGTTGAGTTCTATTTCGAATTTTTCTATAGCATCTGCATTTGAAATAGTTTCGCCAAACGTTTGACGTAAGCCTTCTAATTCAACATCCTTTCCTGTATATTCACTATATAATTGTAATTGTTTGATTTCATCAATTTCGTATTTTTTGGCAACTACTTTTTCATAAATTCTTTCATAGCTAACTAAACCTTTGTAAAAGTCTTCATTAAATTCTACTAACATAATTTTCTCTCCTTTATTGGTAATTATTTATTTTCAAAATGTTTATCAAAGTATTCGCCTAGTTTTTCTGCAACATCCAATCCCATGCGACCGATGTCGCTTTTCCCATCCACATAACGTTGAATAGTACCTTGACTAAATTCACATTCTTTAACAATTCGATAAGCTGTATGTTCTCCAGCGCCGTTTTTTGATTCTTGCGCCGCTTTAATAACCATTGCAACTTTAGCCTTTAACTCCATTTTATTTCCCCTCCCAAATAGGTTTGATGATACAGTTCCTATTTTTGTAAAAAACATTTACATGACTGCTTTAAATTCTGTGTATACGGATTGTAACATTTGTAGCTTATTTCCATTGATGTTTTCGCGATTCTCAATCCAAAAACTTGCACTTGTGCGATTTTCGATTAAGAAGCGAGCAAGATTAATGATTTTTAAGACTTCGGATTCTTTCATTTTTCTTTTAAGTAGTGCATTTACGAAGTTTACAAAAGTTACATTAAATTCATGGCGTAGTTGGATTGCCCATTTTATTTGTTTTTCGGAACCTTCAAGGGCTGGCATTTCTTCGCCAATCAGGAACGGGAATTTGTATTCAATATTATTGTGATTAAAAATCGAATTAGAAACAGTTCTAGTTTTAAATTCAGACCAAGCTTGTTTTAAAGATTCAGAAAAGTATTCTTTTACGTTGCCACCAAATTTAATTACTGCTTCCTTTGCAATTTCCCACGCACGAACCATAACGTTTTTCATTTCAATTCCTCCC
>NZ_PYWN01000193.1 GCF_003049505.1 Metasolibacillus meyeri
TATGGAGACGGCGGGAGTCGCCAATATATAAACTTTTGTGTTAAAAAGGTATCTATTCCTTTGTGTATCAACATTTTAAAGACCATAATGTTTAACGCAAAACTTAAATATTTTATAGTTTTGTTACCAATAGTGTTACCACAAGACCACTCAATTACGGGTGGTCTTTTTACAACTCATAATAACCCATTTCATGCGCTTCATAATCCTTAGTTAAGCTATCTATCCAATTACTATTTAACAGCTCATTACAAGACCTTTCCGCCGCCTTACAAGCAATATTACGTAAAGTATTATTAAAGTACCCTGTTATGCTGTCCACAGGATTAGCACTATTGTATTTGCGTTTAAATGCATTTAGCGTATGTTTAGCTGCTTCAATTACATTTTCAAACGCTGTCGGTATAATAGCGTTTTTATTTTGCGCTAGATAGATACCATACATTTTACTTGCTAATTTACTATCACCAAGCACGCTCATAACTAATGATTTAAGTTGCTGATATGGTGTTTGCTCTTTTGTATTTAAAGGCTTATTGTCGTCCACAGATGGGGCAGCGGACGCCTGCGTAGCATACGTATTATTTAATAAATTATTTTTAAGATTAAAAGAAATAGATGGTTGATTGTCTGTGGAAGGCTCACAAACGTTGTCATAATCGCTTGTATTAACATTCTCACGCTCAGACATTTGCGCTGGGACATATGGTAAAATCGCGTATACATTAGCGCCTTGACCGCCCTTTTTATCGCGAATTGTTGTTACCTTTTTAATGATACTTAGCTCACTTAATTTCTTTACAGCTCTATAAACAGTCTTAGAACTGATATCTAATTTAGTAGCAATTGTATCAGCTTTAAGATGACAAGTACCTGGATAAGCTAAAGAACGGCTAGCGAGCATGAAAACAATGGCGCGTTCACTTTCCGTTAAATTAAAGTAATGTTTTTGCATATGCAGTTCAACATTTTGATCCATGTCCTCCACAGATTGAAATGTTGAATACTGCTCTAAGTAATCGAATATCGCCATTGTCCTCACCTCACTTTCTATCTTTTAAAAATTATTGTGTAGCGCGCTTTATACACTTCCTAATTACTGCTACCTCTAAATCCGTTAATAGCGCATGATAGCGTATAAGCCATTTAAGTCTGTGTTGGTACTTATGCACATCTGTAATGCTATCGTGCTGCTTATACTTTAATTTGATATACATTTGTCGTTGCTGGATAGTTTTCATTACACCAACTCCTTTCGACTTTATAATTCTCAATAAAGTAATTTTATTACGAATTAAATAATTTTGTTACACTCATAATAAATTACTGTATTCGTAATGTCAATTACTAATTGCGTAATTTTATTTCTTGATTTATAATTTAATTAAGCAAATTGGGGTGAAAGTAGGTGTACAAATGCAGTTGAAATCAAGGTTGAAAGTAATACTTGCAGAACATGATATGAGTCAGAAGGATTTAGCAGAGGCAACAGGGCTTACTACACGTTTAATAAGCGAGATAGTAAACAATAAAATAAAGATGTATCCAAAAGAAGCTTTGGAAAAAATTATGACCGCTTTAAACGTGAAAGATATTGGAGAATTATTCACTACTATTGAAAAAACAGATAACTAATTAAAAGTTGTCTGTTTTTTGTTATGTACAAATTAGTTAAATTTCCCTACAATGTATTTGAAGGGAGAGGATACAAAAATGAATGATTTATCCTTTATTTTACTGTTTCTAAGTTTGATTGCTTTAATCGCATTTTTAATTATGGCTGCTATTCAATACTTAAAAAAGAATTCTTCTAAAGGGATGAAATATGTTCAATTTTCTATAGCTTCTTTAGCTGTATTTATTATTTCATTTATCATTTTTGGAGTTACTATGGAACCAACAGAAAATGTTAAAGAATACAATGGCGAGAAAATAGAAACATCTGTTGAACCTAAGGAAGAGGAAAAGCCAAAAGAAACAGAGGAAGAAAAAGCTGCACGTGAGGCAAAAGAAGCCGAAGAAAAAGCAGCAGCTGAGCAAAAAGCAAAAGAGGAAGCCGAGGCGAAAGCTAAAGCAGAAGAAGAAGCTAAGGCAAAAGCAGAGGAAGAAAGACTTGCCAAACTGGAAGCTTTAAAATTATCTGGTAGTGGCGATAGTGTTACCAAATCATTTACATTAGAAGATGGATTTGTGATAGTAAATTCAACTCATAGTGGTGGTAGAAATTTTGTGTTAACTCTTTATGATGCAAATGGCAACCGTGTTGACATGCTTGTAAATACAATTGGTGGATACAAAGGCGCTCAAGCAATTGCAATTGAAGCAGGCGAATATAAATATGAAGTCAAAGCTGATGGCGCATGGACTGTCAATATGTCACAAGAAGTACCAAGCGATGTACCACCACAAGGTACAGCTAAAGGTCATGGCGATAGTGTAGTATTTATGGAGATAAAATCAGGTTCATACACTGTTCAAGCTACACATGACGGTTCTCGTAATTTTGTAATTAGAGCTAATGGTTCGACATTGTTATTTAATGAAATCGGTTCATATAAAGGTTCTAAAATTCAACAAGTAGGCGATACCGCAATTTATTTCTTTAGCATAAATGCTGATGGAAATTGGAGTTTTACATTTGAATAAATAGCCCTCCACACTAATCTGTGGAAGGCACATCAAAGGTCGCTCAATTCGAGTGGCTTTTTTATTTAATCAAAGTATTAAACTCGCAACAGGTAATTTATGTATTCACAAGTTGGTTTTTTATTTTGAAAAATATTTTATATTTCACTTGAAATACAATTCAATTGTGTTATAATTAAATTAACAAAAGGAAACGGGGAGGAATTGAAATGAAAAACGTTATGGTTCGTGCGTGGGAAATTGCAAAGGA
>NZ_PYWN01000194.1 GCF_003049505.1 Metasolibacillus meyeri
TTTGGTACTATCATTTGTATCAAATTACGGTTAATTACATTACCACCTAAATTGATAAACATTACATTACCATTTAATTGGCTCGCAAACTCACTTGCGTTGAAATTTTCGATAGTCGCCTCAATCGGCTTTTCTTGTTGATTTGCTAAATAGATTAATACGTCCATGTTTTTCTCTCCTTTAATTTTTATTTTGGTAATCCAGTTATGGTAGCGTTGCTAAAATCGACAATACCATAAAATCTAGTTGTATAACCAAGAGTAATGCCACTTAAAGCATACAAATCTAAATTACCCACGGAATTTTGCATGATATGTGATGTAGGGAAACGAATAGCTTTATCGCCACTCCCTCGTAGATATAAAGAGTTACCTGCATAAATATCTCTGTTTATATCGATGTTTGTTGCACCGCTGATATCGCCATTTACCATGACAGCTCCATTTAAATTAATACGATTAGCATTAATTGTAGCGACGCCTGGCGATAAATTAATATCTGTTATCGCACCGCCCTTATCGATTTTCAAGTTAATATTGTTCGACAATTGCGTGATAGATGAATTAGTATTTGCAGCTAAATTCGAAACGGATAATTCTATTTGATTAGCCCGTATATCCACTTGCGCAATCTCATTTGTAATACGATTATTTACTGATGCGTTGATATTATCTGCCTTAATATTGATTTGCGCCATTTCCTGCGTAATACGGTTATTAACTGACAAATTAATGTTATCCGCTTTTATATCAACAGCGGCGATGGATGTATTTAGCTGTTCGACTTCAAGAGTTATACGTTCATTAGTTTGCGTTATTTCGCTTCTAAATTCACCCTGTAATTCGCCTTTTGTTTCTTCGATTTCTTCTTTTAATTCTTCTTTTGTTTCGTCAATATATTCATTGGTATCACCGATTTTTTCTTCATGGTCTGCCAAAATATCCTCTGACGATTTGGGCAAAGAGTTACCAAATACTACGCTTGACGTTATCAATTCACCATCATGCAATACTTTTGTTTGCTTTAAAATACGTGTGTTCATTTCAATATTTAATGGCTCGTATATTAGCCATACACGCTCACCATTTGCCCTTGATACTAATTCGGGTATGGTTGTTTCGATTGCCAATTGCGGCTCGTCCTGTAGCTTGCTTTTAATATAATTTAATAATGCTGTAGTGTCCGTAAAACGCTCATCTTTAACAGGTTCTTCTTCTCTTATTCCAAAAATTGACGAGTTAGGCGATGTATACTCAACCGTTAACCCATCTTTACCAAAACCCTTTATGAAAGTTGCTAGATTAGTAGTGTCCTCTTGCAATACAATCGAGCTGATATTGTGCTTGTAGCGATATTGGTAATCATTATTGTCACCTATCTCTTTTGCAAAATGAAGTTGTTTATTCGGGCGAATCTCAAACTCTACCTCGTGTGCTTTACATATTTTTTGTACCAACCTAACCACGTTGTCATTGCCAAATGAGCGTATATAATTAGTAATGTTTGCTATATTAGCATCTGCCGTAAAAGTCCACCCTGTACCACTCAATGCAAAATTAAGATGATTATTTAACGTATGATTACCGTTAAAATTACCATGCCTAAAAGTCTTTAAATGGTCATAAAAAATGCTTAATGCCGTAACTGTTTTGCTATGCACATTGTCATTAAATACTTTAATTCTAAAATCAGTGCCCTCCACAGTGATGATACTTTCCGACTGCAAAATATCATAAGCAGGATTGTTATGTGGAAATGTAGTAAACGACACTGTAAACGTGCCCTCTACATCCTGCTCCATTTTAAAGTCAGTGCCAATATTTATTAAAGGCTCAACTTGCGAACCATCTAAGCTAGTGACATAAAACAATTTTTCACCGCCTTTGTATTGAGATAGCCCTCCACACTAATCTGTGGAAGGCTGTTAAATATTTGATATTAAGTTGTTGATTAGTTACTACTTATTTGGGGAC
>NZ_PYWN01000195.1 GCF_003049505.1 Metasolibacillus meyeri
TAAGTGCAAGCACAATTCAAAATCCCGACGCAATTACGCTGAGGCGTAATTGATAATGAGATAGGAAAGATTATTGTATCAGAGGTGGTTTCAATTTTCTCAAGAGTCCCTGTTTTACGTAAAGGTATAAAATATGTGTTAGAAATGGATTGATAAAAAATGAAAATTTTATTTATTGGTGATATTGTTGGCTCAATTGGACGAGATGCCGTGGCAAAATATTTACCACGCTTAAAAAATAAATATGCGGTGGATGTTGTGATTGCGAACGGAGAAAATGCAGCAGCAGGACGTGGCATTACACGCAATATTTATAATGAATTATTACAAATGGGAATTGATATGATTACAATGGGTAATCATACTTGGGATAATAAAGAAATCTTTGATTTTATTGATGATGTAGATTATTTAATTCGCCCAGCTAATTTTTCTAAGGATGCCCCTGGGAGAGGGATAGCCCAAATTACGAAAAATGATGTAACATTATCTGTTATTAATTTGCATGGGCGTGTATTTTTACCGCCGCATGAGGATCCATTTGCTATGGCGGATGAACTAGTTGCAGAGGCAAAAAAAATATCACCGCTTGTTTTTGTTGATTTCCATGCGGAAGCAACGAGTGAAAAAATTGCATTGGGCTGGCATTTGGATGGGAAAGCATCAGTGGTCGTTGGCACACACACACATGTACAAACGGCAGATTCTCGCATTTACCCGAACGGTACAGCCTACATTACAGATGTTGGCATGACAGGACCTTACGATGAAATTTTAGGTATGACGAAGGAAAGCGTTATTTATAAGTTTCAAACGAATATGCCATCGCGCTTTGAAGTACCGAAAAAGGGACGCGAAGTGCTAAGTGCTTTTTTTGTTGAAGTCAATGACAAAACAGGTAAGGCAATGCGCCAAGAACGCATTTACATCAACGAGGATTATCCGTTTAAGCCATAATGAAAAGAGGGTAAGCTTTTTACTTAAAGCTTAACCCTTTTTCTTCTAAAGCGGCTTTCATCGTTGGAATGGATGCACGACCAATGCCGTGCAGTTTTAAAATATCTTTTTCCGTATGTTGTGCGAGCTGCTCTAACGTCGTAATGCCTTCATGGATTAGTGCACTACGAGCTGGGGAGGAAAGTCTTGCTAAAAAGCCTTCTACTGGTTTCTTTTCTTGCTCGCATTTTGGGCAAGTATTGCAATCGGTCTTTTTGTAATAGCGATGCCCTTTTTCACAAATGCGTAACGTTGTTTCTCTCATGATTAGTCACCTTCCTTTTATAAAATATACAGTAAATTCATTCTATTTGTCATGTTCCATTCGAATCAAGCATACAATGACCTACAGACAATAAATAAAAAGTTGTCTCGATCATGCAAAATGGGGAGGAATAGTTGTGGATTCATTAAAAGTATCATCTCGCTCAAATCCAAATTCTGTTGCAGGTGCATTGGTTGCCGTCATTCGAGAGCAAGGCTTCGTAGAAATGCAAGCAGTGGGAGCGGGAGCACTCAACCAGGCCGTCAAAGCTGTTGCAATAGCTAGAGGCTTTGTAGCACCAAGTGGCACTGATTTAATTTGCGCACCAGCATTTGCAGATATTACGATTGCAGGGGAAGATCGAACAGCACTCAAGTTAGTTGTAGAAAAAAGAAACCGATAATGTACAAAGTCGTCAATTTAGTAAGAGCTAAATTGGCGGCTTTTTTACGTGCTTTATACATTAGAAAAATTGAGAGGAGCAAGGCGAATGAAAACACCCTTTTTCATTATTGTCAATCCAATTATTGCACTTGTGATTAGCTTGCTTTGCTATTTTGCGCTCAGTAACATATATGATGCTGATCTGCAGGAAACAGCGACAATACATATTGGAATATTATTGTTTTTTATTTTTGTGATGCCTTGCTATTTATTAACGATGCTATTTTTCCATTTTCAGAAAAAACGACTTGCTGTTTATTCTTTTGTCGTCCATATTTTCATTGTCTTTAGCGCAGCATACTATTTAATTAGCACTCAATTTTTAAGTATACATTTACCTATTGAAATCGTAAAATACTTAATTATTAGTTTTGTATTAGTTGGCGCTATTAGCTTATATTTTATTTTTGGGGTTTATTATAAATTGCTAAGTAAATAAAACCTATCTAAAAACTAGACTTTTTGTCAGCCAAAGGACTGAATTTTTGTAGAATTACATATTTACAATAGTACAGACACCGCGTTCGTGTTAAACTAATGGAGGAAAATCATATATCAATTGCGTCTTAAAAATTTTTTAAGGGCGTACACTCACTTCTTGCAAAGACAGTGAGCTTGCTGAATCAAGATAAAAACGGAATTTAAGGAGATGTTTATAATGTTACATCAGCTTTCATGGAAAGTCGGTGGGCAACAAGGGGAAGGTATTGAAAGTACTGGTGAAATTTTCGCAACTGCGATGAACCGTTTAGGCTACCACTTATACGGTTACCGTCATTTCTCTTCTCGTATTAAAGGTGGCCATACGAATAATAAAATTACAGTACGTCCGACAGAGGTGCGTTCGATTGCGGACGATTTAGATATTTTAGTCGCGTTCGATCAGGAAACGATTGATGTCAATTATAAAGAGCTAACACCAACAAGTATTATTTTAGCTGATGCGCGCTTTGAGCCAGTAGCGCCTGAAGACTGTATTGCGCCATTATTTGCGGTACCCTTTACAGAAATCGCAACAGAGCTTGGTACATCATTAATGAAAAATATGGTGGCAATCGGTGCAACGACGGCCTTGCTAAATTTAGATGAATCTGTCTTCCAAAGCGTTGTAGAAGAAATTTTCGGACGCAAAGGTGAGGAAGTTGTTGCGAAAAACATTGAGGCAATTCAAAAAGGTCGCCAAGCCATTACTGAACAAATCGGTGACCGTGTTGGCGCATGGGCTTTAGCACCTGCTGACGGTCAACGCCGTTTATTCATGATTGGAAACGATGCGATTGCACTTGGTGCATTGGCAGCAGGTTCTCGCTTTATGGCGGCATACCCAATTACACCAGCATCTGAAATCATGGAATATATGATTAAAAAACTGCCAGTCGTTGGTGGTGCAGTGATTCAAACAGAGGATGAAATTGCGGCTGCAACGATGGCAATCGGTGCGAACTATGGCGGCGTACGTTCATTTACAGCATCGGCTGGGCCAGGACTTTCGTTAATGGTTGAGGCGATTGGTTTATCTGGTATGACAGAGCAACCGCTTGTTATTATTGATACACAGCGTGGTGGACCATCGACAGGTTTACCAACAAAACAGGAGCAATCTGATTTAATGGCAATGCTCTATGGCACGCACGGTGAAATTCCGAAAGTGGTCATCGCCCCTTCTACAATGGAAGAAGCGTTTTTCGATACAATCCAAGCGTTTAATATTGCAGAGCAATTGCAGCTACCTGTTATTTTAATGACGGATTTACAGCTATCATTAGGAAAGCAAACAGTCGCGCCATTTGACTACAGCAAAATTGAAATTAAGCGTGGCAAAATCGTAGATGCATTAGAAGATACGGAATCAAAAGATTATTTCAGACGCTACGAAAATACAGAGGATGGCGTTTCACCACGTATTTTACCAGGGACAAAGGGTGGTATTCACCACGTAACAGGTGTAGAGCATGATGAAACAGGGAAGCCATCTGAAGCGACAGGCAACCGTCGTACACAAATGGATAAGCGTATGCGTAAGCTAAACTATTTACAATTTGATACACCGATCTATGTCAATGCACCGCATGAGGAAGCGGATATTTTACTTGTAGGCTTTAACTCAACACGTGGCGCAATTGAAGAGGTGCAAGAAACATTAAATGCAGAAGGTATTAAAACAAACCATGCACATGTTCGTCTACTATTCCCATTCCCAGCAGATGAAATGGCACAGTTAGCAGATAAGGCGAAGAAAATTATCGTTGTTGAAAACAATGCGACAGGTCAGCTCGCAAATATTTTGAAAATGAATATTGGGGCACATGCAAAAACAACAACGGTTCTAAAATACGATGGTACGCCATTTTTACCGCGTGAGCTAACAAACTTAGTGAAGGAGAAGATTTAATCATGGCAACATTTAAAGATTTTCGTAACGCAGTGAAGCCTAACTGGTGTCCAGGCTGTGGTGACTTCTCAGTGCAAGCAGCGATTCAACGTGCTGCTGCAAACGTAGGTTATGAGCCACATGAATTAGCGGTTATTTCTGGTATCGGCTGTTCGGGTCGTATTTCAGGCTATATTAATTCATACGGTTTCCACGGCATTCATGGTCGTGCTTTACCGATTGCACAAGGCTTGAAAATGGCCAATAAAGATTTAAAGGTTATCGCATCAGGTGGCGACGGTGACGGTTTCGCGATTGGCATGGGGCATACCATTCACGCGATTCGCCGTAATATCGATATTACGTATATCGTTATGGATAACCAAATTTATGGCTTAACAAAAGGGCAAACATCGCCACGCTCAGCAGCGGGCTTTATTACAAAATCAACGCCAGGTGGAGCGATTGAGCCGTCATTAAAGCCATTAGAAGTTGCGTTAACAAGCGGTGCAACATTTGTGGCACAAGGCTTTTCAACAGACATTAAAGAGCTAACAGCCTTAATCGAAGCAGGTTTAAACCATAAAGGTTTCTCGTTTATTAACGTCTTTTCACCATGTGTCACATATAATAAAGTGAACACATATGACTGGTTTAAAGAAAACTTAACGAAGCTGTCTGAGATTGAAAGCTATGACCATACAAACCGTTCATTAGCTATGCAAACAGTAATGGAAAAAGAAGGGCTTGTAACGGGCATTATTTATCACGACCAAGAAACAACTTCTTATCAAGAAAAAATAATAGGCTATTCAGAGTTACCATTAACAGATATTGATATTAGCTTATCAGAAGACCAATTTAATCAATTAGTAAAAGAATTCATGTAGAAGAGGTATTTGAAAAGTGGTCTAACGTACCACTTTTCAAATACCTTTTGCTTTTTTGTTGAAACGATTCTTCATTTATAAAAAATATCTTTGTTTTAACAGGGGGAAAATGTTGGCACACTCACTTTTAAAATGGATAAGAGAAGCGTTGTTCAAAGGTATTTTTATGAAAGTATTTATCTTAGTTCAGCAAATTCTTTTTGTATCGAAAGCAACGCGACAGATACAG
>NZ_PYWN01000019.1 GCF_003049505.1 Metasolibacillus meyeri
AAGCCCCAATACTGGTCACGCTATCTGGAATGGTCACATTCGTTAGCTGGTTATTATAAAAGGCAGCATCCCCAATACTGGTCACCGCTTGACCATTAATAGCAGGTGGAATATGGACGTCTTTTGTTGTTCCTATGTATTTTGTAATAGTAACACCTGTAGCATTTGGACTTGTTACAAAATCGGATTCACTATTCGCAGCACCATAGACCAGTATATTTCCCCATTGTAAATTGAGGAGTAACACGATTAGGAATAGACTAGCTAGTTTTTTCATGTAGTAAGTCCCTCTCTTTCTTTTTTCTGTGAAAAAATTCTTCATATTTGTGTTGGGAGTGAAAAGCTCATGGATGTTTTATTTCTATGTACGAGTAACCTCAACTAACTGAATTCCCTGTTAATTTCAACCTTTCTAGCATTCAGTACATATAAATTTAAATATAACATATGAAGGTTAAAGATAGGTTAAAAAATTAAAATTAAGATATTCCTTTTTTATACAAAGCAATACAAAAAAACGTTCCCAAATGAAAGTTTGGGCGCATAAGGAAAACCCTTAAACGTTGATATAACAGCGTTTAAGGGTTTTTTAGTAAAACATTGTTTATACGTGATTTTATACACGCTCCGACAAAGCCAATTACATCAGTAGTTCACAGCTTTTTTATGAAATTACGCATCTCTCACTTTCTTGCATAAAGTCCTGCATATCCTTAACGTATATTTTGCGCGTTTTGTCGGCAGGACTAAGAACGTTTTCGCTTATGACTAGATTCAGACGGCTGTTTCATTCGTTGACGCTGCGCCTGTAACTTTTCAAACTCCTCATATTCAAGCTCGTCCAAAATACGATCAATCGCTTTTCCTTTAAAGAATTGTTCGAATAAAAATGGTGCGCCGTACACTTTTAACTGCTTACCACCGAACGTATCATTATAAGGAACAACCCCATCCTTCGTTTGCACAAAAGTAACTGCCAAATGACGGTTTGCCTCCTCTTCAGACAATACGCCTTCACCAATACAATCACTCAATACAAATGCCAGGTAACGAGGATGTGCTAAATCCTTTACCAACCTTTTGTCTAATCGGATCTGTAATGCTAATAGCTCATGAGGCGATGCCTGCTCCCCTTTTAAAATCGTAATATCATACTGCTTCTGAAGCGTTAAATATCGGCTCACTAATTCCAACTGCTCTTTTTCATACTTTTTCGGTGGCGTCTGAGGAAAATCAGCCAGCTGCTCCTTCGTAAATGCCTCCCCGTAATAATCCATCGCTGTTACAAGCCATTCACGCTCCACAAGTGACTTATCTGATACATCTAAACTAGGAATCCGTAAATGAATGCGAGAGTCATAATACTTACCAAAAACCTTCAGTGCCAGCTGCAAGCGTTTCAATTCTTTCAGCTGCTTTTCAAATTGTACCCGATCATCATCAGATAAACGCCCGATCGTTGCTTTATTTTGCAAAGAGACACCATGCTGTTGCATAAAATCTGCTGTACGCTCTTGCACATGCCTTAACCGTTCCTCTGCCTGAACTACTGTAGCAATAGGCTGCTTCACAACAGACTCAACATGACGAAGAATCTCCTCAGCACGAGTATCCTCTAATACCTCATTCACTTCTGCCTCATTTAAAATATTACCCACACGTGCTGTTGCATTTAACACCTCACGCTTTTCAAAAGGCGTCCAGGAACTCGTATCAAGCGTTGAATAATGTTTTAGTAGCAAACGGTCAGCTTCCTTCTCAAAAAGCTCCTCGGCACGTTTAAATGCCTTTTCCTGCGCTTCAAATCCTTTATAACTCTGCTCACTAAAATTCCCTAAATCAAGCTGTACTTGTAGCTTCACATCCCACAAATAAAGCATTCTTCTTTTATCTGCTAAAGTTTCCGGCTGCACATACATTTTAAGCACCTTTGATAACTGGCCAAGCTCCTTCTTCTCAGCTGGCGACAATGCCTGTAATATCAGCTCATGCTTTTCTATCTGCTCTACCTTTTGCTCAATTCCCTGCAATGCTAATTTCTTTTCATTACGAGCCTTCACTTCTCGATTTATTTCTACTCGATCCGAAGAACGCCCCTCACTTTCCATCTTTCTTGCCACATATCCCTCATGAATCGTCGGCTCCTGCTCCAAACCTAACTCAGCATGCGACTTCTCTGATATCTCAACAGCTGCCCCAGCAAGCAATAAAAGCTGATTTGCATACACTGCCCACGCTGTTCTCCACTGCTGTAATTTCTCTTTTCGATTCCAATCATTCACATCAATTTTACGAGATTTCTTTGCCCCACTTGCTGTAAATAAAGCTTCTCCATTTTCATCAACAATGTATTCCTTTCGAGCCTTCGCCCCCCAACTTCCATCCTCTAAAAATGGTCGCATTGTTAACATCACATGAGCATGTGGATTTTTATCATCATCACGATGAATTGCAACATCTGCAACCATCCCCTCATCTACAAATACCTCTTGCACAAAATGGCGTAAAAGCTCCTTTTGCTGCTGCTTCGATAACTCCACTGGTAAAGCTACCGTAAATTCACGTGCTAACTGTGCATTTTTTGCTTTCTCAGCTTTCTCCACTTCATTCCATAACTTCTCCCGATCCAAACACCATTCAGGCGCATGATTAGGCTTTAAAAGCATCGTATCAGGTAATACATACCGATGATGATAAAAGCTTACTTTATCGTACCGTTCACTATATAATTTTTCTCCACTTCGATAAGCTGCACTGGCGATTGCTGATTGTCCTTTACCTCTAGAAATAATCTGCATACTAAAATGATAAATTGCCATCAAGCATTCCTCTTTTCACATGAGCGCTAGCGAATTTTTCACGTGAAGCGTGACCTTGTTTTCGCACATACATCAAATGGGAGCGTAGCGTACATATGGTGTATAAGTGCGCCCTTAGTTTTTATCATTTTATCACAATTCCCTATTTATTTGAAATATTCTGTCCTTTATGTTCTAATGTTACTAAATCTACTTTTCAAAATGAAAGGAGTAACAACCATGAATGATATTAGAAAAAAGCTTGATAAACTTGAAGAAATGAAAGAACAAATACGCCAAGAAAAAGAAAAGATGAATGCTTATATCGGTCGCCAATTACTATCAAAATTAAATATTCAACACGAAGATTTATCAAAAGCTCAACTGGAAGAATTCATTAACACACTCTCTACACTTTATCAAAATCATAATACAACAGAAAAAGCTCCTCATTACCAAAATGACAACTAACAAATTACAAAAGCTAATTGCTGAGAAAAATCGCTTAGAACTCGAAATTACAAAGCTTAAACAAAATGAAACTCAAAAACAACGTACCCATATACTAATTCAAAAGGGTGCTTTACTAGACAAATACTTTGATACACAACACCTATCAATTAAAGAAACTGAAGAACTGCTTCAACTCTTCTCAAATATTATTAAAGAAAAACGTCCACAACGATTCAACAAGTCTACATAATCACATTGTTATGTAGACTTGTTACTCATTCTAAAGGTCCTCGAAGCAAGCTTCTACGGAACGCCTCCCGCTCTGGGCTCTACTCTCCAACAAAACAATTAGTATAGTTCCCTCTATATCCCTATAGCAACGCTACAAAGGGACACGTAATTAGAAATATGTAAGGCAGACTGGAGTATTACTTTAACTAGAGCCTCGAATACGATTTAGACGGGTATCTACCGAGCCTTCATTGAAATAAAGCGCTTCTAAATAGTTCATTAATGGTTCATAGCCTGCAACGACTTCTAATTCCATCGTCCATTCTTTTATTACTTGAATAAGCTGCTTACGGTACTGCGCTTTTGCAGCATTTACAAGTTCCATTGCATACTGAATAAACAGCTGTACCGTTGACCAGCCTGTTTTCGCACCTCTGCCTTTACCCGTTACTGTTTTAATTAGCTTTTTAGAGCGTTTAAGTAGCTCATTAAGCGAACTTTGTGGCATTCCGACTGCGTCACATAGCTCTTTTTGAGAACGCCAAATAAACGGCTCAGAATCCTGTTTTTCAGCCGTAATGTAATCAATAATGTCCTGCTCCCACTCATCATAGTGACTGCGTGTACGGTCCTCACGATTTTTCTTAAACTTATACCAGACACGACTACCAAAGGACACCGTGTAGCTTTGACCATTTTTTACGTGAAGCGCCAGCAATGCCTCAACGTATTCCTTGCTTGGTCCATTATATTTCCCTGAATACGCTGACTCGATAATGACATACAAACTCTGAGCATCTAAAGGCTCCTGCAGACGTGTATTAAACTGATCTAAAAAGTTTTCTGTACGCTCTAAATCCCAGCCCTCCGCATAACAAATAAGCGCTAGTGTAAACAGCGTATTATTACGCCCTAGCACACCCTTATCGCCCTTAATATTTACTGTATGGACGAGAGCATCAAACCACTCTGCATTTATAACAGACTGCTTATGCTTCTTTGTAGGCAGCACAAATAAAGGTCTCTGTATATCATCGTCTTGACGCATCGACCAATCAATGAGCGCAGATACTGTATAGAGATTATTTAAATCTTTATACACCACATTCTTTTCATTAGGAAGACGGAAAAAGCCAAAATCATTACAAAATACATCGGCCTCTACACCTTGCAAACTACGCTTTAAATTATTGCTAATGCGCTTGGCCACTTTTAAGCCTCGGAAATTTTCTTTATTTGAAATAAACAGCGGCGATTCCAGCACAAAATACAGCTGATAGCCACGATCTGATTCCACAATAAACGTCGGTAAGCCAATTGATTCGTCCATAGAAGCAAGCAACAGCTCCTGAACGCTATATTTCTTCGTATCAATATCAACTACAAATGTATTAATTTGCTGAAGGTTACGCTCCTCAAATCCGTAAATAAAACGGCGTGAATCGTCTGTATAGCCAAACGTACGATACACGTTCGGCGTAAAGTGCGTTAACGTCCGTGCATCCTCTAGAAGGGTCTCTTTCGATGTGACGATATAGCCCTTCACGCCATTCGATGTAAAGTCTGCCTTTTGACGCACAACAAAGATGGCTCCTTGACGTGTCGATTTTTCTTTCTTCTCTGCCTCAATACGTGCCGGCAAGCTCGCTTTAGATTGTTTCTTTTTATACGTGTGGATTCCTATATGTAGCAGCGTGTCAAATAGCTGCACCATCTCCTGCTTTTCTAACGCAAAAATAGCCATGGACATAGCTCTCCTTTCTTCAAAGTGAGCGTCCACAGCTATCTCGTTTAAAAGCACACCTAAAAAAGGGTGCATGAAGCCAATTTTCAATCAGAAATATTGAAAATTACGTCTACAGTTGCTATAATTAGCATAACGTGTTTTACAAATGATGTGTTTCCAGCACACCATTTATTTAATCTAATTTTAAGCAACAAATAAGCTTCTACCAAAAGCTCATTTTGTTGTAGACCAACGACGATAAGTTAGTTACCAGCTAACCGCTCGGACGCTCACTTATTTAGTTGTTTAAGTTGTGAAGTCATTCCTTGTCCTACCAAAGACAAATGAGGAATGGCTTTTTTCATGTCTTACAATCTTCGTTACTATCAACTAAAACATAAAATATTTCAGTTGTAAACTAATAAAATAGCATCGTTCAAGCCGTTTTTCTCTCGAATTTCTACTTTTCTACTTTTGTGAGAAAGTTGACTTTGGGTAGAAATTGCAAATTTCTACTTTTCTACCTTTGCGAAGTAGAAATATATTTTTTCGCTTTTTAACGCATATAAAAAGCCCCTCCCATGCCTTATACAATAAGGATTCCATGAAAGGGGACAAATATAGACTTTTCTCGCAAAAGTGGAAATTTCCACTTTTGCGAGAAAATTGACTTTAGGTAGAAATTGCAAACTTCTACTTTTCTACTTTTGCTAGGAAGTTGGCGCTATATTACATTTTTGTTACAGATAAGATTTGAAATAATACTCCCTATCTATTAAATTAAATGGCAATTTCTATGTCTCCTGAAATTAACCTCTCTACAATGATATTATTAATTATTCCTACAAAAGTTTTTGCTGTTTCAGGAGTTACTACAATAGATTTGTTTTCATCATCAAATGTAACCCTTAAATCCGCATTTAATCTATTAACGGCCTGTTTGATTTGATCAATTGTATAATGAGTGCCTGGTTCCGTATACTTAGAAAGTCTTCTAATTGACCTCGCACTACTAAACAATTTTTGCTTTACGTTAGTATTATCTAAACCTGTAAAACTGTAATTTGAAGTTGAAATAGTATATTCTCCACTGATAAATTTTGAAATTACAGCCTGAGACTTGGCCTTCCGATTTTCATTTAGTGTAAGCATACTTTCAAATTTATTAACATCGTATACAAATAACTTTTTTGTATTTCTCTCCAGCCGTGCTGTGAGAGCTGGTGGTAGTTGAATTCCCTTGGGTACATCAACAACTGTTGTATTCTCAGTAACAGATAACGATAACACTGGTTTCTTTTTAATAATAGAATTATTAGATATTGCTAAAAAATAAAGTGAATGTTCGTCTTGAACTATAATAAATTTAATACCTTCATTTTCTTCAAAATTTGCAACTTCTCCTTTTAACTTACCATACTTTGCAAATTGAATAACCTTTTCAGATGGATTATTCATTAGTTTTTCTATTTCTTCTTTAAAAGAATATAAATAACTGTCTTCGGTAATCGAATTAAACTCAACAAAATATGGAATATCTTCAATTAATGCTGTTCCACTAAGTTCACACATTTCATTTTCATGAGCTATCTTTTCCGATAAATCTGTTTCAAAATGATTATAAATTAGACTTTTTTCTGTATCTCCAGTCTGTAATAGATATATTCTATATAAATTTGAATTTTTAGAAGTACATACATAAACACGTTCCAAAGCCAAAATTAATTCCTCATTTCTTATACATAGTAATATGAATTTTTGATCTTTCCGGATCCCCTAATTTATATACTTTCAGTTCTTGATATGTGTCAGATTTAAAAGTAAATACATAGGCATTATGTTGAGTTTTGCATAAACTGATACCAAATATAATTAGTAATACATTTGGAAAAATATCTGTACTTTTCATGATTAATATATATATCAATATTTGAATCACAGCAAATACAGCAACTGCTATTTTTATATCACTTTCTATTATTAAAACGGCTGGTATTACCGTACCTAAGAGAAATGAAATTACATTTCCATTTACTTCTTCTAACTTATTTTCTTCAAAATATTCTTTGTTTGGTGGCAATACTTGGTCCGTTGAAGATTTTGTATATTGATTAATTAATAATGCCCTTAGTAGAAAGCCTAATAAGATTAAAATAAGCAGTAACAATCCACACCACCAATAAATGTCTAGTGTTATTAAAAAATCCCCAAAACCTATTTCTTTATTTAGAGGATTTTCAAATTTATCATCAATTTGTAAGAGGAATAAAATATATGCGGGGGACATAGATGTTAGGAAATATAAGATTTTATAAAACCATCTCGTTCCATAAAACAAAAATATCCCCCCTTAATAATTTTAAATAACCAAGTAATTTTATGTAAATTAATTATACAAAAAACAACAAAATATCACAAATACAAAGGTGGAAATTTGCAAAGAAGATTTTTGCAAAGTATCTTTTTATAATGTATACTTTGGTTATTAAATGATACGTACGAAAATATATATCTATGAGGAGATGATAAGATGGCGATAACAATCGTGGTTGGGAACTTTAAAGGTGGCGTAGGAAAGACAAAGGTTTCAGTGATGGCGAGCTGGGAGTTGGCTTTTGCTCGTGATAAAAAGGTACTGCTAGTAGATATGGACCCACAAGGCAATGCGAGTACGCTGATAGCTCGTTCGACAGGGGTCACGGAGATTAACACAAGTATTTTTGAAGGCTTTCAAAATGGCTCTTTAAAAGAATGTATTGTAGAAGTGACGGATAATCTGCACATGATTCCAGCACAAGTGTCATTTAAGAACTTCCCGAAATTTTTATACGCAAATGTGAAGGAAGAATTTGATCAGGTTTCTTATTTAAAGAAGCTACTCGATCCAATTCGTGATGAGTACGACTATATTTTCATCGATGTACCACCTACAATCAGTGACTTCTCCGATAATGCGATGATGGCTGCAGATTATGTGTTAATTATTTTGCAAGCACAGGAATTATCGCTTGAAGGTGCTGAAACATATGTAAAATACCTGCAATTCATGGCCGACAACTATGACGCAGATATTCAAGTGGCTGGCGTATTACCCGTACTGCTTCGACCAGGTGGACGTGTGGACATGTCTACAATCGAGCGTGCTAAGGAAATGTTCGGCGAAGATAACGTAATGGAAAGCGTTATTAAGCACCTAGAACGCTTAAAGGCTTGGGACGTAACAGGCATCACAGACAATGATATGCACGACCGTAAAGCCCATCAGGTATTCTTAGATGTAATTGATGAGCTAGAAACAAAGCTTGCGCAGTTTGAGGAGGTTGGGAAATATGAGTAATGAAAAAGGTGGCTTAATTAAAAAGAAAAAAAAGCCAGCAATCATGCAGCCTTCCATTCCTGTAAAGAAAAACGATATGGACTTCGGTTACACAGCGCCTGTCAATAATAACGCGCCAGTTGTAGCTGCAGCCGTTCAAAAAGAAGTCACAAAAATTAAACCGGCTCAGCCACGTAAAAAGCTAGGCGTTGGAAAATCCAACAGCACAAAAAGCTTAAAAGTCCCGACTGTCATTCACAGCGAAATCAACTTACTTGGCTCCTTCATGGACGAAGGCAAAACATATGTCATTTTACAAAAGCTGATTGATAGCTATGTGAAGAACGAGTTAACGGATCGTCAACAGCGTCAGTTTGAGTTTATGGTTGAAGCGTTTCATGAGGAGAAGTAACCAATCAATGTCTAACAAAATAGTGTTCTCTATTCTTGTTAGACATTGATTTAATTTTGTATTTTAATATATCAAAAGAACCAAAAGTAATTGTAAAATAACACATGTTAGTTATAATTACACATATAATAAAGAAAAGAGGCTCTATTAATCATGACCTTACAGAATGAAATAGACGCAAGATCCAAAGAAATACATACCGATGGTTACCCTATGTCTCTAGGCGAATTAATTAATATGTACCGAGATGATGAACTTCAATTACAACCTGACTTCCAACGTTTTTTCCGATGGAATGACGTTCAAAAAACACGTTTCATTGAATCTATACTTCTAGGTATACCAATACCTTCAATTTTCGTAGCACGTGGCGAGAATGGCGTATGGGATGTAGTTGATGGGCTTCAAAGATTATCAACTATTTTTGAGTTTGTGGGCCTTTTAAAAAATGATAAAGAAGAGACTCTGGCTCCTTTATCATTACAAGGCACTAAATTCCTCCCTTCACTGAAAGGTAAAAAGTGGGAAGATAAGTACGATTTAGAAAATTCGTTTACTCCCGAACAAAGAATAGACTTTAAGCGCTCTAAATTAGATGTGAAAATTATAAAAAAAGGTAGTGATGAAGAGGCTAAGTTTGAATTATTTCAACGCTTGAATACAGGTGGGTCTTCATTAACAAATCAAGAAATTAGAAACTGTCTGATGATTATGTCCAACAAAAAATTTTACGAGTGGCTATTCGAATTGAGCAAAGACTCAAATTTCCAATCTACTTTACCTTTAACAGACAAACAATTAATAGAACGTGAAGATATTGAAATTGCTCTTCGATTTTTTGTTTATCGACATACTAATATATCTGACTTAAGCGGTTCTGAAGATATGGGTGAATATTTAACAAATATGATGTTGGAGTTAATAAAATCTCCGACATTTGATTTAGAAAATGAGGCTCATATTTTCAAAAAAACATTCCAAATTTTAAATTCTACTTTAGGTGAGAATAGTTTCAAAAAATTCGATCCACTCAAGGATAAGTTTCTAGGTGCCTTTTTGGTATCCTCTTTTGAAATTATTGCTGTTGGGATAAGCCAAAATATTGATTATTACAGAGAAATGGATGCTTCAGATTTAATATCAAAAGTTAAAGGTATTTACTCTCACCTAACATATCAAGAAGCCACTAAAAAGGCTGGTATGAGAGCTATTAATCGCCTAAAAATCTTATCTAATTTAAGTGAAGAGATTTTTAATTCATGAACTCAACTGAAATAGCTGTCTCCACTGTATCAAAAAGCCCTTTAGAAAAACTTCAAACACAATTAGACAAAGATTTCACTTGGCGAAAAAAAGAATTAACTATTGCAAAGGCAAATATTGATAGTTCTACTGGTGAGGCACTAGACTTCAACTTAAAAGTGGCCACTATGATACTTTATTCTCACTGGGAAGGTTTTATAAAAAATTCTTCTAGAAAATATTTGGATTTTTTGAATAAAAAGAGATATACTTTATCTAAATTAAAAAATAATTTTAAGGTATTACATTTCACAAAAAATATATTAGAAGTTGCCGGTACACAAAAGAAAAGTAAATATGTAGAATTATATGAAGCGTTCTCTAAAGAACACGAAGATATCTTCTTTGTGAACTCTGAATCAAACCATATTATTAATACTCATGGAAATTTAAAATATGAGGCTTTAGAAGAAATATTATATAGCCTGAATTTTGAAACAACAAACTTTCAAACTCGTGATAATTTTATAAACTTAAAGCTACTAAGCGTGCGAAATAAAATTGCTCATGGTGAATACTACAGTTATATAAAACATACTAGCGCTGAAGAAAAAGAAGAGTTTGCTAAAAAAGAGTTTTTTCAACTATATAATGAAATACTCCACCTGATGGACATTTTCAAAGATATGATTATTGATGCAGCACTAAAAGAAAGCTATCTAGCAAATTAAAAATTCACTAAAAATTCGAACTATAGAAACCCTTAGCTGGTTCTCTATAGTTCGTTTTTAAATATTGATTTCTAAATTATTAAAAAACACTCAGATTTTAGAGCAATAGCTAGTTCTTTATCAGACTCTTCTAATTAACTTCTAGTAAGATTTCGTTTTTACTGATTTCATAAAGTTCCCATATTATTGATTGGATCATTTTAATTTTAGCTGATTTATCATTTTCTAATATTGCTTTAGCTTTTCTATCTAATTTATTTTTCAACTGGTTATTTAAAGCATAAATATCTCTACTTAAACTTATTATAGACTTATACTGTTCTAATTGGAATTCGTCATCAAAATCAATCTTCACTATCGGCAACTTTTTAAGTAGTGCCGTACCTCTAGCATGGAATCCATTATCAAATTCACTTGCTGTCATTGAAATGACCCATTCTATTAATGGATGTGTAAGAACAGCTTGTATAAATTCAAGAGCATACATAGAATCTTCTTTTTGCGAGATAGCACAATAACCAGCTGTACCACCAGAAGCAATAAGCATGTCTTCATTGTCTAAATAATAAAACGGCTTTTGAGAAAGAACTCCGACAATTAATTTCGGCTTATTTATAAATTTTGTAAGAGCTTGAATCCGACCATAATGATACCAAGTTTCACTAGTAGCATGTGGTACATCTCTTTTTCCAATTACTGAAACTTGTTTAGGCACTAAAGTTTCGTAATTTGCCTCAAGATAATCCCAAGTTCCACTAAATTCAGACTTCATAACTTCCTCTGAATAAATTTTCCCGTCCAAATCATATGGGAAAATAATATATTTGTTATTATTCATTAAATCGTATGAACCTAAATTTTTCTCATTCTTCTTTGTAGGCTTATAAAATGGACGCAAAATATCCTTTTCAATTTCAAATGTTTTATCCATTTTATTTACTGAATAGTGAGTTGCTGTTTCATTTACAACTTCACTTTCAGCAAACCAATAAACTGGTGGTCTTTCCGCACTAGTTTGAATGCCATTGAAAACGTCAGCAATTTCATTTAAAGGCTGAGACTTATTAAAGATTTTTTCTAATAAACCTTGTTCCCTATCACTTTTCGGAAGTACCCATGGTTTCTCATCTAAACTATCTACTGCAAGCTTAAATGAATTATCTGACATTTTTTCGAAATATTCATTAAACCAACTTTGTTTATCACTAACTTTTTGATATTTAAAATGGGATCCATTATTTTTACTTAAATGAATAATAGCACTATAAGTCGTTAAATTCTTTGTGTTTTTACTATGTCCTCTAAATAATTGTAAGGAGCCAAAATCAATATACTCTTTTAATAATTGATTAGCTGTTATTAGTTCTCGTAATTTCTTACCCGACTCGATTTTTGTAAATTTATTTGGGATTATATAAACTAATGAGCCGGCTTCTTTAAGACCATTAATTGCACGCTCCATGAAAATAAAGTACTTATCAAACTGTTTATATGCTGAGCTATAATAAGTCTTATATAGTTCATATTCATCTTTTAGTAATTGACCAACCATATCTTCTGTCGTTACATAAGGTGGGTTTCCTATAATAAGATCAAATTTATCTACTTTACTGTCACTGAAACTCCAATCAAAAGGATAAATTTTCAACCTTTTTCCTATATCTTCATTAATTCCATACATTTCAGAGTCAACTAAGGCATTCCCGGCCTTTACATTTTCATCTAAAATAGGTAAAATACGATTTCTATTTTCTAAAGAATATTCATCTTCACCTTCTAATAGCTTCAACATTAAGCTAAACTTAGCAACTTCAACTGCATAAGTATCTATATCTATACCATAAATACATTCCGTTAGTACCTTAATTTTCAAATCAACACTTAGAACCTTTTCTCCATCCGCTGCTTCTATCAATAATTCTGGATTATTTTCTAGACACCATTGTTGAACTCTAATCAATAAATAGTTAAATACTTCGATTAAAAATATTCCTGATCCACAAGAAATATCAGCTATTTTTAATTTAAGTAATTCTTCTAAACTTTTATTTTCACAGTATGGTGCTAATGCTTTATCCACCATTACTTTTACAATTTCATATGGTGTAGTCACGATATCTCGATTAATATTGGGATCCTTTTTAGTTAACACTACTTGACTAGCTACAAATGAAATTTTTTCAGTTAAAAATAACTCATAAATTTCACCCAAAATACTAGGCTCTAATATTGAAAATGCATATGGACTTACAGGATAGTATAAGCTTTTTACAATTTCAGTTAATGTTTCTTCTTGAATTAATTCTAGTACTTCACTATTTTCAAAAATACCAGAATTATATTTCTTGTCTGCAACCTCAATTATTTCTATTAATTGGTGTTTTACCTTGTTATCTAGGCTATCACCTAACTTATGATACAATGGCAGGTTTTTATCCTCACAAATTCTCAAAAAAATCATTTGATTGATAAAACGTTGTACGATTTCATTAAGATAAGTTTCACTCATTTCCTTATCTTTAGCATAAATATCATTAGCAATTTGAACTCTCCAATTGTTAATTAGCTTTAAAAAATGTTCGTCTATTGGAGAAGCTGATGCTTGTTCGATTAAATGTGAAAACTTTTGCTCAATAATACCTGACCTTACATTTTGATAAGAAAGTAATTCAGTAATTTCATCCCACTTGGAAATATAATCTTCATAATGATAAATTTTTAGTAATCCAGTTTTTTCATTATCTGATACTGCTGGCGCTATCGTGGCATCAAAAATTAATAAGTATTCAAAATTTGTTAAAACAGATATGTAGTGTTTTTTAGACCACCCATAACTTCTCGTTTGAAAAATAGCATTTAAGTCTGTAGCAATGTTTACTGATGGTTTTTTCGCTTCTAAAAAGAACTTAGATACTCCATTCACTGAGAATTTATAATCTGGTCTAAGTGTTGCAGTTGTATAACTCTCCGGTATTACATCTCTTAGCGAAGGCTGCTTTCCAGCTTTATTCGAAACATCCCATCCTAATAACTCAAAAAACGGATCTATATATTCCACACGTGTAGAATGTTCATTATATTTGTTATTAACATCTTTCATAAAAAGATAGTTCTTTTTGAAATTTTTTACTAATTGTTCCAATGTCATTTTTATCACTCGTTTCAAAAAAATTCACTTTCATTAATTTTACATCTAAAGGAAAAAAAGTGATAGTTAAAATCAAAAAACCCTTTCATGCTTAAACCAACACTGAAAGGGCTAATATTAACTACCTGTAGTACCTCGATTTATTCTTCGATTTTTCAATTTATGCCAAATAGCTCTACACTGGGCGACATCTGTAGCAGGAATATCCAATCTTTCTACAAGTAATGTTTGATCGATCCAATCCAATATTTCTTCTATATTGTGATTTTCGCGAATCGCTGTGTTCAAACCATCAAACAGCTCATCTATGAGTTCATCCGCTATTAGCATATCATTAATATTAGGTATCGTTACACTTTCTAATTCCCGAGGTAAGATTTC
Organism: Metasolibacillus meyeri; assembly: GCF_003049505.1. Lineage (GTDB taxonomy): Bacteria > Bacillota > Bacilli > Bacillales_A > Planococcaceae > Metasolibacillus > Metasolibacillus meyeri. The sequence continues at coordinate 14,439 of NZ_PYWN01000019.1, forward strand.
TAATACGCCTCCACCATAGCTTCTAGCTTCTAATTCCGTAAAAGCAAAGGCTATGCTGTTATAATAAGATAATATAGCTTTTTTTCTGTCAGTTCCCATTAAAAATGAGACTCTGTGCATTGTATCTGTACTTACTGCATGACAGTTATTTAAAACAAACTTAGGATATTGATAGTTCCTACGTAAAAAGAAAGCATCTGGTTCCCAAATGGATGGAATGGCATACCATCTCTCTCTGATACTACACTTATAACCTGTATGTTCTTCATTTTGTTCGCCTAACTCTATATAAACTCTTTGTCGTTCCGTTATCTGTGAATCAGTTAACTGGTTAAAATCTAATAAAAAGGTCTTTGCTCCTTGCTCTACATTCGATTTCCAATCAGCTTGTTCAAATGTAACACCTGGAATATTTACACTTCTAGCAATTAAGGGTCTTGAAATATCTAATAAATCATAGTTTTCAGCTGTACCAACGTTTACGCAAAAATAATCATTATTTCCTGTTGTAATACCTACATCTACCTGTGCTATATCGCCAAATCGTATACAGCTTTCAGATTCTCTCAATTTAGTAATTACTTGATTCTCTTGAAGATTTAAAAAATACTTTGTCCATTTCACATTTGATGTATCGATATTTTGAAATCCCTGTTCGGCATTACGTTCATCAAAATGTTCGACTAAATCATTTACATTCATGAACTCTAAAATTTTCATTTGATGTATGCCCACAAATTCAGTATTTTTACACCCTAGGAGCACAACTACTTCTTGATCAATACCATCAAATATCAACTCATCGAATGTCAAAATAGTAATTTCATTTAGATTCTGCATCAAATAACTACGTAACTGTTCAGCATATTTCACTTGAAATAATTCAGCTGGAATAACAAAAGCTACTTTAGAATTATCTTCCATTAAACTAACCGCAGCCACTGTAAAAGCAACCCAAGCATTAATCAACTTATTTGGTCGCATCTGATTTTCTATTAATAAATTACTTTGTATATCCCGTTGTTCCTCACTTAAGTACTGATATCTTATATAAGGAGGGTTTCCTACAATAAAATCGTACCTTTCATTATGATTATCATTATAATAATCATAAAAATCTGATACTACTACATTGAAGCGTTCATCGAGTACTAAACGTTCAGCTGCAAGAGCAGCTTCAGTAGCGGATATTTCAATACCTTTGCAGGTAAAATTACCATCATACTGTCTAAGGGCTTCTAAAAAGACTCCATCACCGCAACTGGGCTCAAGGATTGTGTTAACTGTTTCATCCATTCCCCATCTAACAATAAATTCTGCTAAATCTATCGGGGTATAATATCTACCTGCTAATTTTTGCTCGGTAGCATTTTCTCTTAATCTCATTTGAATATCACCTCCGATTATAATAACATACAATAATTATTTTTAATAAATTTTCATCTTTATGCTACACCGATTGTAAAAAAAAACTAAAACATATATAATTGAGAAAAAGGAGGGGGTTATTATTATGACTTTACTTTGGGAAAGTGCAGAGTTAACAATCCGAGACTTAAGTATTCCAAGCAATGAAAATACTAATCTAACCTGGCAAATAAACTTAGATGCTGGAATTAATGGGATACATAATTTTCAAACTTATTTTAGAAATGAAGTATTTAATGATCTTAATTGGGAATTTAGACGACCTCAATATCCTCATTTAGAGTATGCTAACTGTAATTTTGAAGTAATAATTGAAAATCAAAATATTGGCTATTTTAATTTAGAACTTGTTCATAGTACAGATTTCACTTCGCCTACAGCTTTACAAAATAATGCTATGACAAAAATAAAATGGGGGAATTTAAAAAATCGTATATCTAATCCCAACTATTTAGGTCACACTTTAAAGATATATAGAGCAACATCTTCTCCATACAATTACATTTTAGAAATCAGTTAATTTATTGGTATTTTCACAAATATTTTTCTACATCAACCGACTGTAATTTAATATAATGCTCCATAATCGTCTGATGTGATTTGTGCCCTGACTGTTTTGCAATAGTCGGGATATCAGCTCCCTTTTGATACATAGCGGTAATCTGTGTTTTACGGAATGTGTACGGTGCAAAACCAAGCCAGCTTTGAATTGCTTGATTATAACTAACTTCACTAATTTGTCGGCTCGTATGGTTGCCCCATTTATCGGCTGCACCAACAAAATAATCATTAGCAATTAGCTCACACGCAACCATATACTTTTGAATCGCCTGCACGCACTCAAGCGTCAGGCGCTTTTCTTTCATCTCACCTTGCTTGACCATCATGACCTGGACCGTACGATTTTCTAAATCAAAGTCACTCACCTTCAGCCGTACCATTTCAGACGGTCGATTCGCTGTAATCAGATTCACCAAACAAATCGCTCGCTTGCGGATATCACTTTTTTTTTCTGTATCATAGCGATCAATGAGACGCAGCACGTCGCTTTGCTTTTCAGCTCGTTTCCCCTGCATCGGCTTTAGGCGCATATATTCTTCTTGATTGTATAAGCCTCTTAGTAATTTGATGCTCGTATCGTGATCTGAGGTGAATTGAAATCCATGTTTATGCACCAACCAGTACTTCACGCCAGCTAAGCGTCGGTTAAATGTCGATAAACGCACTTGCTGCTGCGTAATTAAATGGTGGAGATACAGCTCTAATGATTCAAAATCTAATGTTAAGAAATTTTCATCACAAAACGCTTTAAACAAATTAAAATCAGACTGGTATCGATTTAACTTCTCCTGCTGAATCTTTTGCAGCGTTTCATCCTTCTGCTTCGTCATTTTATATTGTTGCAACGAAAATAGTGTTTCTTCCATTATATATACCTCCTTCCCTATATTCGAAATATATATTTCAAAAGTAGAAATTTCTACTTTTGAAAAGTTTTCTTTTGCTAATTTCATTCCTTGTATATAGGAACTTACGTTCGTTTCATTATAGCATAATCAACCTTAAACAATCATTATTTTTTAAGGTTGATTTTTGTTAATCCATCTTCTCCATACTTCTGTCTCCAAACGAATGTTTGCTCTTTTTAATTCAAGCAGCAACACTAAATATTTTCGTGTTACAATATGAACGCAGCATTTTTCAGCTGACTCCTTTTTTCGGAAGGAGGTGTACTACATGCAGCATAATTCCCGGAAGGAAAGAGTAAAGGCTGAGCGAGAGAAGAAGCGTATCGAAAAACTAGCCATTTTTCGATACGCAGCGGATTTATTCCGTTTTATTGATACCTTGTATCGACTCTTTCGCATGATGCTGTAAAAACGTAAAAAGAGGAGCAACTAGTTATCATGACTAGTTGCTCCTCTTTTGGTTCAAATAAAAAACGCCTAGGAGCCACCTAGACGTCGTACTACATGCGATTCCCGGAAAGAATCTTACTACCTTCATTGTATGCTCCTGAAAGCCAGAAGTCAATGAATTATGTTTAGTATGATTCACTTCCTTAACTTTTTATACCGCTATAAAACACAGAGCTTTAGCAACATTAGCTTTATAAGTAACCATAGATAAATTTTTTTCATCAAATATTTTATAATAAGAAGGATTTTAATAGGTTAATGTAGAAATACTTATATAACAATGGTTAACTAGTTAACGCCTGATATAAAGGTATTTATAAGTTAACTACATATTCGTAGGCTCTTCACTTTTCTCATACTTTAAAAATTTACTGGAGGTATCAATATGGCAGATAAAACATTTGGCATTAAAGTAACAGACGAAGTATATGACAAGGCAAAGCTCCTGATTGAAACAAGCGGTCTCACGTCCAAGGAATGGTTTGAAAACGCTCTTGCTACGTATGAAGTAAAAGCGTTACAAACGAACTCTCCTGAATATACACGCGATTTAAATGAGCTCGAACTGCACACTACACGCATTTATGAGCTTGTCGTAAATATGGTACAACAATCCATGTACTTTAAAGATCAAGCTGTAAGAGAAGTAGCAGAGCAGCTCCACAAAAAAGAGCAACTACTCTCCGAACTTCAAGAAAAATTACAAACAACGAAGCAAAGTTTACAAGCAGTCAAAAGTGAGAAGGATGAATTAACAACTCTCCAAGCTGAGCAACAAAAGCAGCTCGATGAAGCACGAAAAGCAATTGAAAACAGCCAGCTCCTCATTGCCGAATATAAGGAAAAAAATGATTCGTTAACAGGTCTCGTGGCAAAGTATCAGGGCTATGCAGAAGAAAATGAGCAGTTAAAAGAGACATTTGCTGAGGAAAAACAGGCTCTTCTAACGTCTGCTGCCAATGAAAAACAACGACTTGAAGAAACGTTAACGACCACCTCAAATGAAGCGAAATCGAACGAAATGAGAGCCAATGAGCTTGAAAAAGCCCTAGCCGATGAAAAGGCGAAATCGGAGCAAGCCACTGCCCTTCTCCAAGAACGTCATGAACTGACATTAGAGCGTGCCGTTGTGAAGGCTGAACGTGAATACCAAGAAAAGTTGCAGATTCAGCTTGAAACATACAACACTCGTACCCAAGAGCTTCAAGCTGAAAATGACCGCATTCGCGTGTCATATGAAAATCGCTTAGAAGAACTTTTAAAAAATAACGAGAAAAAGAAGTAAATTTTAGGAGGAAACGTACATGAAATCAACTGGTATCGTTCGAAAAGTAGATGAACTAGGACGTATTGTCATTCCAATTGAGCTAAGAAGAACGCTTGAAATCAAAGAAAAAGACCCTGTTGAAATTTTCGTGGAGGGTGACTGCGAAAGTTTGTATCAAATGCTGCTTGCATTGTGACAGGGGAAATTACGCCTGATAATTTTACTTTATTCAATAACATCATCCTTTCTCCAAAAGGTGCTGAAATTCTATTAGAGAAATTAAATAAATAAAATTGAGTCGTCTTGCATGCAAGGCGACTCAATTTTTTCATTTACTTGCTTACCAGATTGAAAAGAGGCGCACCGTACATACGCCTCTTCTACTTTACATATATCCTTTTTCTTTTAATGACAGATAATTATCCGTACACACAATCAAATGGTCGAGAAGTTCCACACCTAATAGCTCACCAGCATCTTTTAAGCGTTGGGTAACCGCAATATCCTCGGGGCTTGGTGTACAAACTCCTGAAGGATGCGTGTGTGCCACAATAATGGAAGCCGCATTTTGTAAGAAGGCTGTTTTGAATACCTCCCGTGGTGAAACAATACTTGCATTCAGTGAACCAATGTGACAACGATGTAAAGATTGAATTTGATTTTTCGTTGATAAACAAGCGACTAAAAAGATTTCTCTATCCTCATCACCAATAAATTTTATGGCGATATTAGCAAAGTCCTCGGGTCCACGTACTGCATAATCTGCAAGGTTTTCTGATAAATATTTCTTTGGCAATTTGCGACGCTCGGCTCTGATTTTCACAATCTCGTAAATTGGGTGTAGTGTGTCAGCTTTTTTGTTTGTCATGGTATTTCCTCCTTAGATTTTTTTGATTGCTTTAGCCGCAATCCCGAAGTCGGAAGGCTGAGTTTTTTCCGATTTCTTGGCTATGCCATGCAGCTATTTGCAGCAATCCAAAAGCAAGGAATTGCCTAGCGATAGCTCAAAATTTTTTGTAGCGCTAGCGTGTTTAAACAAAAAATTTTGACGGTCCTTGCTTTTTGAGGTGAAACTCGGATAGCAGTGTGGTAGGCAGAATCTGCCACGCTGATTGCCGTCAGTTGAACGCAAATGGCAAAGCCCAAGCAAATGATCTTATTGCTTGGGCGTATGGCGAAAGAAATCGAAAAAATGCTCATAATAAAAGTGAATGCAGCTGCATTCACTTCCGATTCGTCTTTTGATGTTGACCTTCGCCTCGTTTGGTATGGCGGCCTTGCCGTAAACGCTACAGGAATCTACTCGCTGTTAGGCACTTACAGCGAGTGAGTATCGGAGCGTTTAATGCCAAAGCGACACGTACCCCTTCACACAAGCGTCCTTTGCTTGTGATGAAGAGGTAGTGCAGGCGCCAAAATATGGTATTATATAACTATAAATTAAAGGCGGTGTAAAAATGAAAGCCAGTGAAAATAACTTTTTAAAATTCTTAAGTGGTATGAAACAATTTTTAATCCCAATTTATCAACGAAAGTACAGTTGGCAAGATGAGCAATGTGAACAACTATGGCATGATATTATGCAGGCTGCCGATAATTCTACTGGGCATTTCGTCGGTTCAGTTGTATATATTGAACGTGAAATTTATACAGTTTCTGCAATCCCCCAGTTACTTGTTATTGATGGTCAACAGCGCTTAACAACAATTTCCCTGCTATTAATGGCTCTTAGTAAAAGGCTTTCAACTGAAAATCTAGTAGTAAATGATAATATTACAGGTAAAAAACTCAAAAACTATTACCTTGTCAATAACGATGAGGAAGATACCGATCTCTATTATCGACTTGTACTCACTGATTCCGATGACTCATTTTACAAAGCATTATTAGACGATACCCCTTTCGATGACGAGGATAATCGAGTTATTGAAAATTATAGATTATTTGAAGAAAAAATAAATATGCTAGATGCTTCACAATTAGCTAAGTTATATGAGGGTTTATCGAAGTTATTAGTTGTCGATATTGCCTTAGAGCGTGGGAAAGACAATCCACAGCTCATCTTTGAAAGCTTAAATTCTACAGGACTTGATTTAAGTCAAACCGATTTGATTCGCAATTACTTATTAATGGATTTAGAACCACAAGAACAAAATAAGCTATATATGCATTATTGGAGTAAAATCGAAAAACGCTTTAATTCTGCTAACGATGCCAAATTATTTGACCGTTTTATGCGCGATTATTTAACAATAAAAACAGAAAAAATTCCAAACATCGATCATATTTATAAAGATTTCAAAAAGTACGTATTTGAAAATAAAATCGTTGTAGCCAGCTTAGTAGATGAACTAGAGTTTTACTCGAAGTGCTATCTTGCTATAACATCACCAAAAGATGTGACAAATAAGCAAATTCAAAAACATTTATTTAATATTTCAAAACTGAAGGTAGATGTATCTTATCCGTTTATTTTAGAGGCTTATGCAGATTTATTGCGTTTTAAATTAACGGAGGATGATTTTATCGAGCTATTAAAATTAATAGAAACCTATGTGTTAAGACGTTCTATTTGTAACGTTGCTACAAACAGTCTCAATAAAGTATTTGTTGCTCTTTTAAAAGAGGTTGACAAAGATGCCTATTTAGAAAGCATTAAGGTGGCACTCATAACAAAAAAAGGCAGCAGTCGTTATCCGAATGATGCTGAATTTATTCGAGAATTTAAAACTAGAAATATGTACAAAATGCGTAACCTGCGCTTTTTATTAGAGGGAATTGAAAACTATAATCGAAAAGAACCAATTTCCATTGCAGATTTTACAATTGAACATGTCATGCCTCAAAACGAAAATATATCATCTGACTGGCAAAAAGAATTAGGTTCCGACTATTTAGTAGTGCATCAAAATTACCTACATACGATTGGCAATTTAACATTAACAGCTTACAATTCATCTTTAAGCGACAAGTCATTTACTTTAAAGAAAAGTACAGAAAAAGGCTTTTTAAAAAGTCCCCTTTTCCTAAATGAAAGTATTGCACAAGCCGCATACTGGAATAAAGAAAGTATTGAAAATCGAGCTGGGCTGCTTGTTAAAAAAGCATTGGTCATCTGGTCTTATCCTGATATCGATCAACAAACAATCGATAAATATCAACCCGCTAAACAAGTAGATCAAGAAATAGACTTTGAAAGTTTTAATAATCGTTTCAGCAAAACAACACTTCATTTGTATGAACAGTTAAAAGAACAAATAATCTCAATTGACCCAGCAACAATAAAAATAAGCTACACAAAGCTATACATTGCATTCAAAACAATCACCAATTTCGTCGATGTCATTCCTTATAAAAGTAAATTAAAATTAATATTAAATTTCCCTTTCGAGGAAGTAATCGATCCAACAAATATAGCTAGGGATATTACAAATGTCGGTTCTTGGGGCAATGGTGATGTAGAAATCACCATCGAAAATCCCGACCAAATTACACCTGCCCTTGAAATTATTAAACAGGCTTACGAATATCAAATAAAATAATTATAGAAAGGAATAGCTAAAGTATTTAAATTTTCATAGCTATTCCTTTCTATTATTCGAATTTAATTTTAAATCCCCTATTCCGTTCAGTCTTAATTTCTTCACCTTCCAAAGCTACTTCTTCTCCTTGTATTCTTTTTATTCTTCCGTTCTCCTCCTCCAACACCGGCTTAAAATGCTGCAATTCATCCTTCCCATAAATATAAGCCTTCACCGTATAATTTTCCGATGCAGCTGCATGAAGAAACGATGCCTTCGCTTCCTTCACCTCGCTATATCCAACAATTGGTGTATCTGTTTTCTTATGATATAGCTCAATAACAGGTTTTGGTGTAAGTACTTCTCGTAAAGCAAATTGCTCGGAAAAGTTGTTGTACATAACTGCTGTTTTCGGATGGCGATCAATGACATTTAAAAGTAAAATGTCCTTTCCAGCTAGCATCTCTCTACTAATTCGCTCTCCTCGCTCATCCATAAAGACCTTTGTTTGTTGGTCATACTGAGCGACTTCAAAGCCCATATAACGAGCATCAAATACCTCTATCGCTACTTTCGGTGACTTCACATATGACAGTGCTGGTAAATGCTTGGTCAACTGATCAGGTGAAATCTCCTCGCTCTGTACCACGGGCTTTTGAATAATCTGCTCCAATTGCTCATAAAGCTGAGGATGTAGCACAACATCTAGCGTCGCCAATGTTTTCTCTAATGTTGTCTGAATCTCCTGCAGTGCCTTTCGCATTAAATCCGTATCCTTTGCCCATGTCGCAATATAACCAACTGAATAATGGCTCGTATCAAAGCCTAAATAAGTCATGGTCGCATATGCAACCGATTCTGCCTGCGCCTCCTTATGGGCACGTGTCACTTCTTTGTAATCACCATCTTGCCCATGCAGCTGAGCATGCGCAAATTCATGAATAAGTGTACGTAACTTCGCAACAGGGTTTTGTTCACTAGCATTAATGACAATTTCATTCGTTGTTGGCACATAATAGCCACGTCCCTGCTCCTTTACCGAATAAGCCTTTTCAGCAATGTGCAGCTGCTTAAATTGGTTTAGATACCCCTTGAAATTCTCATAAAGTTCCTGGGCACCTGCATCATTTTGAAAGCGTTCATCGACAAAATCTCTTGTTACCTTCAGCTCTTCACCAGCTGTTTGCGATAGATCAAAAACGGTTACCCACTTATAGCCAACCAGCACACTTTCCGTTTTAATTTTGCCATTTTCATAAATCGGCTCATTGGTACCCTTTTCTACTACGGGCTGTGCTTCAAAAAGAGGTGCCCTTATTTGAATGCCCTTTTCCCCTCTTTGAACAAAGCGGTTATGCTTTTTCCATGCTTGAAAGCCTGCCACATAAGTTGCTTGCGGATTTTGCATAAAAATAAGCAGCTGATTATCAACTGAGTATTGACGCATATTCGCTAGAAAGGATAAATACCGCTTGAATTCCTCTTGATTCGTAAATTTCATCAGCTGTTCTTCAAGCCTTGCTGTAAGCTCCTTTGTATGTTCCTCGTATTGATTCGACCTCAAAGCCATTAGTGCTCACCTCGCTTTTGATATAACGGTACATAGCGTAAGTCATCTTCAAACGGCACTTCTAAATACGCTACAATGTCATAAGTGAGTAAATCAGGTACTTCTGAAATCGTTAATAAATCACGCTTATCACGATAAATCGGCTTATCACTAAACGCTACTTCTTCACGTCGATACATGTTTCGCCCTCCTTCTTTATTTCAAAAGTAGAAATTTCTACTTTTGAAAGGCATATTTTTCTACCTTTGTTATTTATACTTTTGATAATTATATTCATTTGTTATATTGAAAATAGAGGTGATACTTATCGCACCCTACAAACAAATTCAAGCCTGTGTTAAAGAACACTATGGCTATACAGCTAAAAGTTGTTGGATTGCACATATGAAAGAAGAATGCGGACTACAACCTAAAATTTCTGCACGTCGGTATTCTAAAGAAAAACGTGTGCATCCATGCGCCCCTGCTAAACAAGCAGACCTACTAGAGACATTCAAACATTTCCATATGATTTAACTTCATACTTAACAAAAGTAGAAATTTCTACTTTTGTTAAGTATATTTATTGTTATTTACTAAGCTTTATCAATGAACCATCCACTCGTTTTCCTTCACTATCTAATTCATAAAGCGTAATATTTTCCTTCGATTCCTGCTCAATCTCATACTGATATGCTAGCTGCTGCTCTCCGTTTTTAGTTGTATAAAGCTTCAATATATCGTCCTCCACTTCCCACTCAAACGAATTGTTAAAAAGCCCCATCTCTACTAAAACCGTATCGTTATCATTAAATGTGACCTTTCCTCCACCGCCAGCAGATTCCGTGCCCATCCACTCGCCAACTAAGTCAACTTTTCCACTACTGCATGCTGCTAATAAAAGCACTAGCAACACCCCTACTGTTAAACGCATCCACTTCATCCTTTAACCTCCTAGCTATTTTAAAAGTCGCATCATGGAAATTCGGGTAGCTGATTTTCCTAGAGAAATACCACCCTTTGCGCCCCCACTTGAATACCACATAGACCGCAGTACACTTGGTCCACGAATAATTAATACACCACAGCCAATAATGAGCATAAAATCATACCAGCTATTAAACGTTGCAAGCAGCTGAACAATCGCTGCCATCAACAGCACCTGCGTTACAATACTGACAATTTGACTTAAAAATTCACGCCACCATACTTCACTAAAATCATAGTTTTCCGTGGCAATTGTAATCGCTGCAAACACACTGAAAATCTCTAAAATAATGAGGTCTACATGGTATACACAAATTTTGAACGTGAACACAATAAACACTACGACTAAAAATAGTAACAATAACGTCACTGCCATCGTGCCTGTGCCAAATACTTCAATAACCATTGAAGATTCAATCGAGCTTGTAATAATATCTGAAGAACTGCCAGCAATTTCAACAAACATATACTGCATCAACGGATACAAAATTTCTTTCACGACAAAGTACAAAATAACAGGGAGCAAAAACACCATGACACTCGCCTTTAGGGCACTCATAATAATCTCAGCAATATTACTTTCATTATTTGTCGCCTCATTAAGCATCGCATTTAAAATACGAAACAGCACAATCGCAACGAGTAAGACGCCACCAAAAACAGCAAAAATGCGATACACATCTAGAAATAATCCACTGAGTGCCTCATGATTAAACAGCACTTCTGCTAAGAAATTAAAAACAGCTGTCAGCAAATCATTTAACCATGTATCAATCATTTCCATTACTTTATCTTTTATATTGAACAACTGGCAGCCCTCCTTTTAACGAAGCTTTACGCACAGCTATTATTTTTCTAAATCAAATTCTCCCTGTAACTCCTCAAGCGCACTTTCAAATGTCACTTCCTGCTCCACTACCTCAAAGCCGAAAAACTCTTTTTCAAGCTGCTCCTGCTCTGTTTGCTTTTCCTGTGTCTGCTTTACCATCGCTTCCTCAAACTCCTGCTGAGCTGCAGCCAACTTTTGCAACTGCTCCTCAGACGGCTTACAACGATAGGCTAATTGAGATACTTCATATTCCTCCGTGACACCTGGAAACAGCTGAAATTGGAATGCCTTTTTCACTCGAATGGGAGGCTTATGCTGAAACAGAATAATGCCTGTGTCAGCTGGCATTTGCATAATTTCACCGGCTGTCATTAAATCACGTGCTGCAAAGCTCTCATTTTCGCTCATGCTGCTCGTTCGATTTTCTTTGCCGTATTGTTTCGATTCGGATTCCGTAGCCACTTTTACCGTCGTTTTATCAAGCAAATCCTTAAAATACGTAGCCGTTGTACGATTGGCAGCATTCAGGCATAACTTAACCCCGCAATTCCCTAAAATCGACTCTGCCTTTTTATCACCGTAGCGATCCTGTAGCTGAGAAATTGTTTGGATAATCGTTGCCACACTAATGCCGTAGCCACGACAGGTTGCTAAAAATTCCTCATAGTTATCAAATTTCCCGAGATTCACAAACTCATCTAAAATAAAATTCACTGGCCGTGGTAGCTTCGCATGGTGCAGTGCAGCAAGCTCATACAATTCGTTAAAGAGCTGGCTAAAAAATAAATTCACCAAGCTTTGCCATGATTGATCCATCAAAGGAATAATGACATAGAGCATCATTTTCTTCTGCCCGATATCCGTCAAATGAAAATCGCTAAAGCTCGTAAATTCAGCTACCTCGCTGTCAATATAGTCTGAAATCGTCGTCAATAACGAGACGATGATACTGCCCTGCATCTCCTGCTTCGCTTTTTTATAGCCAAGCTCATACGCACGCCTTGCTGGATGCTTAAAATCAAGCTGTAGAAACTGCTTATCTAACTCGCTATCGCCGTCCCCGTCCTCGGTATCAAAGGTTTGTAAAAACTCTAATAAGCCACGCATATTACGGTGCTTCGGCTCTAGCTCATGAATCGCATATAAAATAAGAGCCTTTAAAAGCGCACGCTGCGAGTAATACCATACATCTCGCTTACCATCCTTATTCGCACTATCAACCATCTTCGTCGCAACCGTTGTCGCCTGCGTTTCTTTACGCACATAATCAAGAGGGTTATGCCGGTCGCTCGCCTGCATATTCATAAAATTAATGACATGTACCTCGTAGCCCTGTGCCTCCTTAATCGCTGCCGTTTTCTCGTACACCTCGGCTTTCGGGTCTGTAATAACAATGCTATTTTCTGTTTCATATAGCACATTCGTAATAACAAAGGACTGCGTTTTATAGATCCCAGGTCCACCAACAACCATAATATTGCGGTTCGGCTTCGATTCATTTGGCTGGATTAACACTTTTTTATTGTAAATACCTAAAATGGTGCCGTTCATTGTCCATCACGTCCTTTTAGCGACTGTAAGAAAGAATCGCGTACATCCTGCTGTGATTTCGCAATAAAATTACCATCTAATATTTCCTTTTCTTTCGCCCAACGTGCCGATCCATGATAGGCATTTTTTTCGTGGATGTCCCAGCCCTCCTTCTTCGTTTTAGAGCGAAATTGAATAAACGCACTATAAAAGACATTAAGGACGGTCAATATAAAAAATAATGGATTTTGAGACGTTACATAGCCTTGTATCGTTTGCACTGGCTGCAAGACAAGTTCCTTTAAACTTGCTAGCATCGCATTTGTCGTAATCCCAAGCTTCAATTTGCCTAAGAGCATTACTAAATCAATAAAAACGACAATAACCATTTCAAAGGCGAGAAAGCTGACGACAAACCAGAGAAGCTTTTTCATACACCGTCCACCTCCGTCATGTTGCCAATGACCTTCAATTCACCAATGATAAATTGCTCCTGCTCCTTTAAAACTTGGACCTCATATAGCTGGCTGCCATGGTTCACCAATGCACCATCTAAAAAGTAGTTAGTTGTTGTATACACTAAAAACGTATGAGGCGCCCTCGGATTTAAATAAATCTGTACATTCTCTACTTCATTTTTCATCGCAACAACAGGTGGTGAAAGGGACGATGCACCCTTCAATTTATTCAGTACATTTAATTCAACAAAATTCGACAATGCTTGAAAACGTGTCACATAGGATTCATTGTCATAATTCAAATAAACATGGAAAGCTTCTTCAACAAAGGACACTTCCTCGCTCGTCACCTGCAAGCCTGTCACAGCAGAAAGTGCTTCATTTTCTAAAGTAAGCCCCTCTATTTCCTCGTTTTTACGCTCAATCGTTTCCTTCAAAGCCTGTTTATCGCTACTTACAGTAAAGAGTGAGCCTGCTAAAATCAGGACAGCCAAGCTTAATATTCCGATTGCAATGCCTTGCTTCATCCACCTTCACCTCCTGTAAAATCGACAATGCGACCATAACCATATAAGTGCTCCTGCCAATAACGGTCATTTAAATCCGTGAAGCCGATTCCCCCGCCGTTCGCATCAAACATTTTGCCGTTCCCCACATACATGCCAATATGCGTCACTGGTCTGCCTGCGTTATACGTACCGGTAAAGAAAATAAAATCACCTGGCTTCAGTTCATCCGCTGTAATTTTTTTCGATACATCATACTGCTCCTGTGCCGTGCGAGGTAAATGAACACCGATTTTACGAAACGCCCACATCATTAATCCCGAGCAATCAAATGACGTTGCTGGATTCATGCCACCAAACGTATATGGATAGCCTTCAAACGCCACCATTGTTTCATACACCGCTTGAAAATCAGCAGAAGCATTCACTAAATCTATCCATTCACCGTCACGCATCGTTCCAACATAACGCTTAACATGCGCAACATAGTTCGAATCGCCGTAGCTTGCCCAGCCTAATTTTTCTGCCTGCTGCTTTGCAAATACGGCTGCTAATTCCTCTGAATGAACGCCTCCATTTGCAGCAATAAAATCCATATAGCCTGAGCCGTAGTTATAGCTTTGAATCGCTGTATCTAAATCCACTCCAAGCTGCTCCATTTTCGTCATTACCTTTTCAAAATGTGCAACACCAATCTCAATCGAATACAACGGGTCTGTAATCGTATTAGGGGGTAAACCAATCGACTCGCTCGCCTGCATCACATCAAGCGAAGCCGTGCCACCGCTTTCTTGCATCATAATGGCTAAAACTAATGGTGTATGCGTCTCTAATCCGTATATGGAAAGGGCACTCTGCACAATTTCCTCATACTGCAAAACAGCTTGTGATAACTGACTTCCAATCGTAAATTGCCCTGCAGGTGGTCTCGCTTCATCTGCAACTAAAAATATAATTAATAACAGCAAGAAAATAACCGGTGCACAAGCAATCCAAATGAGTGTTCGACCATTTTTTGAAAATAAAAGCCTCGCCATTAAAAATTTCATCGACTTAGCCCCCTTTTAGCCCTTGAATTTTCGCCTCCAATTCCTGAATCTTTACCCGCTGTACCTTTGCTTGATCCTGCTGATCCTCTGTATTTTCCGACTGGATAGCAACTAATTTTTCTTTCGCTGAAGCAAGCTCCATTTCAGCCTGCTTTAGCTCAATTGCTCTATTTAAGCGTGCATCCTGCGTTTTATTTAATACCTCACGAGCGCCCGCCATATCGCCCTTTTCTACAAACATCTGCCCCATGCGAAAAAGCGTATTTTCATCTGAGATAAACGGTAAATCAGCTGACATTTGCGCTGCATCATAGCTTACAATCGCCTTTTCCTGCGCCAATTTTTGTGCATATTCAAGCTCACCATCCGCAAGCGTTAAATCAAGCAAGTCCTTCTCCTCGCCCTTCTCATATAAAGCAGCAATCACGTCCTCTAAAGCTGCTGGCTCCGTTTGTAATGATAGCTGCCACTGCTCTTGTTCAATAAGCTTAGTAGCGATGTTCATCGAAGAATTTCCTAGTTCTAAAAATAGCGGGACAGCTGCTTCATATTGACCCGCTTCAAACATCGTCACTGCCTCTTGCCCAAGCTTTTCTTCCTCGTATGCAGAAGTTAGCTGCTCAATTGCAAGCGCCTGCTGCTCGTTTGCACTCTGCTTCATATAACCAACACCGACTAAACCGATAAAAGCCGTTAACACAATACCTAACATAGCTCGAAAACGCCATTTCCTTCGCTCAGAATCTTGCTCCTGCACCGTATGATACGCAACAAAGTCATAAGCATCGGTAAGAAGATGCTGCATTTCCTCTACTGTTTGCGCATGTATGATGGAACGCACTAAATCATTTGCTCGCTTCTCTAAACGCTCTGGCTCCTTCAAGCATTTTTCATACGGCTGATTCGTCAATATGGCTAATACAAGTGCTTTATAACGCTGCAAATGCGTATATTTTTCTTCCCGTGGCATAAGCTTGTTCGCATGGTAGCTATAACGAATTGTTGACATCGGATGATAATAAACAGTGGCTGGATGCAGGCTTACAAAATCCGTTGTCTTCGTAACAATTTCATCCAACATAATCGCTTGGGCAATCGCCAGCTTCACTACGTATGCTTCATTTCGAGTCGACACAACAGGCTTTAGCTGTTCCACAAAATAAAATGTAAGAACAACATGCCCTTCTTTTTCCTCTACCTTGTCAAAAGTAAGAAATTCATTTGCCTTTGTTTTATGAAAAAACGCCTCAATTTCTTCAAGACGGTCATAGGTGAATTCCTTACGATTAATAGTGAATTGAACATGCCCCTTCGTTAATTTAATGCTGCCAAACGAGAAATTATAAATTTTAGTCGCTGCCATAAACAACACCTCCCAACATTTATAAAACATCGGTTAATTTAAAAATCCTTTATTATTAGTAGGTTAACCAGTTAACTTGTTTTTCTAACATATTTCTACTTTTATCAAGTAGAAAATTCTTCTTTTCAAAAGTAGATATATCTACTTTTGAAACTTCTCCATTTGCATCGCTTCCTGGCGCTCTAATTCTGTCATGTGAATGCGTTCCTCATAGTTAGGCAGTAGCTCGGCACTTACCTCATAAAGTTCCTCATATTGTGCAGGGTCCTTTAAGCGTAGCTCCTCCTCTGTTAGCTCCACACGCATAAAAGCACGCTGTGTACCATGAATAATGAGCGCCTCCCCCTGCTTACGACGTTCAAGCAGCTTCTTTTCCTTTTCACTAAATGTCATACGCAGCTTTTCCGTAATATCATCTACACCCTTATTATCAAGTCCGAAAAACACCTTCGTATAACTGTTACCGATAATCGCCTCACCCACATTTTGACCATTGGCCATCTTGCCATCCAGCACATCTTGAATTTGCTGCGTACCGGCAATTGCACCGGCATTGTATTTTCGAAACCGCTTATATGCCTGATAGAAAAAGCTAGCTGCATCTGGGTTTTGCGTTAAAAAATGAAACTCATCAACAAACAGCTTCACATTTTCAACTGTATTTTCCGTAATGTTATCCCACAAATAGCTAAACGTATTTAAATACGCTGCTCCCTGCACATCTGCCTCGTTTTGCAGTGCCTTTAAATCAAAGGACAATAAATCACTTTGCAAATTAATATTCGTATGCCCATTAAATAGCGTTTTACTACCGTTCACATAGCTCTCCAAAATATAATGAAAATCCTCTATCCGTTCATAGCGATCTGTATCTGTCTTTTTCAGTGCTGTAATCGCTTCATACACATCAGATAAAATTGGATACGCTGTACTCGGAATATCATAAAAGCGCTCATACGCTAAAATTCCTGCATTCTCATACACCTGACGCAGCACAGTATCTAAAATCGACTTTTCTACTTGTGTAATATCCTGCTTCAACACTTGAAAAAATCCAAGTAAACGCTGAATTTTATCCTTCAGCACAACATCCATATCCGACGGTCCATCATCGACAACTTGCTCGGAAAATACCTCTAACGGATTAATTTTCGTGCTCGAATTACTGCTCAAATGCACAACGGTACCACCTAAATGCTCCACAATATTCGTATATTCATTTTCGGGATCAATAATAAACACCTTCACGCCCCGAGCAAAATAACGCAAAATTTTCTGCACCATATACGTCGTCTTGCCGACACCACTTGTACCAATCACAACCATATTTTGATTGAGCGTATTTTTACGGTCCAAATAATCAATCGCAATCAAACTGCCCGTATCTTTATTCACGCCCTCCACATCACTGCGTGGATTAATCGTTAAAATCTCAGCATCGTCAAATGGAAACATACTGCTCGCTGCCTCTGTATTGGACTGCTTATACGTATAATCCCCAAGTAAGTTTTCCAAAATCGGCATCGTGCTCCAAAATGTTTGATACATCGCTTTAATAGGCGTCATTGCCTTTAACTGCAGCTTCACAAGCGTGTTATTAACCGAATCACTCAACGCATTTAATTCATCCAGCGACTTTGCCTGCAAGTAAATATACGTATACTGATAAATATACGTGGATTCATTTTCAAGAAATTTCATCAGTTGGTGCTCAGCTGCCTCCACCTGCTTTTCGAGCTGCCGTTTTTTTAGCGGGTCAAATGTTTTCAGCATCTCAGCCTGCTTATTTTTAATCGTCTTATTATAATGGTCGACCATCTTTGTCGCATTAGACGATTCCAAAAACTGCACAATCGTAATATTGCCCTTCTTTCGCTTCAACTCCGACAGCCAATTGCCATGCCGACTTTTTGGGTAATCAATAATCGCCAACACACGAATAAAATTATCGCCCGACTCAATATGGTCTGGATACTCCTCCCATGAAAAGGGATAAATCATATCTAAGCTACCACTATCTAAAACTTCCTCTAGTGCCTGTTCCTTTTCAAAAGTCTGTTGCTTTGGCTGCTGTTTAAACATCCTTTTCACCCCTTAATGATTAGAGAAATTCAGTAAATGCTGTAGAACGTCTCGGCATTCCTTAGCCGTCAACTGCCGTGTCTCTACGTCATACGTATTCAATGCATTTTCTAATTGCCGAATAAACTGCGTCACCTTTTCATTTAATTGAAGCGCTGTCTGTTCTAACGAGGACAAATGCTTTTTCGGGATCTTTTCATGAAGAACAACAAGATGCTTCTTTGTCGTCATTTCCTGCGATGAAGCAATCGTCGAAAAAGTATCGACATAACTAGCAATTAGCGCCAGCTTTGCCTTATTTTCAGGCTCCTCCTCCAACACCGTTAAATAACGATGCTTCCAAAACAATATATACTCACTAAAATCTACAGGCATCGTGATATCTAAATATTGTTGAAGCTCCTTACTGTTTTCCCCAAGCGTAGACATTAAAAATGCATTAAACTCATCAAAAACATCCTCTTGCTCCGTAGCAGTCAATAAATCCAAATTAATACCGGTCACATTGATTAATACAACTAAATAGCCACGCTTTGTTACAAGATAATCATTATACTGCGCTTCAATTAACGACATTTCCTGAATACTTTGCTTCCCTTTATCAAAAATCTCTGGCTCATAATTAAACACATAATCATCTATCCGTTTCTGTTTCGAGCCAAATAACTTCTCCCACAAACTAATCACCGCCCTGCTTTAAAAGCGATCTTTCTTCTTTCTTATATAAAAAAGCTTTTGTCTACTCGTAAATTGCCCTCGTAGCTTCATATAATCCTGAAAACGAATATTAGGTCGATAGCGAATCGGACGTGAAGATAAAAAGGCTAAAATCATAATAAGTACAATAAGTAACAGCATCACTTTAAATAGCATCAGCCAAATATTATGCGGTGGTAAAGCAATCACAATGAGCCCCACAACAAGCGGTGGCACTAAGTAAAACAACAATTCCTTTAATGTAATACCAAGAAAAATCCCGTATCCCGATTCAACATTCTCAGGGAAAATAAACCTCTTTCCTTTATGCTCTGCCACTTTATACACCTCTCAAAAGTAGAAATTTCTACTTTTGTTAAGTAGTTTTTTCTACTTATCTAGTATCTACTCATGTGAATAATGCATATAACCATGGCAACAACCAAATGATTGCAGCTGCCAATGCAACAAGCGCACACACACGCCCGACACTCTTAAACACCTCATTTTTCTCGTGTGGATCATCCGCTGAAGGCATGCGCTTAATGATAATAAATAAGGCTGCACAAATTCCAACTAAAACCACAAGCGCAGTTAAAACGCCTTTAATGACATTTCCTGCATTTGTAAGCTTAGCTTGGACTTGTCCAGCCGAGGCAAATACGATTTCAGGTGTGATGAAAGAATAAACACCCACAACCAAAGCTGTCCAAAAAACTAAGGAATATGTTTTGTGTTTTTTTGTCATACGCAAACCTACTTTCACTATTCATTTATCCGTTACTTTTCCTGTTCCATCTGTAAATTTGGCTCTGTTGCACGCTCCTTTTCTCTTCCTTTTTTCATTTCCTCAAGCTGCTCATTTGCCTGCTCTACCGTTTCAAATGATGGCGATAGTTGCTGCAGCTCCCCCTGCTTCAAGCGTCCAACAAAAATTACACGTTGCTGCCTTTTGTGATCAAGCGTTTCAAATAACTGAAGCTTCTCCTCATAACGCCTCACAGCACGCTCCAGTTCAATTCCGTATACGCTTAAAAAGCCTTCCAAAAAGCTCGTACCTGCAAAGGACACTTCATTGACAACTCGCCCACCACGCACACGAATCGCCGTTAAATCCACCTTCTCCACCAAATTGGCATCCTCCATATTGCCGTGCTCTAAAAAATGCTGACGAAGCAACAACGGCTTCACCTCAACAGAAGATGCAACCTCCTGCTGAACAAGCTGCTGGCGTATTTGCCTCACACGCTGTCCCTTCACATCCCCACTCAGCCCCACATGACCATCATGCTGAAACCAACTAGCACGGCGACTACCATGCCATCTTTCGGTAAACACGCTATCACCTACCTTCATTGGCAATATTTTAACCTAAAATTTACATTAAAAGGGGCAAACAGCAGATTTGTAGTCTATTTTTAAAATAAACACAGGATAGTAAAAATTGGAACGAACTTGTTACTGAAAATTTAGTTTATTACAGCGAAATCGTGGTATATGAGAGATTTTTTAGATAAAAAGATTTAGAGGATGTGCCCAAACATCGCTTTGGGAACAATATACTTACAATTTATGTCTATATTGAAAAATGAAAGTATGATGGAGGTATTATTATGTGGGTAACATTAGGTCTTATTGCGATAGTTATAACTTTTATAAATCTTTATATGTATGCAGCAGGAAAGGATTATAAACTTGCTATGGCGATGGCATTATCATTTACAGCATTAACAATTTGTGCAGCTTTCAGTAATTTGAATAGGTAGGTAAAAGTGGAAGATTGGTCAGCTTTAAGTGAAATACCTGGTATGGCAAGGGCATTTTGGTTTTTGACAATTGTTTCTATCTTACTAAATTTAGCACCTATATTTTTAGAACGAAAACGTAAGAAATTATGACCTATGCAATTATTGTGTAAGTCTTATCTATAACTAACGGGGTGCTTTAGTGAAAAAAGGATTTATAAAGTATACAAAATAAATCCAAATAACGTTCCCAAATAAAAGGTTGGTAACATTCCAAACAGCGACAAACACTGATTTAACAGTGCTTGTCGCCGTTTTTATTAGAAAATAACGCTCTGAGACGCTGCGAAAAATAATTTGAAAGAAGACTGTTCAATCCACTTGTTCTGAATGGCGATAACATATAAATAGAATCTCAATGAAAAGTACCCAAAGGATGCTTTGGTAAAGTTCTATCCTACAAAAAAGACACCTATCTGATGGGAGTTGAATCCTAATCAGACAGGTGTCTTTTTTGTCTTATTTTTTCGTCATTTCTGTTGCAGCTGCTTCAATGTCTCCGATTGCCCAATGACTAGCCGGTACATCACGGAATGTTGATTCGGTGATATTTTCTACTGCTGGTCGTTCAAATAATTGGTTCAGGACTTTTACCGCTTGTGCACGTGTTAACGCACCATTCGGATTAAACGTTGTCGCACTGTTTCCAGTCATAATACCGAGGGCACTTACTCTTTCAATCGATGAGGCAGCCCAATGGCTTGCTGCAACATCGGAAAAGACTTTTCCGGGCTTAGCGGTTTGACAATACGTTTTCGTGTCATCTTGTGCACACACTGTATCTACCCAGCGTGCGATGACACCCGCCATTTGGGCACGGGTAATTGTCCCATTCGGGTCAAATTTGGTTTGGGTTGTGCCATTAAATAAACCAGCTTGTTTCACAAACTCAATCGCATCCTTTGAAGTATTCTTTTTCGTATCTTCAAAAGTTGCTTGGGCTGTTGGAATTTTCCCATTTGTTAAGAAACGGGCTAACATTGTTGCCATTTGAGCACGTGTTACCGAAGCATTTGGTTTAAATGTGCCATCTGGGTACCCTTGAATGTAGGGCACTAATCGGTTTGTTTCTACTTCCTCTTTCTCTTCTTCTTGCACTTCTGAAGCATACACTAAGCTAAATGTGGAGAAATGATCGACTTCAAATTGGAATCCGTTCACACCTGGTTCAAATTCTACTATACGACCACGTTTTACTTCAGTTGTTGCGTCACTATGCTCAATATAAACAATCAGTGAGGCCATTTGTTCTGCTGTTAATGCAGCCGAAATTGGTAACGTAATCGTTATCGGACGATTTTGTAGATTCGTTTCAATCGTTACCGGTGTCCCTAACAATGAAAGGGTTGCTCTATTTGGCATCGCCTGTTGAATGTGTTCATTTTGTCGCACATTCTCCTGAATCATTTCCTGTTGTTGTGCCTTTACAGGCATAATGCGGAAGAATATATCCTCAGTGATCCCATTAAATGCGGTAGATGGCATCATCAAGTGTGCTAATGCTGTTTGCATAAAAAGATTCGTTTGTTGCTTGTTTAAATAGAGCCCAGCCGTTCGTGGGAGATGTAAAATCGCTTCTACTGTCGCCGTTTCTGCTGGGTATACGAGACGAATTGTTCGTTCCTCTTGATTCGACATTTGTTGTACTTGTACTTGAACAGGTTCCAATAAAACGTTTGCATGATAACGCACGATTCCTTGTTCAACCGTATGAATAATAGGGATGACACCTGAAGGCGTCGGTTCCACTGAGTCGTCTGGTTGTGGTACCGGTGTCGGCTCTGGTACGGTTGTTGGTGCCTTCACCGTAATGATTGCTGTATCAGATGTGCTGCCGTAAGTAGCCCTGACGGTCACCGTCCCAGGAG
>NZ_PYWN01000196.1 GCF_003049505.1 Metasolibacillus meyeri
TTCATAGGTTTTGTTGTCTTGTGGCACAGTCCCACCGGTTGCGCCATTTTTATCGTATGTCACAGTATACGTTGGGTTTGTTGTCCACTTAGCATACAAGATGATGGCTGCTGTCACAACATCTGTTGCAAAATGCCATTCCTGTGTTAAGTTCGTATCTTTATACCAGCCCACAAAAGTATGGCCTTGTTTACTTGGTGTAAAGGGCTCGATTACCTGCGCCTGATGCGCAATTTGTTGCGCTGTTACAGAACTGCCCCCGTTTGATTCAAAGGTTACAAGATAGGTAATTGGTTGCCACTGGGCAAAGAATGTAACATTTGCCGTTCCCATCGAGAAGGTTGCCTGTTCAGCATAAGCCGTTCCTGTTCCCTCTGCCTCTGTGTTCCAGCCTGCAAATGTGTAACCCGTTTTAACAAGATGACCGCTATTGCCCTGCACGATTAGCTGGTCGTTTTCTTCATAGGTTTTGTTGTCTTGTGGCACAGTCCCACCGGTTGCGCCATTT
>NZ_PYWN01000197.1 GCF_003049505.1 Metasolibacillus meyeri
ATCACAAGAATTACATAATGCTATTTTGCCATCGCACCCTAGAGAAAGATCATTTAATTAAAATCTAGTTTAGTAGTTGTCAAAGTAGGTTATTTATATTATTCTCTTATAATTTTTCAAAAAGGAGCGTTTATGAAAAAGCTTATTGTTTTTGTATTAACGATATTTATATTATTCTCAGGATTCGCAACACAAAGTTATGCGTTGTCAGATTCGAAAGCTGCGGCAATACAAGCATTGCTAGATGATGCCTCTCGTATATCAGGTGTGCCGGGCATATCAATTTCAATACTTGCTGATGATGAAGTGTTCTACTTTTCTTCAGGGTATGCAGACCGCGAAAAGGGGTTGTCTGCAAGTGAAAATACACTCTATGAGTTAGCCTCGGTCAGTAAAGCTTTTACCGGTATAGGTATTATGCTGTTGGAAGAGCAAGGGCTGCTCTCAATGACTGACCCTGTCCAAAAATATTTACCTTGGTTTACGTTAAAGTATCAAGGGAAACCTGTTGATATGCAAAGCCTTACACTAAATAACTTTCTTCACCATACTAGTGGTCTAACAAATATTAGGCATTTTCAAAATATTCCACAAGGCAATACACCGGATATGTTACAAAAGACTGTGGAAATGCTCATAGATGCTGAATTGGCGTTCCCTCCCGGTGAACAGTATACCTATGGAACCGTTAATTATGACGTATTGGGTTTGGTTATTGAGATTGTGTCGCGACAAAGCTATGAAGACTTTATGAGGGAACAGGTATTTCAGCCGTTAGGTCTTCACCAGACGTATGTTTATAAAGAAGATGCTCAAGCCACTGGACAGTTGGCACAGGGCTACCGTTCTTCCTTTTTTATGACAACGCCATTTAAAGCTCCGGATTATGCTGGGAATAAACCCGCAGGCTACATCATTTCTAATACAAAAGATATGGCGCGTTGGATGGGCATACAGATGGGTATTGTGCAGGACATACCCGAAATATTTCACACGGTTATCGAAAAATCACATAGGGGTGATATGTCTGTTTCGGCTGTCAACGATATGTATTATGCGGCAGGCTGGTCGGTAAACGCCGACCAAACGATTATAGAGCACACTGGGGGCAATCCAAATTTCAGAACCCAAGTAGCTATACTGCTAAATGAACGAACAGCCATCTGCTTGCTGAGCAACGGCGCAAATACCAATATAAACCTGGTACTAAAAGTTAAAGATATATTAGACGGCAATCTCACTCAGTCATATGAAGTAAGCGGCATACAGCTTTTGGATATCATTTTATCATCTATCACTATTATTCTTTGCTTATTGGCCGTTCTGCTATTTCTCTTAGGATTACGCAGAAGGAAAACGAATGAGCGGCAGCCAATGACAAAAAAGAGAAGAATCGTAACAATTATTTTCCTGATCACTACGATTGCCCTCGGGATACTGTGCTGTACTTTCGATTGGTCAACAATACTTATTTGGCAAACATATAGTGTTCTTACGGCTTTGATTTCGTCAGCATTATTAACAGCAAGCATTACATGGTTTGTATACACTCACCGATAAAATACCTCGCTCCCAAGATAAGCAGAATGTTAAGTAATTAAATTTCAATCTATCGGTATGCTTACTTTGAAAAACATAAGTCTGGAACAAAAGTATTTTAGCCAGTCAAACCTAATTACTATTGCTTCCTCTAATCTGCTCCGTTCGAGGAATAAGAATTCTTTAAACAACTGTATTATTTTTTAAATGAGTTTATTTTAATAGACATACACTCATTGATAGCTATACGTATTTGAATGATAGCAGCAAATACAAAACAGCTGCATCTGAACCTTTGTCTACTGTTCAATACACAGTCAGGTCCGTTAGCAGAGCTAGAAGTACGTCAAGCGATTCAATACGCTATCAATAAGGAACACATGGTGGAGAGCATTACACACGGTACAGAAAAAGTAGCGAACACGCTCTTTTGGGATGCAATTCCGTATGCCAATTTTATTACTATCAGGAAATGAACATGAAGGAAATAAGTAACATTAGTATAAATACCGTAAAATCAAGACTGTTACGTGGAAAAGAAGCCCTTAAAAGAAAACTTGAAAGGAGTAGTCAACTTGAATAACTTTGATAAGAAGATATCAGGTAAAGTGAAGAGTTATTTAGATGAAAATGTTGAATTTTCGACTGAAGAAAGTGAGAAAATTCACCTAAAAATTCAACCAGGGTTTTATAAATCAAGAAGCGCTAATCCGTTATATTGGACAGTTTTGGCTTCGGCAGCAATTATTGTTCTCGTACTAAGCCTATCTTTTCTAAAAAGTCCAATTGTAGTTCCAGAAAACGAGCATGTTGCACAGGGTTCTGGTAATGAAAATATTACCTTACCTGAAGGTGAAGAATTAGCGGTGGACCTGTCTGACATTGAACAAATGAATATTGGTGCCGAGATGCCCCGACTTTTATATGCCGATCACCAGATAGCAGTTATACAGGGTACATTTGGAGTAGTCGTATATAATATGCAAGGTTCAATAGTTACTAATCGAATTTCATATGAGCAAATTAAGTCATATGGCATCTCAATGATGTTGGCATCTGTATCGCAAGATGGTACAACAATCTTTATTGGAAATGATGATATGTCTATGTCGTCTAATAAATATATATTTACTCACCAATATGATATTAGTACTAGAATAATCAAAAAAACTGCACAACAGCCATCGAATTTATTTAGTCCTAAAACTATTGAACACCCAGGTTATCATGAGCAATACGACGATTTACAATATGGTGCAAGTCACAATATCGTAGAATTTGATAAGTCATTTATATATCTTCGCTCCGCCAAATGGGAAATGAAAGACCTACAAATTGTTAATTGCCCGTATGAAGATGGTGAAAGCAAAGTCTTTGATGTGTTCAATAGCTTGTGACAGATACACGGTAATGGGGGTGTTTTTGCCCAACGCCGTGAAAAAGGCGAACAGGCTGAAACCATTGGTACAACTAAGTCTCCTTAAAGGTGTACTTTTAAAACCTATCTGATACAGGCTGATTTATGCGTTTAAAAATGTATGAAAAACATTTTATAAACGTTTATTAAACTAATCATACCTTTGGAAACAAAATATAATAGAATGATAGAAGAAAATGAATCTTCTGGAAGAAGTTCGTTGTGAAGATCGATTATATTCGCGTTTCGTCTACAGATCAAAATGAAGAACGTCAAGTGAAAAATGCGAGCAACACGTTTTGTGTCAGATTGTATCCTTGTCATGCAGCATGGCCAGCTAGTGGAGGAAATTGCCAAGGGCGGCACATACAAGCACCCCGCATCACAAGAATTACATAATGCTATTTTG
>NZ_PYWN01000198.1 GCF_003049505.1 Metasolibacillus meyeri
AGTGCTACGTTAACGAAGGAGCGAATGGTCGGTCTCACGTTGGAGGAACAGCAGTCGTTGGAAAGTTTGTTGTTAAAAGAACAATATGTCAAGGAAATATTAGATAAATTAAAGGAAGGGAATTTACAAATTGCAAGTGAGCAATTGGCGTATATTCAGCAGTATGAAAAATACGTCGAATTGAAGCCGATCCCCTATCTCAATATAAGTCGTTTAAAAATAGAGGAGCGTAAAGCACAAACACTTCTTGAACAGCATCTACCCTATTCAGAGGAACGTACACCCTTTCAGACAGCCTTATTCACCAAGCAACTATTCCAAATTTTATTCAGCCCATTCACCGCCTTTTTCTTTGTACTGATTTTTTGTTATATCTATACATTCGATCGAGGAAATCGGACATTTGATTTCCTTAAAATCAATTCTTTGTCTAATGGTGCCATTTACTATGGTTACATGCTAACTTTCATATTCATGGTGCTATTATATATCGTGCTCGTCTGCTGCTTAGCTATGTTACCACCATTATTAATGGGCAATAGTGCTACTCTTTTTTATCCATTAGAAGTAGCTGTGCATACTGAAATTGTGTGGGTACCTGTATGGAAATGGCTTGTGTTCATTCCGATTGG
>NZ_PYWN01000199.1 GCF_003049505.1 Metasolibacillus meyeri
ATTCCGCATTAGCTTCAAACAATCTCCATGCCATAATTCTTCAATCATTCAATCACCTCACTTGTTACTCCGCAATTTGGTTCAAATACTTAATTATCAATTTCTTTCCAACCATTTTTTATTAATAATTCCTGTATAGGCGAGAAGTCAGGAATCACAGCCGTGACCTCTACGCCCTCCACAGTTGTGAGGAATGTTCTTGTATTTAATTTTTCTTTTGGCTTTTTACGCTTATTACCAATATTACAAATTGGAATACCATGTTTATTGAGCATTAGAACACCCCATTTTTTAGGTAATACCTCGCTTGATATAAAAACCTGTGTAAAATAACATGTCCCATCATGTCCTTTTCGACTGGACGAATTTCGAAATTATATTTCGCTTGCAGGCTATCTAATCGCCCTCGCAAAGCTTTTGGGTCGTATCGACTACGATAATTCCCTTGTGCTAAATTACGGTCGAAATGTGGGTCCTCCACAAAGATAACGAATTTACTACCTTGTGAGCGAATCAATTCGTTAATAAAAGCTTGTTGAGTGTCTTTTTGTAAGTTTCCGCATATTTCGTCAACGGAATTTTTACGCTCGACATAAGAATTGAAATATAAATCACGTGAGATACCTAGTTTTTGTGTATCGTCATTGGACGGAATCATAAAGCTGTAATCACCTGTATCGAGCTTTTGTAATTTCATCGGAATATCTTTTTGCTTGAAATATTCGATGATGTGCATACTGCTTTTTTCGCGCGTGTCCATGATGATGGTTAAATGTTTTAAAAGTGCATCGATTTCTTTATCCGAAAATTTATAGTGAATCAATTTGAATATGAACCTCCTAACATATCACTTTTACCTATTTAGCGCTTTCTGTAAGGCGTTTTAATATCAAAGCAGTATTATTTATCATCTTCAATCTAAAACGCCTAAAAACACGCTTAAATCACTTATTTTGACGTGCATGTAAAATAGCACGGTCATAGATTTGTTTTTTGAGCTGTTCCGTTTCATCATTTTCATATTTTCGCCAATCCTCGTATAGCTCTTTCCAGCCGTTGAGCGCTAATTTAGCTTGATAGTCCATAAATAGATTTAAAGCTACTTCATCGCCGTTTAAGAAATTGCTAATAGATTCATTGCGTTGCCAGCCTGCTAATGCCACAATCATTTTCCATGCTGTCGTGTCCGTTGCATTCATGCCCTCCACAGATTTGAGGTAGGCATCTATTTCAGCAAAAATCGGTTCAGCAGCCTTTAAAACTTCCGGCGGTATTTTTTGATGATTTTTTAATTCGAGTTGACCGTCCCTATTATCACGTTCAATTATTCCACCATTGCGCCATATCAATGATAAAATCATTAGTACGGACATTTTTTCAAATAAACTCCTTTAAACGAAAGTGTATTACCCGTACCTCTACTTTTAGATATTCCATACTTTTCTATATTGTTATAAAACTTTCTTACACCTAAAGGCTCAATCTTTTTTATTTCACAATATTTTAAATACCTTTCGTAAACTTCTTTTGCAGGCATTTTTATAAAATCTTGTGTCATTGTTAAATTTTCACGAACAAATTCATCAATCATTTTTTCGGCTCCTTTAAGTTATTAATATTTTAAAAAAAGTCTACTAGCTAACTAAAAACGGGCTAAAACAACCCTAAAGTTACTTAAATAACTTGTTTAAAATGCAGTGATACCAATGGTTTAGAGTGTTATTCATCCTCTAAAGTTAATTTCGTTATCAAGAAAATCGGTTAACGCTCTATATAACCCTTATATCTGTCTCTTATACACATCT
>NZ_PYWN01000200.1 GCF_003049505.1 Metasolibacillus meyeri
CACCACCTTGCCAAGGTGGGGGTCGCGAGTTCGAACCTCGTCTTCCGCTCCAAAATGTGCCGGGGTGGCGGAACTGGCAGACGCACAGGACTTAAAATCCTGCGGTAGGTGACTACCGTGCCGGTTCGATTCCGGCCCTCGGCACCATTTAAAAAAGCGCCCGTAGCTCAATTGGATAGAGCGTCTGACTACGGATCAGAAGGTTATGGG
>NZ_PYWN01000201.1 GCF_003049505.1 Metasolibacillus meyeri
AGATGTGTATAAGAGACAGGTTCTAAATCATCTCGCTCTTGTAAAGCTGTTTGTGAAAGAGATCTTTTTATATGTTTTTTGTAAATTTCAAAATAATTATTTTCAATGTCCTTATAACAAGTTTCAACTTTTTTCAATGTCCTCACTCCTAATACAATTTTTTAATTTTGCAATAGCCTTTTTATGAATATTTGAAATATTTTGCGGAGATGAATTCATTAGCTTTGCAACCTCCGTTCTTGTAAAGTTTTTTACGTAAATTAAATCTAAAACTGTATACTGGGTTTCGGTTAATACCTCTAAAGCTTGAAAAAGTAATTCATTACTAATTTCATCACGTAAGGTGATTTCTTCAGATTCAAAACTCATTTCACCTTCATTTTCAATTAATTCTTTAAAAGTTTCAGATTCAGCATCATCTTTTCCAATCTGCCTATCTAAAGAAAGAACATAGCGATTATTTATTCTTCTTATTTTTTTATCAAAATCAATAGCATAGTATCTAATCAAATTTTTAAAATACGAGTTTATTCTAATTTTTTCGTAATAGCTTTTAAACATCACTTCTACTTTATTTTTATTTTCCTGGGTTGGATTCAATATCGCATTCTCGAATAAAGTAAAATGCTCTTCATCTTCTAAGAAGCTTTTTACTAAGGGATTCTCTAAAACTTTATTATTATTTAGTAATTTTTTAATTTTCAAACTAGAATTATCAACCATTAATGTATCCACCTCTCGTAATATACTAATAAAGTAAGTGAAGAGGAAGGTGGTATTTTAAACCTTTTATTTTTTTATCGTATAATAAATACTTTGATTATAATAATCGCAGCAAATATTGAATATTGCATCCAAAAAACCAGCAATGCTGATAATTTGATTCATTTACCTAAATCTCTTAAAACATTTTATATTAATGAAGAAGCTTGCAACGAAGTATGACACTTGATAACAGAAGGTTTTATATGATTGATTATCTAAAGGTTTAGCACTCTATTTTGATGACATTAGTCAAAGAAAAATTAGTAAAAGTATTAAGCTGTCTTTGAAATTGTCGAAGTCCTTTTCCTTCAAGGTTTACATAACTTCCCCCTGATTGACTGTCCTATTTACAAATATTCGTCCAGTATCTCATGATATTAAATCTTATGTCTGTCACTTAAACTAATTGTTTGTCTATCAGTAATTGAAGCGATGTCGGTTCTTTTATCAATCATAAATGGCATGCTCCTATGTAATGAACATTAGCAATCAACACTTATGTATCATACAAGTTACAAATCACTGAAAATTTTTCTAATAGGAATTCTCTTTGAATTAAACGCAAATCAATTTGTTCATGCGAGTAATTAGGCTCCAATTCCCCCTTAATTACATAATCAATCAGAATAATCGCAAAATTCTTTACTATCCCCTTTAATTTGACCTGGCAATAATCAGGAAATTAAAGGGGATTATCGTTTAAAATTATACCTATTAAATCAAAATATATACTTTTTACTAATTTATAACACTAATTATTACAATTCTTCTATTTAAAATTTTCCTCCTTGTACCACTTAGATATTATAGAAGGAGATGAAAATTGATGAATACAGAGATAATTTTAAAACCGGTCAAAGTTTCAAAGTTGTTCAAGGCTCTAAGCAATATTCCCGACAATTTAGATAAAATTAGAGCTCGAGAACTCTGGGAAGAGGCAGACCAAGGCTCAGGATCTATTGTTGCTGTTTTAGATAGTGGTGTCCAAGTAGATCACCCAAATTTAGAACTAAATATTATTGATGGCTATAATTTCACAGAGGACGATGATGGCAATCCTAAAATATATAAAGACTATCTGGGACATGGAACACACGTTGCCGGAATAATAGCAGCCATTGACAATAATAAAGGGGTTATAGGGGTTGCACCTAAAAGTAAACTACTTATTTTGAAAGTAATTAATCATAAAGGGAGAGGCAACTTTGAGAGCTTAGTAAAGGGGATTATGTACGCAGTTGATTGGATTGGACCGAATGGGGAAAAGGTAAACATAATTAATATGTCATTAGGTGGGAAAGAGGGACATGAAGAACTGCATAAAGCAATAAAATACGCTCGTTCAAAAGGAATAGTATTAGTAGCTGCGGCTGGTAATGAAGGAGATGGGAATATTGATACAATAGAAATTTCATACCCTGGTTTTTACAAGGAAGTAATTCAAGTTGGTTCCATATCTGGAGCACAAACACCTTCAAAATTTTCTAATACAAATGTAAATTTAGATTTCGTTGGACCTGGTGAGAATATTTTATCTACACATTTAAATAATGATTATGTCGAGTTAACTGGAACATCTATGGCCTCACCTTTTGTTGCTGGTGCTGCTGCACTTATTATAAAAATAGTAAATCATTCTGAACCGCATTTAATTCCTATGTATGTATATGATTACTTTTTGTCACATGCTCTTCCATTGGAAAACTTCTCAATCAATCAAGTTGGAAATGGTTTTATTCAATTAAAATAGAGTTATTTTAGGAGGTATTTTATTTGAATTCAAAAGGAAAAATAGAAGTAATTCAATTTTATATATATATAAACGGTGGGGAAATTCTATTTAACCAAGAATACTC
>NZ_PYWN01000202.1 GCF_003049505.1 Metasolibacillus meyeri
CTAACATCTTCATAGTTTAACAGCTACTTTTTTGGTAAATTGGCGAATCAATATGAGCATTATTGCGATAATGGCAAATTACCTGAATGTTATGCTGACTGTTTCGCAACGTCCGTTTGAAATTGTATATAGATATCTTTTGCTTCAAATACGATAGCTGACGCTTGTCCATCTTGCTTTGTTACCTCTTCAAATTCACATGGGCGATGATCACCATAAATCTCAACATTTTTTCCTTAATTTCTATTTAATAGAATAACACGTTTCATCTTATTCTTCTCCTTTTAACCAATCATAGAAGCCTTCACAGTACCTTAGCGATTCTACTTTCTTATACACGCCCCAACATACCAAACTGATTCATATAAGGGCATGAAGTTAGCCAGTTTTATATATGGACTCACAAATAGTCCCAGAGGCTAGTCGGCTTTTCTTCACTTCTACTAAAAAATAGTAGTACAAACCATGGTTTTGGTTTGTACTACTATTTTTTAGTATGTTTAGATTGAGATTATAAAAAGACCGTTACAAAAGCTCTAGCAACTATTTCAGCAAAAGTCCGATTGAAGCTAGCCTTATCAACTAAGAAATCAGTTATCGCATCAGTAATTGTAGTACTTGAATTTGATAATACATTAATCAGTTGATTCATTGATTTCCAATGGAAAACTACTAGTTTAACACCGAAATTATCTTCTATTGTTTTAACCATGCCATCCCATGCTTTTTGACCAATTTTGTCCATGGCTACTTTAAGAGCTTGAGCCCCTGCTTTAGCTGTTAGAGTAAATTTTCCAAATGGCATAACAATAACTTCATTTTTATCTTGATAACTTGGTGTATCTAACTTGTTTAATAAAACATCTGCATAAGCAGGATCATTGAAGTATTCCTTATTTTCTAATATAGCTGCTTTCATAATTTCTTTTAACTTTTGATCATTTTGTATGGATTCTAAATTTAAATTATAGTTTACAGTATTTCCTTGCGCGCTTGCAAGTGGCGTAGAAATAGTTCCTGTAAGTATAACTCCTGATAATAGACCAGCAATAATTTTTTTGTTAATCATAATAAAATTCTCCTTTAATATGTTATAATTGTTTTATAAATAAATTTACATAAAATAAAATTTTAACTAGATAAGGAATGATTTGGGTTTATGGATAAAAAAAATGAAGAAAACTTACCTTGGTATTTGAGAAAAAATCCATCTATAGTAATTGCTATCATATCTCCTCCAATAGCATATTTAATAGTTGCTTTTAATCTGAAAAAAATGGATACAAAAACAAGAAAAGACCGTTTTAGTTTTGCTACTATTATGGCTGCAATTTGGTCGTTAAGATTTATTCCAAGAAATACCATAGGAATCACATTTATCGTTATTTTGTACTTATCTTTTATTTTTTTAACAATTTGGGTAATATATAAATTATTTAGAAAATAACTTTAAGAAATGCTGTTTAATAATATGTAACCCTGTAAAGCTTCCCTGACGCTGTATATGTTTCCTTTTTTTGTTTGCCCGTTGCATGATTTCTATACCATTTCTCATACCAACCGTCATTTAATGTGTAATCAGTATAGTACCAATCCCATTTAAGAGCGCTACTACTATAAACCATTGTTTCTTCTAAATTATTTATACTTTCTGTTTCTCCGCTAGTAGTAGCTTCTGCATTAAAAGCAATACCAGAAGCTAAAAGCATTGTTAAAGAAGTTGTTAGTACATATTTTTTCAAAAAATTCATCTCCCAATTAATATATTATTTAACTTACAATTCCATAATACACACAAAATTACTAATTGTAAAATTTAGGATATTTTTAAATATTCTATATATTATATAGAGTTTAAATAGTTCTAGTTGTTCACTGACAATAAAGGTGGTTAATTTTGAAGTGATAAAGCCATATTAAGAACCGATTCCGATAAAATTATTTTAAAACTCGTAATGAGCAAATTTGCTTCAAATAGCTACCAAACAACAAAATAAAAAGACCGAATTCGCTCTTTTGGCTAAAATGAAAGTGCTAATAACCATTCACCAAAGGAGCGTATCTTTCCCATATTTAGTAGCGAAAGAAATATTAGATAAGGCATAAACTGATTGAAAAAACACTATTCCCCAATTGAGAGTAGTGTTTTTTCAAGATATTCATTTAAATAATAGCTACCCCATGCAATATATCAATTACGCCTCGGCGTAATTGCGTCGGGATTTTGAATTGTGCTTGCACTTAGCAGAAGTTAACCGTTGTCACATCCTGTGACAACGGTTAACTGACCTGCATCGTGCAGGCCTCCTCTGTGACATCCGCCCGAGGCTTAGGCCAACATGATGTTGGTCACTCAGTCGGTGTTTGAACACCCACTGTAGCAGGTCTAATGCTGGCTTTCATCTCAACACCTATAGAGGTGGGAGACTTCTGTATCTGCCACTTCGCTTTCGATACAAAAAACTTTGCCACTGTCGCTCTGCTTTCGCGCAGTAAACATTGCTGAAAGAAGTTAAATAGTCTAACATCTTCATAGTTTAACAGCTACTTTTTTGGTAAATTGGCG
>NZ_PYWN01000203.1 GCF_003049505.1 Metasolibacillus meyeri
TGCACGAGCTAAAATGGATGCGAATTGTGCACGCGTTACATTAGCATTTGGCTTTACTTCGCTATTTTCATTGCCTTTTAACAAGCCACGCTCAATCATTTGTTGCACATAACTTGCTGCCCAGTGATTAGCTGGTAAGTCTGTCGGTACGAATGGAGCTGGTTTTTCCGGTTGTGGTGTTTCAGGTGTTTCTTCTGGCTTGGTTTCAGGTGTAGTTGTGCCACCGCCTGAATTGTTACCTCCTGTGCTGTTGTCACTGCTACCTGGATTATTGCCGCCTGTGCCATTGTCACCGCTACCTGGATTGTTACCGCCTGTGTTGCCACCATCACCTGGATTACCACCACCGTTATCTGGATTTGGGTCTACAACAGCAGGTTTTAGGTCAATTTGTGCTAAAATTGGATCGTGATCACTTGCACGACCTGCCATATCAGTGAAATCAGCATTAATATGAATTGCATCAATTTCTGTATGATTAGCTAAATTGTTTGATACTAAAATATGGTCAAGTACCTGCGAGTTACCTTGGTATACATAAGAATAACGGTCTTCCTCTGGCAGTTTATTAATCATATTCGTCATATGACGTTGCTCTAAAATTTGCATGGAATCTGCAAATTGGAAATCATTGAAATCTCCTACTGCTACAATATTTGCATCTGGGTTTTTTGTTTTGACTTCATGAATAAAGCCTTCCACAATCGTTGCAATATTTTTACGTTGTACTTCACTTTTATTCACTACTGGCTGTTTCGAGCCATATAATGCGTCATCACCATTTTTTGAATTCCAGTGGTTAACAATCACAATCACTTGCTCATCATTAAAATCAAATTGTGCCGCTAATGGCTTACGACTGCTTTTGAATGCATCATTTTGTGGGTCAATACGTCCTGGATTCACCGTTAAATTGCCATTTTCATAGCCAACAGCTGTTGCTGCGTCACCTGATACAATATCTGTTAGTGTGACACGTTCTGGATTGTACAGCACACCCACGCGGATATTTGCTCCTGGTGCCCCACCATCCATATTGTTAATAGGATCAATATTGGCATATTTGTACTCTACTCCGCCTGCTTTCACGATTTCATTAATTAGGCGCTCGTAGCTTTCATTCGCTGCTGCAATACCGTTATTTGTATCACCATTGTTGTCTTGCACTTCTGTTACACCAACGATATCAGGGCTATTTAAATCTTGTACAAAGGCACGTGCTAATTTTTGTGCTTTTTCATCTGATGTTTTGCTCTTATTATTCGAGAAGTTTTCAAGATTGTACGAGCCAACTGTTAGCTTATTCATATCTTTCACAATATGTGTTGTTTCAGGCTTCACTGAACCTTTTACATGAACAGCCTGCATGTCCGCAAGCGGTGCGTAAATTTTATAGTTTTGAAAAGAATAACCGACAACACCAACAATATTCCCCTCAAATTTATCACCTGTAGCCACATCAAATTGGCGTGCCGCACTATTTGGCTCTAAACGGAATTGGATAATATCAGCGTTTTTACTGTCCTTTTCTAAAAGTACACCACCATGCTTCGTATTTGTTGCACGACTTTCCAATACAGTTGTCAAATCACCATTTGCTTGCGGTCCAACTGCTTTAACATTCGACACTTGTACACGCATGCTTTCTAAGCTTTCCCAGAAATCAATGGCATCTGTTTCTGGATTGAACACTGTTAAGTTGTCACTATCGATTGCACCTGTTGGTATATTCGTTTCATCAAGAATAATTGGTGCTGGTAATGCTACATTCTTCTCTAGTACTGTTACATTGCCGCCTTGGTCATCACGCACATTGATTTGTGTCATTAATAAATCTGTCGTTTGACGCTCTGTATAGCCTTCAATTGCATATTCAGACACTTTACCAATTACTGAAACTAAATCACCTATCTCAATCGGCCATTTATTACGACCTGAGTATAATACAATACCTTCAGATGTATGTGGATCATTATCCACCAATTCATCAGGGGTTTGGATTGTGTAATATGTCGCGCCGGTTACTTCATAAGTTGATGTAACAACCCCTTCGATCCCTTCTACTACTTGATTATTGTAAGGTGATGTATGACCTGCACCTTGAATTTCATGAATGCGTAAGGCGTCTGTAATTTTGTAGTCCAGTGTGATGACATCGCTATACTCTTCTACACCATCACGTTTTACAGTTGCTTTTAATCTTGTATCTTCTGTAATTGAAATAGGTGCGGCATATGTCACTCCACCTACTGTAGGGTCTACACCATCAAGAGTATATAAAATAGATGCATTCGCTGTTGTCGCTGTTAATGTTACTGTTGTTCCATTAATAAATGTGCCACCTGCAGGGGTTGCTGTTGGTGGTAATAGCACAGTCGTATCAATCGTAGCATCTGCACTTGAACGTAAAATTACTTGGTAATCATTATTATATTGCTGCACAATACCAGTGATAGATGCATACTTACTTTCGACTAAACCAAGCATTCCCGTTTCATCACGCACGATAAATGGCTGACCAGTTGAGTCAGTTGCTGTGTAATTAATCCACCCGCTACCTCCAGCCTGTTTTACTAATGTAACATTTTCTATTTTTACTAATTGCGATTCATAACTCTCGCCTACTTGGTTACCTTTAATTGGTGCCGGACTTGGTACTTCAATTGTCGCTGTATCTTTTGAGACAACTGACGCCGAGTCTAATTGTAGAAGGTTTAGATAAGTATTTAATTTCCCTGTTAGTGTGACTAATTCGCCCACTTGTACGTTAAGTGAGGTAGGTCGAACAGAAATACCACCTGTTTCATCTTGAATAGCAATTGTGTTTTTCAGCTTTGCTGTTACTCGACCTTGAACTGTTACAGTTGCTCCATCTGCTAATGCGTGTGCTTCAGCAATTGATATAACTGCAGGTGCCTCTGGTTGTGATGGTGTGCCTGAGCCGCCAGTAAATTGGATAGCAGACGGATTTTTTAAACCTTTCAGTCCATTATAAGCCTCCAAATTTCCTGTCACACTAATTGGCTTCTCTAGTGCTGCTGGATTGGATTTCAAACCAAATTGCGCGCGATAACTTGGTGAAAGTTGTATACATAACATATTCACTTTATTTGTTTCATTCGGACTATCTGCGATTAAAATGTTATAGTCATCTTTAACATTCGCAAGATCCTGTGTAATCCCACCATTGCCTGTCGCATAACCTACAATATACCCTTGAACCGTAGCTGTTCCTGAATTATTTGCAATCGCCTGTGCTACTGTCAACACTTGTTGTGTATCCGCTTTCACAACAAGCGGTGCTGCTGGCGCTACCGCACTAATTATAAGCGCTGACGCTGCAAACATACTAAATGACTTACGTATTTTACCTCTTTTCATTCCTTCTATTCCCCTTTTCTCTCCCAATAGTATTCCCTCATCAAGGATGGATGTCATACCTCCTACATTGTATCAAATTTTTAGAAAAGTATAATTAAATTTTTGTAAATCTCCTCTTCATTCAGCGATATTTTTTATTAATAAAAACAAAGACGCATGAAATCAATCAATAAA
Source organism: Metasolibacillus meyeri (assembly GCF_003049505.1). Classification (GTDB taxonomy): domain Bacteria; phylum Bacillota; class Bacilli; order Bacillales_A; family Planococcaceae; genus Metasolibacillus; species Metasolibacillus meyeri. The sequence continues at coordinate 3,556 of NZ_PYWN01000203.1, forward strand.
TTGTTGATTCCATGCGCCATATTCATTTTAATACCAATTAACGATTGTCAATAACCTCTAAAAATTCGATAACCATTTTTGCTGCATGCGCACGTGTTGCTTGTGCTGTTGGCATGAATTTTCCTTGGTCGCCTGATGCAATGCCTAATTCTTGAAGCATTGCAATCGCTACAAGTGTTTCTTCATTATACTTACCTAAGTCTGCAAATGTTGCATTACCTTGCGGCACGTATTTCTCACCTGTCGCATATTCATATGCACGGTAAAGCATTAATGCCAGCTGTGCACGTGTAATTTCTCCTGATGGCATATACTTACCATCTGTTCCTTTCGCAATACCAGCTGCAAAAATAGCTGCAATTTCAGCTTGTGTTGCCGCTGCATAGTTGCCTACATCACTGAATGG
>NZ_PYWN01000204.1 GCF_003049505.1 Metasolibacillus meyeri
TAAGTGGGGAATCAACAGCCTGTAAAAACCCGATTGGTGAAACTACCAATCAGTAGGGGTTGAGGAAAACCCCTACTGATTGGTAGTTTCACTTTATCCCCCACGCATGCTGTTGATGTACGACTTTTTCAATCGCAAGAGTAGGTTTTATCCAAATGAGAGAATGCCCTTTTTCCAAAGGTTCACCTACCATTCGCTTTTTCTCACATATGTAAAAATGCCCTTCATTCAAATAATATTCGGCATCACTGTGTGAATAAAAATATTGGTGTGCGTAGCCTAAATAATGTATCGGCTCAATTGCCATACCCATTTCTTCTAGCGCTTCTCTTTGTAAACACATCGCATGATTCTCGCCCTCTTCTATACCACCCCCTGGCAGGAAATAAGCTGCTTCCTTTATTGAAATAATCGCTATCTTTTCTTTTGGCTTATCAAATATAATGGCATATACGGCGTTTCTTTTCACATATTGTTGTGCCTTTTTCTTTTCTCCGAATACTGGTATAGTCATCAAATCCCCCTTTTAGTAATAAGGGCTGCTCAGAAATATACTTTCTGAGCAGCCCAACTTATTATTTAAACGGAATAACCGCCTCATTACTACGCTTCAAGCTGTCGACAACTTCCTTGCCTGTTGCGTCCCACTGAATCATGCGATAATAAGCATCATGATAGAAAATGAATTTATAGCCATTTTCCAAGGCTTCCTTCATTAGCTTTTCCTTTGCGAAAACGCTTGTCATTGGGTAGTCGTCATAGGCCAAGACCCATAGCGGATTTTGGTGTGCATGTGTTGGCATAATGTCTGCCATATGTAGCAAAACTTCACCGTTTTGCTCCAAACGAATAACTACATGTCCTTCACTATGACCGCCTGTGTGTACCATTTTTAAACCAGGTGCTACTTCTAACTCACCTTCGAACGTTTTTACTAAATGCTGAACAGGCTCCCAGTTTTCCTTCCAATAGGTGTTGCGTGAACGGATATTTGGGTTACGCATTTCGTCCCATTCGATTTGCGTCGTATAAATCGTTGCATTCGGGAAGACAGGCACAAGCTCCTCACCTTCCCAGCGCGTCAAGCCACCTGCATGATCAAAATGCAAATGCGTCATTAAAATGACGTCAATGTCTTCTGGCTTCATGTCAAGCTCAGCTAAGCTCAGCTCAAGAGCAGATTCTTCTGATACGCCAAAATTACGTAGTTGCTTTTCGGTTAGTTTACCTGCGCCAACACCCGTATCGATTAAATAATTTTTGCCTTCATATTGAATTAAAATAGGCTCACACGCCAATTCAATTTGATTTAATTCATTGACAGGATATTTGCGCGACCATAGCGCTTTTGGTACAACGCCAAACATTGCTCCCCCATCTAAAGCTGTTACCCCGCCATTTAACCAAAATAACTTCATATCATGAAATACATATTGATCCATTATTTCTCCCCCAATTGCTAACGATTATTTAAATTGACATTCTAAACGATAAATTGGCTGCCCCTTTGCGGAGAATTTCTCCTCATACTCTGTCATCACATTGTCCTCTAGCATATTGGCATGCAAATCAAGAGACACATAGTTTAGTGCCATGCCATAGGCGTTCATGCTCATTAAAGAGTATTCAAATAAGCCTCGATTATCTGTTTTAAAATGAATTTCCCCTTGCTCAATTAAAACATCTTCATAAATAGCTAAAAAGCCTTCATGTGTTAGGCGGCGCTTTGCATGGCGCGTTTTTGGCCACGGGTCTGAGAAATTCAAATAGACACGGCTGACATCGCCCGTTGCGAAATATTCTTGTAATTTTGCGCCATTTACTTTTAATAAGCGCAAATTCGCAGGCTTGTCCGCCTCTACAATGCGCTCAAGTGCACAAACAATAACGCTATCATATAGCTCAATACCGATATAGTTAATATCAGGGTTTTGTAGTGCCATCCCTAGTACGAACTGCCCTTTACCTGTGCCAACCTCGATGTGAATTGGGTGGTCATTCCCAAATACAGCTGCCCAATTTCCTTTGTGCTGCTCTGGATTTGGCAAAATAACATCTTGGTGCTCATTAATAAATTCCTCTGCCCATGGCTTGTTTCTTAATCTCACTTACTTTTCCTCATTTCTTCATTACATCTTTAACTGTACCGAAAGCGAAGCGTTAGATACAGGCTGTAAAACCTAATTGAAGGCTCACTTTATAGTATAACTGATTCATTATTTTTTTGTCGCATACCAACTTAATGGATTTACAGAAAACGACAATTTTTCATTTGGCTCTGTCAATATTTCTCCATCCGCATGGCAATACAGCGTTGCATTATGTGTTATTAGGAATTTTTCACCTTTTAGCTGCGTTACCGCTTTAAAACGAATATGTGTACCCGAAAATATCGTCATAAATAAAAATAATAATTTGATTGCAGATATATTATGTACAACAATCACTTCGAGCATTTGATCGTCTGTTTTAGAAAATGGTGAAAGCTTCATCCCTCCGCCAAAATAGGGCTGATTACATACTGTCGCAAACCAAACATTTTGAAAAGTATGTTGCTCCTCATCATGTGTAATAGTTAACTCAAACGGTTTGAAAATAAATAGTTGTTTAATTAAATAGTAAACATAGCTCAATTTGCCGAACCCTAGTTTACCTAGCGCTCTTTTCAGTGCTGAGTCATTAGCAACCTTCGCAACAGCAGCATCAAAACCAATGCCGCAATTATTCATAAAAGCAAGCGATTCCTGTAACGTCACCATCCCGCAATCTTGTTGCTTTCTTGCAGGTTGTTGTATAAAGTGAAGCAATTCTTCTACAGAGCCAAATGTATCATATGTACGTGCATAATCATTACCTGAGCCTCCAGCCATTACACCGATTGTCACCCACCCACAATGTAGCACACCATTAATCACCTCATGTATCGTACCATCTCCTCCGATAATGACAATACATGTCGGTCGTTTTTGCTGCTCTGCTTCCTGTGCAATTTGCTTGGCAATTTGAAAGCCATGCCCCCTATATTCTGTTGTATGTAGCATATAAGGAATTTCCAATATCGACTGCCAACTTCGCCAACGCTTCAACCCTCTACCGCTTCCTGCATATTCATTCAAAATAATATGAAGCTGCATTATTCGTCATCCTTTTTTTGTTCGCTCCATATATCTCGATGAAACGATGTTGTTTGACTAATCGCCAAAATAGACTGCGCTGCGCGAATTTGCATATGCTTCATTGGCGAAACAGTGCGTTTCATTTGTTGAAGCCATTCCGCATATTTACGCTTATCAATAAATTGCACACCGTGGACGGAGCCTGGATAATCAAAATAACCATTACGTGATAACAATACTTTTCGTATAGGCATTTCCACTTCTGCCTGTTCAAAAAGTTGTCTTACTAATGTTTCCATACGATTTAAACGAATAAATGGATTCAGTGTTTTTTTGTCCTGTTTTCCTACTTTTTTTATCCAAAAGCGCTCACTGCTCCCGACATAGACAGCTTGACTTTCTTCCTCTACAACGGTAATACAAATACATTCAACAGGTGTAACCACAAGAACGTCTAATTCGATTGGCGCTTTTTTCACGCGTAAGATTGGGTAATAAAACAACAAATAATTATCGGGCAAATCTTGCAATAGCGTGCGCAGCAATGTATCGCGCATATATTTTGGGTCGACGTACGATTTTTCACGCAATGTAGAGCTCGCCCATTTCATTTGGAAATGGAAAAATTGGTCCATAAACATGCGTTTAAGCTCATCTAACGTTTGTGGATTATAAACAATATTTGGCTCAAAAAATAACGTTGTTTCCTCATCTAGTATTTCTTCCTCTGCTTCTAGTTCATCTGTCACAAGTTCCTCTGTTTCTTGTTTTTTGGAAGAAAATAATTTTTTCAAAAAACTAAACTTCGGCTTCTCCGTTTCCACAATATCATCTGTCGTATCGACATGCTCCCACTGTTGATTCAATTCACCGCCTGTTTCCCATTGATGTTTAATGCGCTCCCACTGCACTTTTTTTAAGCGGACAAATTGCGTAGGATAACGCGTAAAGTCAATTTCATAGCGCGATATATAGTCTTGTATTTTTACTAATTGTGCCATAATAAAACACTCTCCATTACTAACTTCGTACTCTCTATTGTACATGAATTGTGTGCAAAAAAATATAAAATTGAAATGTTGATGTCTGTAGAAATGTAAATAGCTGTAGGAAAAGTATGCTCGTAACAAGCTTTTCCTACAGCCTTATTTTACTCGTATAGCGGAATTCGTAGTCTGTCCTCTGCCTTTTCAAACGTTCTAGCAGAAATTAAATGCAGTGTGAATTGTTGATCTAAATTATCTAAGCCTTCTACTTTTAATGTTATATTTTCATCACGTGTATACGCAACATCATAATAATTTCCTGCGGCATCCTCTAGTTTAAAGTGGGTGAACTCGTCTTTTATTTCATCTATAGCATAAGCTAAATCTATCGCGATAAACGGCTCCGCTCCTTCCCATTCACCTTCCCGTTGTTCCATCGCTGTAATCGTTATGTTTTTACCATTATAGTCGATGGCCGGCCGTTGCTGGAGCTGTTTGGGATGGAAAGTTATCGCATCACCGCTTGGGACATATCTCACAAATCCTTCAATGACGAGTGTCGGCTTCTCTACTTTAAATGGTTTGAAGCTTTCCTTGCGTTCCCATATAAGCCTATCTTCTGAGAAAGAAGCATTTGCAGATATCTCGCCACTCACTGTGACGTCCTCAAATAAATCAACGTAAGTCCAGTTAGATGCAATCATATCCCCCTGCTCATCTTCAATTGTATAAGCAAGCTCCAAATCGCGATAGGCAGGCTCTAAATTACGAATAGCCGAAGATGGATTTACATACTCCGTTCGATAACGAATTGTCGTAGCTGAAGGTGAATATTCTATACGATCAAAAACAGCTCGAACATCGCCATACTCGTAAACAACATCTTGAAATTCCACTTTCTTTAATACAGCCAATGCTTTTTCAATTGGAAGTAAAATATCCAATTGCCATTTTCCTTTCACGCCAGCGATTTCTTGAATATGCCACTGTAAAATCATATCTTCCTCTATAGCTGATGGCGTTTCAAGTTCAACTAAATGAGCAGTACCTTCCTCTAAGCGTTGCCCACCTCCACCGACAAACGCATCAATTCTCTCTCCTGATGACAATTGGAACACCATTTCCCCCATGACGCCTCCATTGATTGATTCGGCTTGCCCATCAGAATTGAGCACTTTATAAATAAACACGATACGCGTCATATCCACCATGACTTCCTCCACTTGCACCGTATAGCCTTGATTGGTCACCGCATAATCTACCTGCTCGACAAAGCCTGTTCTTTCCGCTTCATTTAAACCTTTATCCACCCTCTCTGTCGCAAATAAGCTCGTTATAAATTGCGCAAAGCTTGGTGTCATTGCTCCCATAATACCGAGTGTGAATAGAATTGTCGCTGCAACAGCAACCCATTTTGCTCTCAAAGACTTTTTCTTTTTATATGACTGAAGTTGCACTAATACCTGCTCATTAAAATCGGCTGGCAATAAAGGCTCCTGCAAGGTTTCCTTCATAAATTGCTCCTCACCCTGAAACAGCTCCACAATTTCCTGACAAATCGGGCAGCTACCTACATGACGCTGTATACTTTGTCGTTCATTTTCCGCTAGTAGCCCATCTACGTATTGCGATAATTTATCTGCGCTCGGACAGTTCATAATAGTCGCCTCCCTTTTGCACTTGTTCACGCATTTTCTTTTTCGAGCGATGTAGCTTGTTGCGTACATCTGATAATGAAATATGTAATAATTCGCTAATTTCCTCATAGGACAATTCATTGCTATAGCGTAATAACAAAATCAGCCGCTCCTGCTCTGGCAGTTTCGCTAGCAACTCTTCTAACTGGCGCCCTCTTTCTTTTTTCAAAAAAATCACTTCGGGGTGCTCCTCCTCGATAAGCTGCCCTTCCTCTAGCTCCTCATTCACGATTTTATATTGCTTTTTACGTAGTTCATCTAAGCAATGATTGATGGCTATACGGTAGAGCCAACTTTTAAACGATCCCGTTTCCTCATATCTTCCAAGCTGTTCGTACACTTTAATAAAAGCCTCTTGCACAAGGTCTTGTGCAAGCTGTGGATTTCTCGTCATACGCAAAATCGTTGCATACAGCGGATTTTTATAGCGATCCATAATTTGCCCATATGCCTGCTGATCGCCTGCTAAAACTTGTTTGATTATGTATTGTTCATCCAAGCAATCTCCTCCCTTCACTTACTATAACGAGAATTGCTATGTAAAAATTTCATAAACCTAAAAAAAATGCAGGCGGCTGCCTGCATTTTTCACTATACGCTAATCGCTGTTGGAATTTTCGCTTCAAATTGCGCTTGTAATTTGCGTGTCCATTCACCGACTTGACCACTATTCACTTGCTGTCCATCAATATCAATGATTGGTGTAATTTCTGAAGTTGTTGATCCAACAAAAATTTCATCCATTGCTAGTAATTGCTCTTTGGTCATTGCCTGTTCCTTTACTGGCAAGCCAATTTCCTCTGCACAAGTTAAAATCACATGACGTGTAATGCCTTTTAAAATAAAATTATCTGCTGGGTGCGTATATAAAATGCCATCTTTAATACCAAAAACATTTGTCGATGAGCCTTCTGTTACCGTTTCACCACGATGTAAAATCGCCTCATAGCAACCTTTTTCAAATGCTTCCTGCTTGGCTAATACTGCACCTAATAAATTTAATGATTTAATATCGCAACGTAGCCAGCGAATATCTTCCACAAACGTTGCTTTTACTCCTTTTTCCAAGTTGGTAACAGGACGTGGCGCTTCCACCGCTGTCCCTGTTAGAACAGGTGCTACTTCTGCACTTGGGAAAATATGATTACGCGCTGTTGCACCACGTGTAATTTGGAAATAAACATGACCGATGTTAATTTCATTCGCTTCCACTAGCTCATGTAGTAATTGATGTAATTTATGCTTCGTATAAGGAATTGTTAAACGAATCTTTTCAGCGCTTAAATAAAAGCGATCAATATGCTCTTCTGCTGTAAATAGTTGCCCATTATACACTTTGATTACTTCATAAATACCGTCACCAAACTGATAGCCACGATCCTCTTTATTTACGACAACTTCCTCATCTGTAACGATGCGATTATTTAATAAACTATACCCCATCATATCTTCCTCTTCTCATCTTTATTTACTTGCTAATTTGACAATTGCCTCTGCATAAATTGCTGCCGCAGTTATTAAATTTTCTACGTCAACAAACTCGTCTTTTTGATGCGCAACATCGGCTTCACCGGGGAACAACATGCCAAATGCTACACCTTTATTTAACACGCGGGCATATGTGCCACCACCTGTTGATAACACTTGTGAAAAATCATTTGTATACTTTTGGTAGACAGCGACTAATGTTTGTACAAGCTCATCTTCCTCAGGTATGTAATGTGGTGCTGAATCACTTGCTACATCTAATGTGAAATCTGCTTGCGCAAGTACTTGCTGCGCAGCCGTTATTTTTTCTTCAAACGAATATGTTACGGCATAGCGCATGCTCACTTCGATTGTGCCACCGTTCGCATCAAACTTAATAATTCCTGGATTTAATGTTGTTTCACCAGACATCTCATCACGGTAATTTAATGTTAATGCTGTACCAAAATGATCCTTGCCAAAAACGTCAGCAATAAACTGTACAAATGTTAAGCCATTACCTGTTAGCTCTGTTGTTAAAAACTGCGCTAACAATACGGCTGCATTGACACCCTTTTCAGGTTCCATTGCATGTGCTGATTTTCCTTTTATCGCTATTATATAGTGGTCTTGCGCCTTTGTTAAAGAACCTTCAGTCTCATTTTCTTGTAAAAATCTTTGGAAATTTGTAGCACCATCTTCAGAAACGGACACTAATTTTGCCTCAGCCGAATCCGGTACCATGTTAATCCTTTTGCCTGCAGTAAATGACAGTAACGTTTCATCCGCAGCTGCTTTATTTTTTTGAGAAAAGATGAGATGTGCGATACCTTTTTCTGCATTAATTAAAGGAAAATCCGCATCTGGTGCAAAGCCAATTGTCGGCATTTCTTCTTTTTCAAAGTAGCGATTAACACAGCGGAAGCCACTCTCTTCATCCGTCCCAATAATCATGCGCACACGCTTATCAAGCTTGATGCCACTGTCCTTCACCATTTTCATCGCAAGCCATGCAGCTATTGTTGGCCCTTTATCATCAATCGCACCGCGCCCAAACAATTTACCATCAACGATGCGTCCTTCAAATGGGGGATATGTCCAGCCATCTCCAACAGGTACGACATCTACATGACATAAAATGCCTAATAGTTCCTGCCCTTCTCCCATCTCAATATGACCAGCCATATGATCAATATTTTTCACCCGCATTCCTGCAGACTCACCTTTATTTAACATAAAATGTAACGCATCAAGTGGCCCTTGTCCAAAAGGCATATCGGGTGTTGCATTATTTTCATCTAGCACGCTTTCAATTTGAATGAGCTGCTGTAATTCTGACAGCAATTCTTCTTTACGCTCCTGTGCAATCTGTAACCAATTCATGTATTCCACCTCATTTTCTAATATCGTCTATTTTACGCCTTCTCCATGAAAAAACAATGGGCTTGTCTAAAAAGTCGTAATCACTTTTAAAGAACGAAAAATCCAATTGATTTATTCATTGAAAGAAAAGGTGATGAAGCAAATGTTTTTGAAATTTATAGCTCAAAAGTAACGATTCGCCCGCAAGATAGCTGAATTCGCCCGTTAACAAGCAAAATCCGCCCGTAAGACAACTATTTTCGCCCATTAACAAGTGAAATTCGCCCGCAAGACAACCCATTCGCTTAATTAAGCTCAAAATAGGCGCGTGTCTAAAAAGATGCTACTTTTTTGGACACCCCCACGTTTTTATTTCGATATAGTATGTGTAATGAATAGTTATATCACACCGCAATTTTTTGTTTTGAATGCTTATTTATTGGCATACTATATGTAATAACATCAAAGCATCCTCTGTAAACAATAAGTAAAATTTTTATGAAATCATTCTAAACTAATAGAATTTATAACGAATATACGCTATAATCATATTATCAGAATATTTGTTCTGATAGATTACTTTTGAAAAGGGGCTGTCTGGGGCATAAATAAAAAGCCTACGTGCACTCCGCACATATTGTCGTCCGCTAGTCTTTGCCATGAGAATTAAGATCGAAGGAGTGGTTCACTTAATGATGAAACCAACTACTGATAGAATGCTTAATCGTATTAAAGACGTGTATATGTTTATTCTTACAAAAGGAGAAGTGTCTACACAGGATTTAGTCGAAGAGTTCAACATCACTCCTCGCACCATTCAAAGAGATTTGAATGTGTTAGCCTTCAACGACTTGGTTATGAGCCCAAGTCGAGGTAAATGGACAACGACGAAGAAAAAAGTAAAACTGACATCCTAGTTTCACCTTTATAGGTGAACGTAACAAAAAGAATGCCCTTTTCGTCGGGGGCATTCTTTTTCTGCATTATAATTCTTTTAAGGAATAGCGATCTTTCCCAGCATTTTTTGATGCATAGAGCGCCTCATCTGCTCTAGAATATAAATCTCGCTCTGTTTCTTGTAAATCTGTTTGTAGCGTTCCACCAATACTTAGTGATAACAATTGCCATGCTAAATCGCTGCCTTCTCGTCTTTGTCGAACATCCCTTATTGCCTCATTTGCAATGCGCTCTAGCTTGTCAACCGTTGCATCTTTTACTACGATTGCAAATTCATCACCGCCGAAACGAACAACCAATCCTTCTTTTCGAGCAAGTTGCTCCAGCATTTTAGCAAGCTCAACTAAAACCATATCCCCTTTTATATGGCCATAGCGATCATTTACTTGCTTAAAATTATCTACATCAAATAGCAATAAGCCAATCTTCTTCTGCTGTGTACGCCTTAATAGTTTTTCAACTTGTTCTAAATAAGTTGCTCGATTGTAAACTCCTGTTAATGGATCTCGCTCTGCTTGTCTTACGGTTTTCATTAAAATTAAATTTAGCGCCACAAGTGCAATGAGCGACGTGAGCATAGCTACACCTAAAATAAAATAAAACTGCTGTGTATTTACTTTCAGCCATGCTAATTCTGTAGCATTATTATATTTCAGGAAAACAATCCGCTTTGTAGAATAACTTCTATTTTGCACATTATCATATGGTAAAAAGCGGTATGTTTCAATAACGCCCTCCCCCATCTGCTTGTCATATTGCACAATATTCGATGTTTCTAGCGCCCGTTGAAAAGCTGCTTGAAAATCAGCGTCACTATCTTTAACGGAGCCTCGTTCGCCGTTAGAGCCACTTAAATATTTACCTGCGCGGCTCATAATTTTCACTTCTAATAAATCATCATATTCTTGCGGTAATTTAGTTGCAATATCAACAAAATTGAAATTGTTAAATAAAGCAATCTCCTTTGCTGGAATACCTATCTCCATTAAGTATTTATGATCTGGAGTAGCCAAATAACTGTATTTCCACATTTCATTTGTTTGTGTAGAAATATCAATGCCTTCCGTGAAAAATTCGCCACTCTGTCTTCTCTGTGTAAGAACACGGTCAAATTCTGCACAGCAGTCTTTAAAGCTAATTCCTAAATCTGTCCTATACGTTGTATGAATAATTGTATTCGTATCATCTAGAATATATATTTCCATACCATGCTCACTCTTCATTTGCTCTAAATCCCATGATAATATATTGGGATTTTCCTTATATAGTTCAGCCATTTGGCGCAACTCTTTTTCAACCGTTTTAGAAAGCTCCTGCTCTAATTGATGCTGCACAATATCAATCGTTTCTAAATTATCTAGAATTTGATTCTCAATCAATGACCAATTAACTTTTGCCCGTTCTTGAATATCATTTTGTATTAATTTGCGATTTGTTTGTGTCACAACGGTTACTAAAATAATGGCAAATATGATAAGAGATAAAAAAAGCTTAATATGCAAATTTTTCATGTTAAACACGTTCCCTCATTAAGATTTAATTCTTATAATGAATAATATATGGTAAAAAGCTTTGTACTCTACAGGGAATTCTACTTCTCTTATCAAAAGAAGTTATAAGAAAAATATTACTCAAATTTCCATATCGATAAATGAATATTCACAAATTATAAATATTTTCCTATCAAAAGCATCTTGATTTTTTGGTTTGTTGAATTATTATAAAACATGAGCAAAATATTATCAAAAGGATATATAAGGTAATTAAACAAGCATAAAGGCTCTATTTTTTTCATTATTCCGACTATATATGACATTCGCTAAAATTAATATATATCTTTTCACCTATTCAAACAAAATAAAAACCACCAGTAGAACTGGTGGTTTTCTCTGCGCGTGAAACGCTGG
>NZ_PYWN01000020.1 GCF_003049505.1 Metasolibacillus meyeri
TACTACTTACTACTTACTACTTACTACTTACTACTTACTACTTACTACTTACTATTTATGATTTAAATATATAATAATTATTTCCAATTGTCAAACAAAAAATGGAAGCCAATTCTAGCTTATTTAATTCATTTTATTGACTCTAGATTGAGTAAAAGTCCTAAAAAATTCCTATTAAACAAAATAAAAAATCAGAATCTACTCTTTTGGTTAAAATGTAAGCAATGAAGAACATTTTGTCCGAAAACATAAGTTCTTTACACCTCCCCCTTCTTCTCTAGAATAGATTTGGATATAATTAGATTTAAAGGAAATATGAAATCATTCGATTTTATTATTTTATTTTCGTCATCCTTTGATACGATTAATATTTGAAAAAAAGATAATTTTATTTCTACTCTTTACTTCCACCCACACTCTTACTATTTATTATGATTTCATATTTAAAATTCCGAAATAAAACGAAGGGATCATTCCTAATGAAAAACGAGATAATTGATGAGATTTTGAATGATTGGGTAAGAAAATTAAATGAAGATAAATTTTATTTTGCTCATACTTTCGAAGCTCTAATTGTATCATTCACTTCGCACGAGGCCTTTGATTTTATTGAGTCAATGATTCAAACAATACTGACATTAGATAATCCATTTTTAGTAAATCAATTTATGTTTTTCACAGGATATTTTTACAACAAGGCTCAAACTACTGAACTTCATCCCATGATGCAAAAAATCTACTAGCTATTGAAAATCATGTACTACAATTATAAAATTCAGGTGTACATCAGGAGTGGCGAGAATTAAAAAGAGAGTTAAGACTTCCTTAGCTAGGTAATCTAATTTGTTACTAAATAACGTGAAACTCTAATCAGTGAGTGAGGATTTCTTATCGCTCACCTATCTCTCAAGGTGAGCTTCTTTTATCTGTATCTGACAATGCACTTTTGATACATAAAAATTACTATCTGTTAATGCAGAATACAACATAACTTTAAATAAAAATCTACCATTAATGGTATAATAAAGATTGTTAAGTGTTGATAAAATTAATTACTTATACTCTTTATAAAAATTTATTTAATTTACTTATAGGGGTTGGTTGAATGCAAAGAATATTTCTATTTTGTGTAATTTTCATTTTACTTTTACTAACTATATTCTCTGGAGTGATGGTTATTTGGCAGAAACGAAATGAATTTGTTCCACCTTCCGTACTTTCAGCAATCTTTATGATTTTGATTGTTTCATATATAAATGCTAAAAAAGAACAGATTAAGTAAATCGAAGGGATATTGTCAATGTTAGGTTTATTTTATTTTTATTATTTACTACCGTGTCTCTGCGCCTTTTTATGGTTTATTAATTTGGCACATTTATTAGAAGCTATCCATAAAGGAGGAAATACCAAGCTCCATAAAAGATTCGGAGCTCTGTTAAGCGTAGCACTGATCTTTTCTGTGTTGCTCTCACTTTATTTATTACGAAATTAATGCACTAAATTCTGTTAATCATAAAGATGAGTCATTTTATTTTTCCAATGAAAGAGTCCTTTAAATGCAATATCTAAAAAATTCTTTTTATCTTCCAAAAACTTATCAGTTTATGTTTATACTTGTCTTTTTAATTGACATTTATTAACTGACAAGTACAGTATTACCATTTTTATAACTTCGGGCAGCTTGGTACATATATTGTAGTGAGCTTTATCGCTTTTTTAAATGCAGTCATTATCCTTTATGTCCTCTACTCTATTCAATGGGCATTCTCTAAATGGGTATTGAAAAAATAAGAAACATGCTTGAAATTTAAAAATCCAACAATCAGTATGAACACAGGTATTTATTTTTGAAATACGAGGTATTATTGCCATTTAATCGGAATTACACTTGGAGGAGGTTAAGCAATATGAACAAAATCATGATTAGCAATGCTATTTCCGTTCTTCTTTCGCCTTTTATCCTAGCTAGTATACTAGTTTTGTTTACAGGCTTTGAATTTGAAGGGATTCCCTTTATCGCCTTTTTTGTGTATCTCATATATGCTATTGCCTTCATTCCATTTTTAGCAATCTTATATTTTGCTAGAAAATCAGTGCTTTTGCAATTTTTATTGTGTACGGGGACTACTTTTGTGGCTGCCCTTTGCTTGGAGTGGTTCTATTTTGAGCCAAATAATACGATGCTCCAATTCTTACTTTTAGCACTTTTCGCTGGTGTCGTTTACTTTGTCATGCAGCAACTAATAGAGAAGAAAATTTTACGCAAATTAAAAGACATGCTAAAAGCATATCTCTAGCCTTTAGCATGTCTTCTATTTTTTCAATGGGCATACTAAGCAGTAAGGCATGCCCTCTTCTTTTTTGTCAAGCTGATAATAGCGACAGCATGTTTTACGAACCGCTTTATGTGCATGAATATAGTCTTTCATAGGATTATTTAAGCCGTCAATTGGGCTCGAAAGTTCTTCAGCTATTCCCTCAAGATACGCTTGCTCATAAGAGGAACTATTTTTTTCAAGCGCAGCATTTATACGAACCGCAATATTTTCCCATAGTATACGACGATTGATTTTATAGTCCGCGGCTAGAATATCCACAATATTTGCTAAATGCTCCTTTAGCAAATATTTTTTCCAGCAGCTCATTGGAGACAGCTTTTTCCCTTCATCTATTTGTAATGTAAAGGTAGCTATATCAAAATGTGCAGCCTCTAGCCAATTATTTTCACCTTGTTGCAACTCAAAATAATCTACACATGCTGCCGCAGTCAATACAGCATAGCGCTTCATGAACAATGAAGCTGCAATTGCCATGGAGTCTGTTTGTAAATATGTCGCATATCGTGTGACAACTTGCTCAAGCACAGCTCGACTTTCTAGCTCTTTAATTGGTAAGCCTTGTACTTTTTCAGCGAAGGCTACTCCATATGCCTGTAAATTCATTTAATATGCCGACCTTTTCCATTTGGAATACATAAAGGTGTGCCAAAATAAGGATCTTTTTGGATAATCGCCTTCAACTGAAAGATTTCCTCAACCATTTGTGGCGTAACAATTTCTTCAGGCGCCCCTTCAATCGCAACTTTTTTATTATGAATAGCAACTAAATGATCTGCATAGCGACACGCTAAATTTAAATCATGCAACACCATGACAACCGTTCGTTGCGACTGACGATTTAGTTCAAATAAAAAGTCTAACAGCTCAATTTGGTGTGTCATATCTAAATAAGTCGTTGGCTCGTCTAATAATATAATTGGTGTTTCCTGTGCTAAGGTCATAGCAATCCATGCGCGCTGCCGTTGTCCACCTGACAAAGAATCAACAGGTCGATCCTTTAAAGCTAATAATTGTGTGGCCTCTAATGCTTGCTCTACTAGCATTTCATCATCCTTTGACCATTGCTGGAACCAGCTTTGATGCGGATAACGCCCTTGTTTCACTAGCTGCTGTACCGTAATCCCTTCAGGCGCAACTGGACCTTGAGGTAAAATGGCAAGCTGCTTCGCAATCTGTTTTGTCGACATGGAATGAAGCTTTTGTGCATCAAGTAAAATCTCTCCTGAAGCTGGATTTAGCAGCCTTGCTAATGAGCGTAGCAATGTCGATTTACCACTACCATTTGCGCCAACTAACACCGTAATTTTTCCAAGCGGAATATCAAAGTCTAAGCAATCAATAATTGTTTGATTGCCATATTGTAATGTGAGACCTTTTGTTTGAAGTCCTTGCATTGTAAACCTCCTATCGATTTCGCGTTCTGAATAGTAAAAAGATGAAAAACGGTGCGCCAATTGCTGCTGTAAAGACACCCGCAGGAATATCGAGTGGTAAAAACATTGTTCTAGCAATTAAATCAGCAACGAGTACAAGCAATGCCCCAATAATCGCTGTAATCGGCACTAACCCGAGAAATGAGCGACCCACTAAGCGACGAGCAATATGAGGGGCCATAAGCCCGACAAATTCTATGCCCCCAACAAAGGCTGCTGAACTACCTGCTAAAAGTACAGCACATGCTAGAAATAAAAATCGTTGGCGTTGTAGACGAATGCCTGTACTAATGGCTACATCATCGCCTAACTCCGTAACATTCATACTACGTCCAAGTATCAAGATAATTGGTAATGGAATTAATAGCCACCAGCTAAGTGATATGACCTCCTGCCATGTTGTAGCATACAGGCTACCAGTCAACCAAATATATGCCTTCGATGCAATATATGTATCACTGTAAACTAATAAAAAAGTAACACCTGATTTTAAAATGGCAGAAATACCGATTCCGATTAATACAAGACGAACGGGTGTAACGCCTTTATTCCATGATAACAAATAAATAATAACAGCGGTTACAAGACCGCCACAAATCGCGGCTACTGGTAAAAAGGACATGCTAATAACACCAGTAGCTAGTGTTAAAAATAACACAGCTCCGAATGAAGCTCCACTTGTAATACCAATAATATCAGGTGAAGCTAACGGATTGCGAACAATACTTTGCAATATTAATCCTGATACACCAAGGGCACTCCCTACTAGAATAGCTATGAGTACGCGTGGCAATCGCAATGTTTCAATGACGAACGTAAATTCATCTGTTTGATTAAAAAGCTGACGCAGCACATCAATTGGAGAAATCCAATTGCTTCCTGCTGAAAGGCTTAGCATGAATAGAACAAGCAGCAATAACAAGCCAATAATACATGTAACAAACCATTTTTTAGAAAGCTGAAAGGATGCCTTGTTTTGGAACAAGCGCACATTCCAATACTTCATTGTTTCGACACCCCTTTTTTAGCTAAATAAATGAAAAATGGGCCGCCAATAAATGCAGTCATTACACCAATCGGCACCTCCATTGGGCTAATTAAAAATCGAGCCAAAATATCTGCGGCAATTAATAACGCAGCTCCAATACATGCTCCGTATGGAATCATCCAACGATAATCATTACCGACTAAGCCCTTTGCAATGTGCGGAACAATTAAACCAATGAAGCCAATTGAACCAACAATCGCCACTGAACCACCTGCTAATATAATGATTAACACGCCCATTAATAGTTTTAAAATCCCTACATTTTGCCCTAAACTTTTAGCAACATCATCACCAGAGCTAAAAATATTCATTGCCTTGCCCATAAAAGCACTAACAAGAATGGCGCCTACAAGTAATGGCAACACATCTAATAGCATTTTCAAATCTCTACCAGCAATTGAGCCGGATAACCAAAATAACACCGTTTGAATCGTTTGCTCATCAATTACAAGCATACCTTGTGTAAAGGAAATAAAAAATGCAGAAAGTGCAGTACCCGCTAATATGACTTTCATCGGTGTAACACCATCACGCCCAATATTACTTAAAAGAAATACCCCGATTGCTGCCACAGCAGCACCTAAAAACCCAAACCACATGTATTGTGTGAGCGACTGCATATCTAGCCATGTCAGTGCAAACACGATAAAGAAAATAGCTCCAGCGTTAATGCCCAATAAGTCAGGGGCAGCTAATGGATTGCGTGTTAATGATTGAATTAAAATTCCAGCAATAGCTAATGCTGCGCCAACTGTTAACGCAATGGTTGCACGAGCAAGCCTACTTGTTGCAATAATTAAATGTGCCTCGTTATTCGGATCATAATTTGTAATCACATGAAAGGCATTTGAAAATGATATAGACGTTTGCCCCATGGCAAGGCTACAAAAATAAAGAATTCCTAGTAGTCCAACTAATAGTAGTAATCCAACTGTTTTAAATTGTATGGAATGTAACATAGCATACCCTCTTCAAGTAATTGAAAAGACAGGGCTGTCTAAAAAAGCATTACCTTTTCAAACAACCCAGCCTCCTATATTAAATATTTGCTAAAAACTAGTGTACCTGACGCTTCGCTTTCGGTACAATAAACATTGCTCCTGCGGCTACTCGCCGCAAAGGACGTGTCTCAAAATGAATTTTCAGACACGTCCTCTTCTTATTTATTGTTCAAGTTCCAAATATGCGTATAACTCATCTAACATTAAATTAGCTGCCATTAAACCGCCACCAAGATTCCAAACAATTTCATTTACTGTAAATACTTGATTGTTCTTTACTGCATCTAAGTTTGCATAAAGAGGATGTTTTGTCCATTCTTCATGTGTACTCTTTACTGCTGCATCATCCTCCATGAATTCGAAAATAACATCAGCATTCATACTTGAAATAGACTCTTTATCTGTAAGCTTTACAATTTCAAGATTTTGGCCAACTAGATTCTTTGGCTCTGTAAAGCCTAGATCTGTTAAAATTGAGCCAGCAAAGCCTTCTACATAAATACGAGCATGATCCGCACGGTAGTTTGTTACTGCTACGCTAAGTGGGAAATCCCCTTTTTCTGTCATTTTTCCTTTGAAATCAGCAATACGTGCATCCCAAGCAGTCATTAATTCTTTTGCTTTTTCTTCTTCATCTAAAGCTTTCCCTAAAAGCTCTGTCGTTTCACGAATATCAGATAAAATCGTACTTACAACAGTTGGCGCAATTTGAGAAAGTTGCTCATAGATTTCCTCATGACGCACTTGTGTAGCAATAATTAAATCTGGCTGTAAAGCAGCAATTTCCTCTAAGTTTGGCTGTGTTTCTTGTCCAACAATTGTTACATCGCCAACTTCTTCTCGAATATATTCATATATCGGTGCCTCTGCCCATGATTCAACAGCTCCAACAGGCTTCACGCCAAATTGTACAATTGTATCTGTTGCACCTTGGTATAAGGTTACAATTTTTTGCGGTTTCCCTTTAATTTCTGTTTCACCTAGTACATGCTCAATCACACGTACAGATTCCTCAGTCGATTCCTGCTTTTTGGAAGTGTCATCTTCCTTAGAAGTACCCTCTTCCTTATTTGATGTATTGCCACACGCTGCTAAAATCAACAATGTAGCCATTACAATTGCAAGTAATAACCCTAACTTCTTGTTCATTTGTTCATCTCCTAATCGACATTGATTTTCATTACCAATTAAATATAATCTAATTGATTATCATTTTCAATGAGAAATTTGATATTTTCAAATTTTTTTTATTGATTCCATTTAGAGGGTATAGAAAATACTCAATTTTGTCTTAATTCCACAACAAAACTGACCAGAAAAGGGCATTTTCTGGTCAGTTTTGTTTTTATCCTGTAATAATAATCTTCTGTGCGAAAGTGAAACGGTCAGTACAGGTACTATAAGACCCTCACCAATTGAAGGTTCACTTTATAATACTTTCCCTAAAAATGCCTTCGTTCTGTCACTTTTCGGATTGCCAAAAAGCTCTTCTGGCGTACCCTCTTCGACAATGTAACCGCCATCCATAAACACAACACGGTCGCCTACTTCACGGGCAAAGCCCATTTCGTGTGTTACGACAACCATTGTCATGCCTTCTGCTGCTAGATTTTTCATTACTTCTAGCACTTCCTTGACCATTTCAGGATCAAGCGCTGAGGTTGGTTCGTCGAATAACATCGCTTTTGGCTTCATCGCCAAGGCACGCGCAATCGCTACACGCTGCTGTTGCCCGCCTGAAAGCTGTTCTGGGTAGTTATATGCCTTGCTATCTAGACCTACTTTTTTCAGTAATTCATGTGCAAGCTCTTCTGCCTGTGCACGGCTCATTTTGCGTATTTGCATTGGTGCCATAACGACATTATCAAGGATGTTCATATGTGGGAATAGGTTAAATTGTTGGAATACCATGCCTACTTCCGCACGAATTTCATTAATATTCGTCTTCGGGTCATTGACTTTCACATCCCCAATATAAACCGCACCATCTGTTATCTCTTCAAGCAGATTAATGCAACGTAAAAATGTGCTTTTCCCCGAGCCTGATGGACCAATTACACAAACTACTTCTTTCTCTTTTATTTCATAGTCAATTCCTTTTAATACTTCAAGCTCGCCGAAATATTTATGCAAGTTTTCAATTTTAATCATCGTGCCAACCTCCCTTTTGCTTTGCGAGGGATGTAGGTATTGCTATAACGCTTCTCAATAAATGCAATGATTTTTGTCGCAATATATGTGAGAATCAAATATAATAGTGCCGCAAAAAGATATGGCTCCCACTGTCTAAATGTCGCACCAGCAATTACTTTACTTGTATATAAAATATCTGGCGCAGCAATAACCATCAATAATGAAGAATCTTTTAATAGAGCAATAAATTCATTGCCTAATGGTGGAATCATACGTCTAAATGCCTGTGGCAAAATGACTTTGCGCATCGCCTGTCCATATGTTAAACCAAGCGAACGCGCCGCCTCCATTTGCCCCTTTGCAATGCTTTGAATACCCGCACGGAAAATTTCTGCATTGTATGCAGCACAGTTGATGACAAGCGCTGTAATACCAGATACCATATAGCCTAATGAATGCCCAAAAATCGTTGGGAACAAGGCAAAGTGAATAATAAAAATTTGTACAAGCATTGGTGTACCACGTATTAAGTCCACATAAATTTTACATGGCCAGTATATGATTTTTCTCGTCGATACTTGTCCAAGCCCTAACAGTAATCCTAAAATGATCCCACCACAGTAGCCTGCTAATGTTAAAACTAACGTTATACCAACGCCTCGTATAAACATATCACGATAGTTCCAAATGACGCCCCACTCTAAGTTGAATAAATCCATATGCGAACCTACTTCCTAATTGAAATTACACAGATTATATATAGGAGAGTGTCTGAAGAGCATGACCTTGCCAGACAGCCCCTTTCCTACTACTCGTTCCAAAATGCCGAGCCTGTAATCTCCTCTAGTTTTCCGTTCTCTTTAATTTTTTGTAAGCCTTCATTTAGTTTATCTAGTAACTCTTTATTGCCTTTGCGCACCATTAAGCCGTAATACTCTCTTTCAAATGCATCATCTTCGACAATTTTTAATTTTTTATCTGGATTTGCTTTCATATATTCATAAACAACAGCATTATCACCAATTACTGCATCCGCATTACCATTTAACATTTCTTGAATCGCAAGTGGCTGACTGTCGAATGCTAAAATATTTTTGCTCGTTTCACCTTGAAGCTTTTTCGCAGCAACATGTCCTGTCGCGTTAATTTGTACAGCAATTTTTTTGTTCTCTAATTCAGCTAATGAGCTAATTGTTGAATCGACAGGTACTGCGATTAACAGCTTTGACTCATAATATGGCTCTGTGAAATCAAATGTTTTTTGACGATCCTCTGTAATTGTAATACCTGAGGCACCAATGTCTGTCTCTTTATTATTAATCATTGAGAAAACTGCATCCCAACCAACATTTCTCCACTGTACTTGAATCCCTACTTCGTCTGCAATTGCCTGTAATATATCCACATCAATACCAACAATATTGCCAGCTGCATCGATGGATTCAAATGGCGCAAATGTCGCCTCTGTACCTACCATATATACCTTATTATCATCACCTGAACCTGAGTCGCTGCCAGAGTTATTATCTTTTGTTCCACAGGCCGCTAATACCAGTACCGCTGTAATAATCATCAATAATACTGAAAACTTCTGTTTCATAAACAATCTCCCCCTAAAACTAAATAAATCCTTTTCTTTCTAATTATTCAGAAAAGTAAAACTTATAATTATTATTATAGTTATACCACTAGAAGAAAAGCAATCGTTTTCGGAAAAAACTATTCATCCAAATAATTCATTTTACCTACCATAAAATTGGCTTTGCGACCATAAACCAAAGCATAATAAGCATGAGCACAACATATAACCATGTAGAGCGCCTTAATTTAGTAATAAATTTTGTGCGCTCGAATTGTGTTGTACCAAATGTTTTCATCGTAGGTTTAAATGCGGAAGCTAAAAAATAGGTAGAGCCAATCAGCAAAACAAATGTCATTATGAGCCATGATGTATGCCATGGCCAACCGCCTCGCCACATAAGAAGAGCCCCTGACAATACAAGCACATGCCCACCATGCTTGACCGCTGTTATACCTGCTTGAAATGACTGGACATAACCAATTAACATTGATTCCTCTGCTGTTTCCATGCGCTTTAATATGGAAAACAAAGCAAATAACGGGCCAATTGATACAATTGCACTTGCTATATGTACATATAATAAAATATTAAAAAGCAACACCTTCAAACACCTCTTTATGTATTGTTTTAATTCAATTAGCAAACGCCTACTCCAGAAAAAAATCTAGGCGCACTGACGTTGCAGCGGCATTGATTGATATTTTCAGTATAACATTTCTCATTGTGTAAAGAGGCTGTTAATGTATTGTAAAAGGTTTAGAAAACTATACTTTTTGGGTATAAATTAAAGTATGCTGTTAGTGAGAAAGCTTGCTCATTCCTCCCTTTTGACAAGCCTTCTCAACATTTATAAGAAACGGAGTGATTGTTATAGGTATTCATCGTTTTTTCACAAGCTTAAATGATTTGGAACGTATCATTCGTTGTCCTGGGCGCTTTAAATTCGAGGAACATAATGTAGCGGCACACTCTTGGAAAGTCTCACAATACGCAATGTTCTTTGCGACTTTAGAGGAACGTGCTGGCCACACAATCGACTGGAAAGCTTTATATGAAAAAACAATTAACCACGATTTTGCAGAAGTATTTATTGGTGATATTAAAACACCTGTCAAACATGCCTCTCCCGAATTAAAGGAAATGCTTGCACATGTTGAAGAAAAGATGATGGAGAAATTTATTCGGGAAGAAATACCGCCCGATTTCCAAGAGGTCTTTTTTGAGCGAATGAAGGAAGGAAAGGACGCTACCATTGAAGGACGTCTACTAGAATTCGCAGACAAGCTTGACCAATTTTATGAGGCTTTCGCAGAATTAAAGCGTGGTAACACCGACATAGAGTTTGTTTATATGTATCAAAATGCATTAGCAAAGCTTTTATTAATCCCCCTTGATGCAACGGTACAATATTTCCGCACTGAAATTTTAAAGGATGCGATGCAAGAAGATACACATATCGATGTGGCAACGCTGACAAATGAGATCTTAAATAAAGTTTAAAGAAAAGTTTTCCTACTTGTGGAGGAAGGCTTTTTATTATGCCTTATTTCTATTATTTAATGACATAATAACCTTCTTTTAGTATAATCGAATGAATCATGGTTCATTTTGGAGGGACTATATGGAGCTTAAAATTCAATACGATACACAAAAGGTACACCTTGTAAACTTAGCAATTATTATCGCTTTAGCTATTCTTATTTGTGGACCTTTAATCATTTCTAGAGGGTCTTTATTTTTAATCGTTGGCTTAATCGTAATCGCATTAGCTGTCGGTAATTATTTTTTACCAATTAGCCCATATATTAAAGGCTTTATTTTCGGTATGATCCCCACTTTGATTGTCTTTATCTTGTTTTTAGTTGATCAATTCTCATTAAATAAGCATTATATTTTAATTTGTTCCGTTGCTATTATTGCACTGTATTTTAAAAGCAGCCTTATTATCCTATTCGGTCTGATTGTCAATATTAGCTTTATTACTGTCTATATTTTAAAACCTGAAAATTTATTAGGCACTTCCAATTCCTTTATTATTTTTATCACGCTATTTTCGATTTTAAATGGCGTTATTATTGCATTTTACTTAATTACAAGATGGGGCAATGCATTAATTGACAGTACAAAGAAGCAGCAAGAAGAAATGCAATTGTCATTTCAGCAGCTACAAAATACATTCCAAGAGATTGAAACTAGCACACAAACTTTAGATAAACATGTGACGCAGTTCCAGCAAACGATGACGCATATTGCTAATAGCAGTCAATATATTTTATCTGCATCTGAATCCATTTCAGCAAGCACACAGCAAGAAGCGGCAAGTTTGCAATTTATCCGCAACGCTATGACCGATTCGGTACATTTTGTGAATGACACACTTGAAATTTCTAAAGATACGGTAGCACAATCGACAAATTTACAGCAGGAAGTCGTTACAGGCTGGAATAAAATGCAACATACTATGGGGCAAATGTCTATTATGAACAATGCGATGCATGCTACTGCTGATACAGTGAATGAACTACAAAATAGTCTGCAGCTCGTTAATCAACTACTATTGGGTATTCAACATATTGCTGAACAAACAAATTTACTCGCGCTTAATGCAGCAATTGAAGCAGCACGCGCAGGTGAGCATGGGAAAGGCTTTGCCGTTGTCGCAGATGAAGTGCGTAAATTGGCAGAGGAAAGTGCCTCAATTACAGTCAATATTACACAAGTAACCGAGAGCTTATTCGCTAAGTCAATGGAAGCACAGCAGCGCTCACAGGAAGGCGAACAAGCTCTACAGCAAGGCGAACAGTCACTGCTAGAGGTTGGTGAGTTTTTAAATCGTTTAAAGGATTCCTTCACACAAAGCACCGAGGATTTAACACGGGGTATGAAGGATTTAACAAATGCTATTGCACAATTTAATACAATCCAGCAACAAGTGGAAAAGTTAAATGAAATGGCTACTCAAAATGCCATCTCAACAAGTGCAATCGTACAAGCTGTCGAAGATGAAAATCAAATGCTACAAACAATGAGCGACATTACCAATCGTGTGCATGCCTTGAATAATGCATTGAAATCGCTTGTTATGGTGAAGAAGGGATGAAAAAGTAAAATCGTATCAGCAATTTCACTTTTTAAGAGAGGCTAGTTATACCCTAGCCTCTTCTAGATTTTTAATAATACCGAGGTACTGTAAAGTAATATTTACACTCCCTTTTGTGTTTGGTTGAGCGAATTTGCTTGTCTTGCGAGCGAATTTCAATGTTTAACGTGCGAAAATAGACATCCTGCGTGCGAATTATATCTTTTGAACTAGGGAATTTAAAAACACTCGCTCAATAGAAAAAGCTTTAAAAACGACAAATGAGCTATTAAACATAATTGATAACAAGGAATTTCCTTTTGATGGTTTTTTAACAAATAAAATTCAGGAGTTAATTGATGGTCACAAAATAAACTTGTAGTAATTTCCATATGTTATCATTTGACAAATTCATGTAAACATACTTACTTGCACCTAACGAATGGTTGCTCTACAATAAGAATCAAGCTACGTTGTACGTATTAATATTAAGTTTTAACCTTTATACTGTAACAGGGAGTTTTATATCCGAGCTGGAATGGCGGGCCTTAGCTCCTTTGACCTAAGGATAAACAGGAATGCTCATGCGGACACCCACTTTGAGGAGTGTGGTTTAAAACTTTCTATATATTTACGGCAATGTGGCTTTTCTTTCTAAATCAAAATGACACCGCACATGAAATCCTAAGTTCATGTGCTTTTTTATATTCATTTCTAATTACTAAAATTTGCATGAATTTATTTTTTGATGTGTAATTAAAAATAGAATGACCACTACTAGTCGGAGGATGAGAAAATGGATAATCGTATTAAATTAAGACCGTTAGAGCGTGAGGATTTAAAATATGTGCATAAACTGAACAATGATTCCAGAATTATGTCGTATTGGTTTGAGGAACCTTATGAATCGTTTGTCGAGCTGCAAGATTTATTCGAAAAGCATATCCATAAGCAAAGTGAACGACGTTTTATTATTGAACAGAATCAAGAAATTCTTGGTTTAGTGGAATTAGTGGAAATTGACTTAATTCACCGCAATGCCGAGTTTCAAATTATTATCGATCCGAATTGCCAAGGAAATGGCTATGCTTACTCTGTTACGCTATTAGCCATGCACTATGCATTCAATATTCTTAACTTGCACAAGCTCTATTTAATCGTTGATAAGCAAAATGAAAAAGCTATTCATATTTATGAAAAGGCTGGCTTCCAGATCGAAGGTGAGCTCAAAGAGGAGTTTTTCACTGCTGGTGCTTATCATGATGCATATCGCATGTATATTTTCCAACGAGATTTCCATCAAAGTATTGAAAACACAAAAGGCTAGCGATGAATTTTTTCGCTAGCCTTGTTGTTGCACAACACCTTGACGTAAATGCGCTGTTAATTTGCGCTCCAATGTGCCTGCAAAAAGCTCCACCGCAACTGTAATAACCCAATACATAATGCCCGCTGCAATAAATGCCTCCAAATATTTCAAATTACTTGCTGCTATAATATTGGCAATGCCCATCATCTCTTGTACCGACACTAAAAAAGCAATCGAAGAAGCATGTAAAAAACCAATAAACATATTCGTTAAATTAGGAATAATCGTAACGAATGCTTGGGGCAAAACGATGCGTCGGAATACTTGTAAGCCTGTCATACCTAGTGAAGCAGCTGCTTCCGTTTGTTGTACAGAAACACTAATAATACCTGAACGTATAATTTCAGATAAAAATGCTCCTGCATTCAATGTCAATGCAATGATGACAAATGTGACAACAGGCCAACCATCCAACGAAATATTGAATGCGGCCTTACTTATTTGTGGCAACCCGAAGTAAATAACAAATATATGTAAAATAACAGGTGTGCCTCGATAAAAGGAAACATAGAAGTTCGCAATAGCTTGCAAAGGTTTATTTTGACCAAGTCGAATAAACGCTACAATAATACCGATAAGCAAGCCACATAATAATGGCACAATCGTAATAAACAAAGTAAGCGGAATCGCTTTGCTAATTTCCAGCAAAGCCTTTCCTATAAAAGAAAAATCCAATTGCATCGTTTATCCCTCCACAGTTGCCATACGAGTATGCCGATTATAGTAGCGCTCGATTAATTTAAAGCCATATTCCAATAGCAAGACGATTAAATAATAAATAATAGCTAAACCAATATATACTTCCAGTGTTTTCATTGTAGCGGTAATCAAGGTTTCTCCGCGCCCCATCATATCCATCACACCTACGGAAAAGGCGAGTGACGTATCCTTCAATGAGCTAACTGCTAATGAGCCGATATTTGGCAGTGCTACACGGAAAGCTTGTGGCAATATGATGCGCACAAACGCTTGCGTAGAAGTCATACCGAGCGATTCTGCCGCCTCCGTTTGCCCATAGTCAACAGATTTGACAGCAGCACGAAATATCTCAGCAAAAGCTCCTGCATTGCTCAGTGTGTACGTAATAATGACGAAATAAAACGCATCCATTCGTGATATATTAATGCCGAATAATCCTACAATGTACGGTAACCCATAAAACACTAAGAAAAGCTGAATTAAAATCGGCGTACCACGAATAAACGAAATATATAAAGCTGATAGCTGTCGCAACCCTTGTATTTGATAAATACGAGGAAGCGCAATCCCTATTCCTAAAATAAGCCCTAAAAGGAGTGAAGAAGCGAATATTTTAAATGTGATAGGTAAATAACTGACTAGCTTTGGAATAAAATCAATAATGTACTGCACATCAATCATCTTTACGCCCTCCTTCACTCATCTTTCTAATCAATTAATTCCTTCGAATAATCCTCACCAAACCACTCTACTAACAACTCACTCACTGTTCCGTCTTCAATGAGTTCCTTAATTGCCCCATCCACTTTATTTGCTAATTCTTCATTCGTTTTCTCAAACATAAAGAAAATATCTGTAAACAACAATTCATCTCCTACAATTTTTTGCTGTGCGTCCGCTTCCTTATTATTAATAGCTACGGAAAATGGGAAGCTAAAAATCGCATCGATGCGCCCCGTCTTTAGTTGATTCAGCATATCTGGTCCAGAGGTAATAAAGGTAAGCTCTGTATCGAAATTGTGCTCCTCTTTATACTTTTCGAAAAATAAAGCTGCATTACTTGTTGGTGAAAGTCCCACCTTTTTGCCATTTAAATCGTCAATTGATTGAATCTCTGTATTGCCTTCATGCACAACTACATGTAATGGCACTGCATTGTAAGGCTGCTGATTAAATAAAAACTTTTCCTCACGCTCAGGGTTTTTCGCCATATTATGTGCAATCATATCAATTTTATTTGTTTCTAAGCTTAATAGTAGGTTTGAAAAATCCATCGTTTCGAATTTAAAGGATACGTCCTCTAGCTTTTCATCAATCGCCTTTAATAACTCGATATCATAACCTGTTAAATTGCCATTTTCATCAATAAAGCAAATATTTAACATTTGATTCCCTGTACCAATCAAAATCTCCTGCACTGTATTCTTGCCATCTTTCGCATCCGCTTGATTGCCACAGCCTGCTAATAAAGCTGCTGCCGCAATAGGCGCCCATAGCCATTTTGTCAATCTCTTCATATATAAATACCCCTTTTCTAATATACTGCCAGCTGAAGTGGACTTAATAATTCAATAGAACGGAATCTACTAGCATGTTCTCGAATAGGATTATGAAGTATAAATTCTTCTACACCTGCCGCATGAAGCTGTTCAAATTTCTCTCTAATTTTATCCACTGTACCGAAAATAACAGGTGATTTTGTTCGTTCTACCGTGTATTTTTTTCCAGATTCTTTACCAAAACGCTCAGCTGTCTCCTCACTTGTCAATGTATACGTTCGATCATTCTCTACATGCACTTTATAAATATCGGTATCTGTTGCTAATCGCTGTGCCTCTTCCTCCGTATCTGCCGCAATAACAGCTACGCCAATAGCAAAATTGCCTTTAGGTGAAATCTCCTTATAGCTCTGCAATGCCTCTAATAGCACTGCTTCATCACTATTAATAAATTGCGCAAATACATAAGTAATGCCTAATGTTGCCGCATGTTTTGCGCTATCAACACTGCCTCCTAATAATATTAATTCAGGCTGAATACTCGGAATTGGTTGCGCTAAAATTTCACCATTTCCTTGAACATAGCGTTGCAACGCTTCCACTCGCTGTGGGAAGTCTTTCGTATCACTTAATGCATTATATTGCAATGCCTTCGTCGCCTGCGGCAATCCTCCTGGGGCTTTGCCAATTCCTAAATCAACTCTCCCTGGTGCAAGATTTGCTAATACATTGAAATTTTCTGCTACTTTATACGGACTATAATGCGATAACATGACACCACCCGAGCCAACACGAATATGGTTGGTCTTTGCCAAAATATAGGATACAAGCACCTCTGGCGATGAACCTGCCACCTCTGTCGCTTGATGATGCTCTGACACCCAAAAACGCTTATAGCCTTGCTGCTCTGCAAATTGCGCTAGCTCCACTGTGCGAAGCAGTGCATCTCGTGGCGTATCCCCTTCTAGTACAGGGCTTTGGTCTAAAATAGATAGTTGATACATCGTCATCTCTCCTTAAATCTCATACGTTAATTCAGGTGTTAAACGCTGTAAGAATTGGCGCGTACGCTCATGCTTTGGCTTTGTAAAAATTTCCGATGGTGTGCCAGACTCTACAACAATGCCACCATCCATAAACACCACCTGATTGGATACTTCACGCGCAAAGTTCATCTCATGTGTCACAATAATCATCGTAATGCCTTCCCTTGCAATTTTTCGCATAACATCCAAGACCTCTCCGACCAACTCTGGGTCTAAAGCGGACGTCGGCTCATCGAATAAAATGACTTGCGGATTCATCGCCAATGCTCTCGCGATGCCTACACGTTGCTGCTGCCCACCTGACAATGCGCTCGGATAAGCATCCGCTTTATGAGAAAGCCCTACTTTTTTTAACAGTTCCAGCGCCTGTTCCTTTACCTCCTTTGCCTCTCTTTTTTGCACAATGATTGGACCTTCCATAATATTTTCAAGCACTGTTTTATGCTGAAATAAATTGTAGTTTTGAAAAACCATCGCCGTTTTTTTACGCAAATCGAGTATATCTTTTTTAGTAGCAGTTTTCGCATCGACTGATAACTGGTCAATCGTTACCATGCCGCTTGTTGCTTTATCTAAAAAGTTAATACAACGGAGCATCGTCGTTTTCCCTGAGCCACTCGGACCTAGAATGGATACGATGTCTCCTTTTTGCACTTCTAAAAAAATCCCTTTTAGCACTTGGGTTTTACCAAATGACTTTTCGATATTTTCTAATCGAATCATCTGATTCACTCCTTATACAAGTTGTTTTTGATAGACGCTCGGTTTATTGCCAATACCTAAATGCTCTCTTAAAGTGGCCGTTTCATATGCTTTTTTATAGTAGCCGCGCTGCTGTAGAATCGGCACAACCTGTGTTACAAAGTCCTCCAATGCATTCGGTACCCCCGATGCAATAATAAAGCCATCCGCTGCTCCTGCTTCCAGCCATGCAATCACTTCATCTGCTACATCCTCCGCTGTCCCAATAAACGTGCCTTTCGGTGTCGCCTCCCGGATCGCTACTTCATATAATGTTAAGCCCTCTTCTTTTGCATATTGTTTAATGCGGTCCGTCGTTGATTGGAAGCTATTTTTCCCGATGTCTCCTAATTCAGGGAACGGCGCATGTAAATCATATTGTGAAAAATCGTGATGGTCGAAATAGCGACCCAAATAGGCTAATGCCTTCTCTGGCGAAATCAGCTCAGCAATTTCCAAATATTTTGCCTCCGCATCCTCCTTTGTTGCCGCAATAATTGGTGAAATCCCTGGGAATACTAATAACTTCTCAGCATCGCGACCATTTGCTGTTGCCGACGCCTTTAATTTATCGTAAAGTGCTTTATTTTCTTCAATTGAAACACCACCTGCAAAAATTGCATCGGCTTCCTTCCCCGCAAAGGCGATGCCTGCTGCTGATGAACCTGCTTGGAAAATGACTGGCTCCCCTTGTTTAGAACGCTGTATATTTAAAGGTCCTGCAACTTGGAAATACTTCCCCTTATGATTCAATGTGTGTAGTTTTTCTGTATCAAAAAATTCATCTTTCACTACGTCATATGTGAATGCATCTTCCTCCCAAGAATTCCATAGCCCTTTCACAACTTCTAAGTATTCTGCAGCAATTTCATAGCGCTCTGCATGTGACGGATGTTCTGCCGCTGTTTTTCCATAATTCAAAGCGGAATTTTCAAGGGGTGTCGTTACGACATTCCATCCTGCGCGTCCATTGCTAATTAAATCTAATGATCCAAGCTGACGTGCTACTGTAAATGGTTCACTATAGGAGGTTGAAATCGTTCCTACCAAGCCAATATGCTTTGTTGCAAGGGCTAACGCAGATAAAATCGTCACAGGCTCAAAGCGATTTAAAAAATGTGGCAACGATTTTTCATTAATGTATAAGCCATCTGCGATAAATACAACATCGAATAAACCTTGTTCAGCCGTTTGTGCCTGCTTAACATAGTAGTCTAAACTAACGCTTTGTGCAGGATTTACTTTTGGATGTTTCCAAAGTGACATATGTCCACCTACACCATGAATAATTGCACCAAAATGAACTTGTTTTTTCACCATTTTCACAAACACCTACAATTCATATTTATTTAGTAGGTTTACTATACTTTCAATTTTCATTTTACGCAACTATAATTTTAAAATTTCTTAATTTTAAATTTTTTATGTTTTTAATTTATAGAATATAAGGAAAAAAGAAGAAACTGTACGAAAAGTGGCTGAATTGGCTACTTTTCGTACAGTTTCATGAGATTCAAACTAAGTGTGTCTGTGAATTTAAACAATGAATCACTTTTCTTCCATTTTTCAATTCAAGTATATGTAACCCCGTATCCCCTGTATGGAACAGGCATTGCTCCTCTACTGTTTTTCCTAACAACGTGTTTAATAAATGCAGCAATGTGCCACCATGTGCAACAATTGCTACACATTCTAAATGTCCATAATCATGTAAAATAGTGTGTAAAGCCTGCTCTACACGATAACGAAATTGCAATTGTGATTCGCCACCTTCAATCGCTACATGCAATGGACGTCCACCTTCTGGCAATGGATATTTAATTAAAGCCTCCTTGCGAGATAATCCAGCTAATACGCCATTGTTATATTCCATTAAATCGTCGTTTACAATGAAGTCGCACTTGCAATTTTCCTTTAAAATATTTGCCGTTTGGTACGCCCTTTGCAGAGGACTTGTTATGATGGCATCCACTTGATAACGCGCTGTAATAAAATGGGCAAGCTTTGTCGCTTGTTCTACACCTAGCTCCGTTAAAGGAAAATCCGCTCTCCCTTCATGCACTTCTAAAATGTCTGCCTCTGATTGCCCATGCCTGATTAATAATAATTTCATCGACACTCCCCCTACTATAAACAAACATACTAATTTATGTATTAAAAATCATTATATTGTAAAGAATTTATAAAATAAAAGCAAAAACATTGACCCTATAGTTACTATAGGGTTTACTCTATATTATAGTCTAATTTTATAGTAGGAGAAATTTTTTATGTTTGATAGAAATTCAAAAGTCACCTTAAGTATTTTATTAGTAAATTTATTTATCGCATTTCTAGGTATCGGCCTCGTCATTCCTGTTCTTCCAACAATTATGAATGAACTAAATATAAGCGGCTCTGTTGTCGGTTATATGATTGCAGCCTTCGCTATTACCCAGCTCATTATCTCACCAATTGCTGGGAGATGGGTAGACCGATATGGTCGTAAAATTATGATTGTTATCGGGTTATTTATTTTCGGCTTCTCTGAGTTTTTATTCGGTCTGGGAACAACCGTATCTGTTCTTTTCATATCTCGTATGCTTGGCGGTGTTAGCGCAGCCTTTATCATGCCTGCTGTAACAGCATTTATTGCAGATATTACAACGGTTGCTACACGCGCGAAAGCGCTTGGCTATATGTCGGCAGCAATCAGTACAGGATTTATTATCGGGCCTGGCATTGGTGGATTTTTAGCAGATTTCGGTACACGTATACCATTTTATGTAGCAGGGGTTCTAGGAATCATTGCAGCAGTTTGCTCCATGCTATTATTGAAAGAGCCAACGCGTGCGGAAGTAGAAAATGCGGAGCAAGCAGAGGAGCAAAAATCAGGTTTCCGTCGCATCTTTGTACCAATGTATTTAATCGCCTTTCTAATTATTTTCATTTCTTCGTTCGGATTGGCTGCCTTCGAATCGCTATTTAGTCTTTTCGTTGACCGTAAATTCAGCTTTACCCCAAAAGATATTGCTATCGTTATTACAGGTGGAGCAATTGTTGGTGCAGTTGCACAAATCGTATTATTCGATAGGCTAACAAAGCGTTTCGGTGAAATTGCCGTTATTCGTTACTCGTTAATTTTCTCGACAGTGCTTGTCTTTGTTATGACAACAGTTAGCTCATATATGGCCATTCTACTTACAACATTTTTAGTATTTGTTGGCTTTGATTTAATCCGACCTGCCGTTACTGCCTATTTATCGAAAATCGCAGGAAATGAACAAGGCTTTGTTGGTGGTATGAACTCTATGTTTACGAGCCTCGCTAATATTTTCGGCCCAATTATTGGCGGCGCCTTATTTGATGAAAACTTCAACTATCCATACTATTTTGCAGCACTAGTGCTAGGTATCGGTGTTATCATCACAATGTTCTGGAAAAAGCCAAAAAACTATAGTAGTTACTAAAACCTCAAAAGCTTGAGCTGTTTCTAATTTTTCAGCTCAAGCTTTTCTTATTCCCAAAATAACAAGAAAAGGTAAAAAGCAAGAAATCCCTGCGTTATACTTAAATATAAAACACAACAGAATGCAAATTTCCTTTGCACTTTTTATGAATGATTTATATTATGACAGCTTCAATACATACAACAACCATCATCTACTGACGATTATGCTGTTAGTGTACCGTTGCAAAATATGACCCCTAGTCATTGCAAATACCGCTCATGCCATTAGCAGAATGATTGCTGTTAAATGCAACCGTCATAAATGGATGAAAATAGCTGTAGGAAAAGTAGCAAGTTCGCTCGTATTTCCTACAGCCTCCCATTATTTTATTGAACTTTAATTACTACATCCTCAGGCTTTGCGACACCTTCAATAAGGCCATTTTTTTCGCCATTTAAGTATTCATCAAACAGCTTTTCATATTCACCATTTTCTTGTAACTTTGCTAACCCCGCGTTGATTTTCTCGACTAGCTCCGGTTTCTTTTTATTAACTGCTATACCATAATATTCACCAGCTAGAATATCACCCACGATTTCTGCATCTGTTGTTTGTGTCGTAATATAGTTAATATTAGAAGGGTTGTCATATAAAACCGCATCAATACCACCTGTATCTAATGAACTATACGTCGTGCTAATATCTGCATATTGCTTAATATTGCGATCTTCAACACCGTTTGCAATTAAATAATTATAAGATGAAGTACCTTTTTGGATACCTACTAACTTTCCTTGCAAATCATCAAAGCCTGTAATACCCGAATTAGGTTTCGCTAAAATCGATAACCCTGATTTATAATAAGCGTTTGAGAAAGCAACGTTCTCTAAACGTTTATCTGTAATTGTAATTGCACCAACTACTACATCAATTTGACCTGCAATTAATGCTGGTACAAGTCCATCAAATTGCATAGTCGAAAACTCTACTTCGAAACCTTCTGCCTCAGCAATTTTTTTGATTAATCCAATATCAAAACCAACTAGCTCACCATTTACATCACTTTCAAAAGGTGGATAAGTAGGACTTGTTCCTACTTGTATTACAAGTTTATCAGAGCTACCTGTTCCTCCAGATCCTTCCTCTGACTTCCCTTCACCACATGCTGCTAATACACCCGCGACTAAAACCGCTAAAAACAATAATGCTATCTTTTTCATAAAAATCCCCCTATAATTAATAAAATTTTGATTTGCTACTGGATTTAACAACCTTTACTGTCCATTACAACACTTTTGATAAGAAGTCTTGTGTACGTTTTTCTCGCGGATTATTAAAGATTTCACTAGGCGTGCCTTCTTCAACTAAAAAACCACCATCCATAAACAATACGCGGTCTCCTACTTCACGTGCAAAGCCCATTTCATGTGTGACAATCACCATTGTCATGCCTTCACGAGCTAAGTCACCCATTACTTTTAATACTTCACCAACCATCTCTGGATCTAGCGCGGATGTCGGCTCATCGAACAGCATTACTTTTGGCTGCATCGCTAAAGATCTGGCAATCGCAACACGTTGTTGTTGTCCACCTGATAATTGATGTGGGTAATGTTTTTCTTTATCAGGTAAGCCTACTTTTTGCAATAATTCTCGTGCGAAGCTCTCTGCCTCTGCTTTATTCTTCTTCAATACTTGAATTGGACCTATTGTTATATTTTCTAATATCGTTAAATGTTCAAATAGATTAAATTGTTGGAAACACATACCTACGTGCTGTCTTAACTGCTGAATATTTGTCTTCGGATCCGTTAATTCCATTCCAACAATCTCTATTTTTCCTTGATTCGACTTTTCTAAGCCATTTAAACATCTTAAAAAAGTGCTTTTTCCACTTCCAGAAGGACCAATCACTACGACTACTTCTTGAGGATGGATATGTGCATCAATTCCTTTTAAAATCTCCAAATCACCATATGATTTATATAAATTCTCAACGCGTATCAAGTTTCATCCTCCTCTCAAGGTAACCCGCAAGCTGGGATACACTAAATATAATGATAAAATAAATAATTCCTACCGCTACCCAAATGGCAAAAGGCTCAAACGTTGTCGAAATAATAATTTGTCCTCTATACACTAAATCGATAATACCAATTGGTGCTAATAAAGACGTATCTTTAATCGCTTGTGCAGACTGATTCACTAACGGTGGAATCATTCGTTTGAAAGCCTGCGGTAAGATAATAAAACGCATAATTTGAAATTCACTCATCCCTATACTTTCAGATGCTTCTCTTTGCCCTTTATTCACACTTAAAATCCCCGCACGAATAATTTCAGAAATATAAGCTCCTTGATGCAAAGCAAGTGTTAATGTTGCAGCTATAACTGGATACGACCTTTGTCCAAACCACTCGCTCATCGGCAAAATACCAGCTAATCCAAAAACAATAAAAAACAACTGTACTAATAATGGCGTAGAACGAAAAATTTCTACATAAACTGAGGCACTTATTTTCAATACTTTCGATTTAGATAGCTTCATTACAGCAACAACTAACCCGATAATGACTGCTAAAACAATCGAAACGACCGAATAATAAATTGTATACTTTAATCCTTCTAAAAGCTTAGGTAGATTATCTATTATTACATTCATAGCTTCTTCTCCAACTCCCATCGCAATATTATCAAACTAAAAGAAAGCGCTTACTTATATTCCTTATTTATACAAGATCAATTACGCCTCGGCGTAATTGCGTCCAGATTTTTTGAGCTCGCTCAAAAACTCCTCTTCAAAATCTGTGACATCCGCCAGAGGCTTTAACTTCTTTCAGTCGGTGGTTGAACACCCGCTGAAGCAAGTCTAATACTGTCATTCACCTCGATACCTATAGAGATGGAAGACTTCTGTACCTGACGCTACGCTTTCGGTACAAAAACATTGCTGAAAGAAGTTAAACTAGACTTTTTACTAATGTTTCAATAATTACTGGCATCTCTTTAAATGCGCTATCCACATGCAATCTTTCTGTTTTTTGATGGGCATCTTTTCCAAACGGCCCTACATTTAATACAGGGCTTTGTAAAGCAGCCATTTCTTTAAATGGAATGCTATATGTTTCTCCCCATACTGGCGTATTCTTTTCAAATGCTGTCCAGTCTCCTGATGTATCAGAATAATTAACATAGCTTAAATCGCATATCCCATTAAAGTAATGAATTTGTTCGATTTCAATATCAAATGTTTTCGCTGTATTCTGCACTAATTGAATTGCATCCTTGATTAGCGGATGGTCTGATGAATTAATTGCTGGGTAATAAGGTGGTGCGTATAAAATAACTGTTGCTGGTGCTAACTCTTGGCAACGAATCATTAATTGGTCGACTATGCGAATCGATTTCTCTCGATCATCCCATTGTTCACTTTTAACAACCTGCCTTTTAATAGAAGCAACCTCATCTTCTCCTAATTTTTCATTCGCGTATTGTAATAATGCTTCATAGCGCAGCACTTTTACAGCACCGACCCCATTTACTTGCTCACGTTCACAAATCTTTGCATAATGCGCGTTGCAAGCTGCCATCGCCTCATTTGCTACTTGCTCAAATAAGTCCATAATTTCCGTCGCTGTACGCTTCAATAAAAACACATTGTAAAGGGCAGCTGCACGATAGGGTGTTTGTGTTGAATATTCCATCTTTAAATCCTTCAACTGAAGCGAAACAGGTAGCGGTGTTTTTTCACCTAAATCGCTCTCACGGAAAATAGGATTCCACTCCATATACTGCGTCATATAAGAACCGATGAAGCTAGCTGTCATTCCTTTTAGCGGCTCGCCTACATGCGTTTCCTTCCCATAAAACAAGGCGGCTGGCATAATCTTTCCTATTGTTCCTGAATACGCATACTCTTTAATGTCTGTAGGATTTTGCGAGAAGGATGGTTCACTATTTAAAAACAATTTATATGTTAAACCGTATTGCTCACGTAATCTCACTAGTTCAACTACGACAGCTCGCATACCAGCAGAGTTTACTTCCTCATCTGGTACAGCAGTTAAAAGTAGATTGATTGGCCAATTTTCATTGCTTGCTTTTTCAATTAATTGCATATGCAACGCTAAACCCATTTTCATATCCATCGTGCCACGACCGAATAAATAGTTACCTGATTCTAAATCCACTTTAGCCACTTCTGGCAAATCATTAAAATATTTTGGTTCCTTTAGCTTTTGTGTTAGTTCTTCAGGGGAAAAAGCAAGCGGCTCTAATTCTCCGTATTCCTCTGTATGCACTGTATCAAAATGGCTAATTAATACGATTGTTTCTGTTGCTGCTGGATGTTTATAAAGTGCTGTGACCGCATTGCGTCCAAGACCTGCATCATGTAACTCGATATATTCACTATGCTCTTTAAAATAGGGCAACTTCTGTAACTTATCACGTAATTTATAAGCAAATTCGTTTTCCCCTTCTGTTAATGTTCGACTATCCCATCCCACAACTTCACATAATAATGCGCGTAATTTCTCTGGTGTATTCCAAAAATACTGACTCATCAATTTTCTCCCTTTCCACTACTACCATTCATCGTCATCTTCCTTTATTGCCATAGCAACAGACAGTAACCACACATCTCCAAATCAACTTTTCCGCCAAACGGAATTAATTTCTGTTAAACGGAAATATCATACTTTGAAATATAATAGTAAACGATTATAATGTCAATATATTCTGTTTTTTTCATGTGCACTGAATGAATAAATTTTTTATAGAAAGATAACTACAAGGCTTGATGTGTTAATGTAGAATTAATCTCAATCTAGTAAAACGAAAAGGTGTTGTTAATATTATGCAATTATTAGAAAGATGCGTGAAAATCGCTAAGGCACTAATGTCCTCTAATACGCACAACGGTTTATCTATTTCTGATTTAGCCCAAAAATGTGACTTACCAATTAGTACATTACACAGAATTTTACAAGCGATGATTCAACAAGGTATGGTTGAACAAAATAAACAAACAAAGCACTATCATATTGGAACAATTTGGATGGAAATCGGTCTACAAATATATGACTCAATAGATTTTATTAATGTAATCCGTCCTGAGTTACAGCGCTTATCAAAGGAGGTTGGGGAAAGTGTCTATTTAAGCAAAATGTCAGGCACAGATACAATTATCATTGAACGAATTGACAACATCTCTAACCCTATTCGCATTTATGATCCGTTAGGTATTCGGATTCCAATGCATATCGGTTCAGGCAATAAAGCTTTACTCGCTGCAATGTCAGATGAAGAAGTAACAAATATTTTAAGCCAGCTCGTCACACTAGCGGAAATGGAACAACTGAAGAAACAGCTTATACAAATAAAAGCGCAAGGCTTTGCTGTCAGTCACGGAGAGTTTACTAAAGGAACATCAGCTGTTTCAGCCGTCGTTTATAATGGATTTAATGATATTGAAGGTGTTGTAACCATTGATTTTGTAAGCTTCAATGTATCAGAAGATCATATTCAAACATTAGCAAATCGCGTCATGGACACAGCTAAACGAATTTCTTTAAAACTTGGCTATAAAGGAGTCGTCTGAAAAATCATCTTCAGATGGCTTCTTTGCATAGTGACAATTCATTGTAACTATCGTGGGAGCACGTGTTGACTGTATCGAAAGCGCAGCGTTAGATACAGTAGTTTTTAGCAAATACGCTACGGTTTTCTGAAAGAATCTCATCTACTATAGAAACACAGATATTGGCGTATAATTTTAAAATCAAAAAGCTATACTAGTTAGTAAAATGCGACAGCCTTGAGCCACTTCCCAATTTGCAGCTCAAGGTTTTTATGAGGAAAAAATATTTAAAATAAAACTTGAAAAATGCAAGATATTTCTGCATTATTATAAATATAAGGTACAATAAGGTGCAAATTTCCTTTGCATCGTATTCTATTACATTAAATTAAGGGGGATTTTCATTATGACAAAAACAGCTCAACTTATTACACAAACCGAGAATTTCGGTGCAAATAACTATCATCCGCTACCGATTGTTATTTCGGAAGCAGAAGGTGTATGGGTAAAAGATCCTGAGGGTAATAAATATATGGATATGTTATCTGCTTATTCAGCAGTTAACCAAGGTCACCGCCATCCAAAAATTATTGAGGCATTAAAAAAGCAAGCGGATCGCGTAACATTAACATCACGTGCATTCCACTCAGATCAACTAGGCCCTTGGTATGAAAAAGTAAGTAAATTAACGAATAAAGAAATGGTCTTACCAATGAACACGGGTGCTGAAGCAGTTGAAACAGCCATTAAAACAGCACGTCGCTGGGCATATGACAAAAAAGGTGTTGCAGAGAACCAAGCGCATATTATCGGCTGTATCGGCAACTTCCACGGTCGTACAATGGCAGCGGTTTCTTTATCTTCAGAAGCAGAATACCAACGTGGCTTTGGTCCATTATTACCAGGCTTTAGCTTAGTACCTTACGGTGATATTGAAGCATTAAAAAATGCTATTACACCAAACACAGCAGCATTTATCGTTGAGCCAATTCAAGGTGAAGCAGGTATCATCATTCCACCAGCAGGCTTCTTAAAAGCAGCAAAGCAATTATGTGAGGAAAACAATGTATTGTTTATCGCTGACGAAATCCAAAGCGGTCTTGCACGCTCTGGTAAAATGTTTGCCTATGAGTGGGAAGATATTACACCAGATATTTTAATCTTAGGTAAAGCACTAGGCGGCGGTGTGTTCCCAATTTCATGTGTTGTAGCAAATCGCGATATTTTAGGCGTATTCAACCCAGGTTCACACGGTTCAACATTCGGTGGAAACCCATTGGCATGTGCCGTATCACTTGCAGCACTTGAGGTACTTGAAGAAGAAGATTTAGTAGCACGCTCACAAGGCTTAGGCGACTATTTCCAAGAAGCACTTCGCCAAATCGAGCACCCTGCTATTAAAGAAGTACGTGGACGCGGTCTATTTATCGGCTTAGAATTACACGAAGCAGCACGTCCATACTGTGAAAAACTAATGGAGCGCGGTTTATTATGTAAAGAAACACACGATACAGTAATTCGCTTTGCACCACCATTAGTGATTACAAAAGAAGAGTTAGATTGGGCAATCGACCAAATTAAAGCAGTATTTTAAAATGCTGTCGGAAAAGCGAGCTAACATGGTGCTTTTCCGACAGCTTTTGTTTATTTCGACTAATAACAAAATTCTTCTCTTTTGCTTATGGACACATGACGATAACTCTTGGAACTAATTAATTAAAAAATAAAGAATCCCATTCTTTTAAGAACTTGATTCTTTACTCTTTTTCCCACTATCAAACAAATATCTTAAGATCAAAAAAACTATAAAAAACGCCAATGATTGTACAATATTTTCTCCCCATAAAATATCTCCTGTCCTTCGATAATCGAAGAAAATAAAGCTAGCCAGTAAAAGGATAAATACAGGAATTAAAATTAAAATTCTTTTCACCTACCCCCCACAATTACACATATAATGTTTATTTGTTATTTTTAAACATAATTCATAACTCTTTAAAATATTCATGATTTATATATCCAAACTCAATTTTCCCTTTTCAACTTCCTATACAAGAGTGCAATATAAAAAATATATAGCACTGTAATACCTATACCTATAAACAATTGATTGCTTAAATCATTTAAACTAAAGGCTAATACCATATACAAAAACACAAGTGCTACGATTCCTGTCCAAGCTGAGCGAATCAATTTTTCTTTCGTGTTTAAATTCCAGTAAAAAAATTTCATATACATCCCTCCTTGTATAGTAGGATTAAGGTAGTTTTTCAATCAAATACACATACCTTATTTTACCTAAAAAGGAGTATTAAATCCAGTATTTTATAAAAAAGAAACTTACTAGGTACTCATGCTTTACGACTTCGTATAAATGCCTCCAATGCCCCTGTCCCAATCAATACCCCGACAATAATCAACAAACAGCCAACTATTTGATTGACACCAACAGGCTCTTTCAGTAGAGTTGCTGTGCCTAGCAAGCTAAATAATGTGTTGAAATTACCGAAAATCGCTGTTTCCGCTGCGCCTATTTTGGCAATAGCCGAGTTGTAAATAACATGCCCAACAGCTGTTGCGAAAATTGCTGATACTAATAATAAAATGATGGCCTTTGGTGCAACGGTTGTAAATGCGATAAATTGTGAAGGCTCTATCATCAATGCGAGCAACAATAGCACTAATGAACCGCTCAGCATCATATAGCCTGTTAACACAACTGGATTTAATGTTTTTGATGTTTTACTAATAACTAAAAAGCTAAAGGCTTGCGCTAAAATAGATAGGAAGATGAATAAATCTCCTAGCGCTACGCCCGTTATCCCCTCACCTCCGCGCATAACAGCCATTATGACGCCAAATGCACCAATAACAAAGCCAACAAAGCGCTTCCAACTCATTTGTGTAAAGCCGAAAACAATCGCTAATATCGCTGTTAATAAAGGGCTGAAGCCTAAAATAATACTGCCTTTAACAGCGGAGGTATTTGCTAAGCCAAATGCTAGCAGGCTATGGTGCAGCACGACACCTAGTATGCTGGCAGACATAATGCCATACACTTCGATGCGGGTAGGTTTTTGCAGCTTTTTTAAAAGAGCTAAAATCCCGACAACTGTTATCCCTGCGATAAAAATGCGCACAGCCGTCATTGTTAATGGGCTAAAATAAGAAACTAATAGCTTTAATGCAACGACATTTAACCCCCAAGCTAACATAACAATTAATAACACGAGGTAAATTTTCGCTCTTCCCATGCCCTTTTTCCTTCTTTCTCTTCCTGAAATCTCGTACAATTAGAAACATCTTAACATACGAACTACTTAATTTTCATAGGGAGTGATTTATTATGATTAAAACACTTTTTATTACAGGCTATCGACCGCATGAGCTCGGCATTTTTAATGACAAGCATCCAGGTGTCGAAATTATTAAAAAAGCGTTGGAAAATAAATTGCGACAGCTTCTTGAAGACGGTTTAGAATGGGTTATCGTTAGCGGACAGCTAGGGGTTGAGCTGTGGGCAACAGAGGTTGTACGTGCATTGAAAGAGCAATACCCCACGTTGAAATACTCTGTTATTACACCATTTTTAGAGCAGGAGAAAAATTGGAATGAGCAGAAGCAGGGGCAATATCAAAAAATGATTTTACAAGCAGATTTTGTTACGAGCGTAACGAAGCGGCCTTATGAGGCACCGTGGCAATTTATCGAAAAGGATAAATTCATTATTCATAATACCGACGCGATGCTACTCGTTTATGATGAGGAAAATGAAGCTTCCCCCAAATATGTGCTGAATCTTGTAAAAAAATATATGGAGCAGCATGGCAATTATGAGCTTTTCACGATAAATGCTTATGATTTGCAAATGATTGCAGAGGAAATGCAGCAGGACAATTGGTAGTATATACGCCTTTAAAATTTTGATATAATACAGGCAAAGTAACATACTTAGGAGGCGCTCATTATGATGAAATTAGAAATGATAGTCGAACAACAGCCGATCCACATTTCACACGACACATATCGCAGAGAATGTCGCTATACACGCGGTATCCATATCCCTGCTGATGAGTTCTCACAAATTATGAAACTCATGGCAGAGGATACTAAATTATATTTTGAGTTTCATAATGTAGCAAAAAAAATTGAGCCTGGTAGTTATTTGAATGGACACTCAAGTCTTGCAAGACAAATTGATGAGTATTATAAAAAAATGAAAAACACCGAAATAATCGGAATTAATAATGGACAAGATTTTTATGTGAAGCTAACGTAAAAAAGGACATAAAATACGCCAGATACATAAGCAATACTACATGCTTGTGTATCTGGCACCCTAATAACTATCTTCCTGCTGCGGTTTGAATTTCATAAAATGCCCAATGTGCTGGTGTCACATCTGTAAATACTAGACCCTCTACATTTGTAGTAAGCTCTAATTCAAATAAATCATTCAATATGCTGACTGCCTGTGCCCGTGTTACTGAGCCGTTTGGATTGAATGTATTTGTATCTACTCCTGACATAAAACCTAGTGCACTTATTTTTCTAATCGCGGGCGCAGCCCAATGATTTGCTGCTACATCACTAAACACCTTTTCGGTGCTGATCTCCTTACAAAATGTTGCAGCAGCATCCACCATACAATGCGCATCAATCCATCGCACTACTACTGCTGCCATTTGAGCACGTGTTATCGAGCCATTTGGATTGAAGGTTGTAGATGTTGTGCCATCAAATAACCCAATAGACCGTACATATTCAATGGCATCTTTTGCTCCATGTCTTTCCGCATCCACAAATGTTGCATGAGCTTCTGGCACCGTGTTGTTTGTTAAATAGCGGGCGAACATACTTGCGATTTGTGCGCGTGTTACAGACGCATCAGGTAGGAAAGTGCCATCTACATACCCGCTAATATAGGGCTCTCGCTCATTTGTTTCAGCTATTATCTCTTCAGGTACATACAAAATAGCAAATGTAGAAAACTTACTTACTTCAAATTGTATACCCGGTGTATTGTCATCAAATGCTACAATCTGTCCGTTAATCAGCTCATTTGTACCATCACTATGCTCAATATAAATTATTAACTGCTCTAGCTGATGCTGCATTAGATCCATTGGTAACGGGAGTGTTAATGTTACAGGGCGATTTTGTAAGTTTGTTTCGATCGTCATTGGACGCCCTAGCATTTCTACTGTCATCGTACCTGCTAAACGTCTCACTTGTTCTTCTACTCTTGCGCGTTCTTCAATTATTTGCTGTTCTGTCTGTGATTTAACGGGTATTACACGGAAGTACAAATCTTCTTCTAACATGCTAAAAGAATCCTTATCTACGCTAATTTTAACATCCCGTGTCTCCATCACTAGACTTATATCATTATCATGTAACAATAAAACAATATTGTTTGTGATAAACACATCAACTTGGCGTACCTTATCCTCTATATCTGGCAACATCATGTAGACTGTATTTGCATTATTTTCTCTTAATTTTGCTAGTATTTCTATCATGCTTTGTTCCGTTAATGTAATCGTGTCATGTAGTGTACCATCTGTATTCTCTATTCTTTGCATTACTATTTGAGAAATAGTAATTCCATTGCCTATATTCATATTAATTGTAAGTGGTGGAGTGCTGACATTATTGATTTCTTCGCTAAAAATAGGCGAAACAAAGTTATTCGCTCCTTTTACTATAACCGTAAAGACTTTTACCTCTGTCACATTCCCTTTACGAATCGTTGCTGTAAGTGTAACACTACTATCTCCACTAACTGGTCGTATCACCATACCGTTATTCTGAATAATAGATGGATGACTGGATACCCAGCTGATGGTCGTATCATGTAATCCTGTCGTTGCTAATTGTAAAGACTGGGTTACATTGAACATATTATCTCCTGGCGCATAGCCAATCGTTAAAGCATCCTTTGCACTAATTACAGCATCCATTAACGAATATATTA
The DNA here is from genome assembly GCF_003049505.1 of Metasolibacillus meyeri. GTDB lineage: Bacteria > Bacillota > Bacilli > Bacillales_A > Planococcaceae > Metasolibacillus > Metasolibacillus meyeri. The sequence continues at coordinate 32,959 of NZ_PYWN01000020.1, forward strand.
GTATTTGTGCTACATCACTTGTGACTGTTGCTACCTTCACACCGCTCACATTATTATTTGTATTTTTAACAACTACATAATAATATATTGTACCTGCTGTGTCTGTCGGTATCGTGTATGAAGCACTTGTCGCCCCTTGAATCAGTGTTCCATCACTTGAATTATTTATTGTATTACTAAACCACTGGTAGCTTAAAGTTCCGCCATCACTAATACTAGCATCTACTGATAATGTAATATTTCCACCTTCATCCACAGTAGCACTTAGCGGCTGTGTATGGATTACGGGTGTCGCTGCATGCATTGATGAATCTACTGTAAAACTCACTTGAATATTTTCATTCAAACCTCCATCGGCTGTAAATGTC
>NZ_PYWN01000205.1 GCF_003049505.1 Metasolibacillus meyeri
AGATGTGTATAAGAGACAGGTTCTAAAGAATTGATTTCTTTCTGATAATCTTTAGCTACACCATAAGTAATTATCTTTGAAGTAACAAGTACTAAAACTACAATCACAAGGGGTATATTTAAAAAATATCTTTTTCTCATAAAATCTCTCCACCCTCACTTTATTTTTATACTCCCCTTAAATCTAATATATTTCTAAAAGTATTAAATATAAACAATAGAATCTAAAAAGGATGACTCCTGTACAATACAGAAGCCATCTCTTTCTTGCATAATCTCTTTTTTAGTTTGTCCAATGGGTACCACTTTATTTCGCTTCCCCATAAAACCAATTTACTTTATAGTCTGCCCAGAAAATTTCTGGCGTAATGCTAGCTGATAATTGCTCTACTGCTAAAACACGCTTAATATGCTCTGCCACATCTTCAAATGTAAAAGATTGACCTTCTTTAATTTCGCTCACATGTAAAATAGCATGGCGACCATCACTTAAAACGACCGCTTCACTTGTCGCACCCTTTTCTAGCTTTGCGACGGTTTTCAATATTGCAGAATCAATATTTGCCTGCTGCTCCACTATAAAGCCGATATCCCCACCTAAGCTAGCTGACGGTGTATCAGTCGAGCGCTCTCTTGCCAGTACAGAAAACTCTGAGCCGTTTTGTAATTCCTGTAGCACGCTATCAATATTTTCTTTTGAATCCGCTACAATCATGCTCGTTCTATACGATGTTGGAATATTGTAAAGCGATTGATTATCTTGATAAAAGCTTTGCACTGCTTCATCCGTAATAATGATATCCTTCGCTAATACTTTTTCTAAAATCAATTGTGTTCGAACCTTTTGACGTAATTCCTTATCAGAAAGGCTTTGGAATGTTCGGTCTGTCGTATCCTGCGCCGAACGCATCAAGGCTAGCTCTAAATCAATTTCTTCGTCAGACACACTAATTTTATGCTCTTTAGCTGCTTTTTCCATAACAGCTTCATTGACTAAGCCTTGTAACGTTTCTTTTCCATACATGCTTTCCATTTTCGCAAGCCATTGCTGGCGAGTTATTTCGTCTCCATCAATCGTGGCAACTGCTTCATCATTATTGGATTTATCTTTCGATGGCAGAAGCCACATAATAAACCAAAATAAATTCCCTGCTAGTAAAATTGCTAGTACTGTTAATGCCGGTTTTGTTTTCAAACGTCGTTGTGAAAGAGGCGTTTTTGTTGATGATGTTGGTGTTGTGCGAATATTACGCGTTGATTTCATTAATAAAGCCTTCCAATTCATCTTGACTAAAATTATATGCTTCTAGGCAAAAATGGCATTGTGCCTCCGCTTTGCCATCTTCATCAATCATCTCTTGAATTTCCTTCACACCCAAACCGATAATAGCTGCACCAAAACGCTCTTTTGAACATTGACATTGGAATTTTACAGGTGATGAGCTTAAAATTTGAATACCGCCCTGATCTCCTAGCACTGCTTCTAAAATTTGCTCAGGCGTGTAGCCTTTTTCAATCATTTTTGAAACGGGCTCAATTGACGCTAGCTGTGCTTCAATCGCATCAATTGTTTCATCTTCACAGCCCGGCATGATTTGTAAAATAAAGCCACCAGCCGCCAAAATTGTATTATCTGGATTTACTAAGACACCAAGTCCTACGGATGAAGGCACTTGCTCACTTGTCGCAAAATAATAAGTAAAATCTTCTGCAATTTCTCCTGATACAATCGGTGTTTGTCCTGAAAACATATCACGTAAACCTAAATCCTTGACTACTGTAAGTGCTCCCTCTGTTCCTACTGCACGACGCACATCTAATTTGCCTTGTTCATTTAAATCAAAATGTACTTGTCCATTTGTTACATAGCCACGCACATGACCATTTGCATCCGCATCAATAATCATCGGCCCAATCGGCCCGTTCCCTTCGATTTTCACGGTTAGCTTATCATCGCCCTTCAGCATTGCCCCCATCATAACCGCTGCTGTCATCGAGCGACCTAAAGCGGCGGAAGCTGTCGGCCATGTATTATGACGACGTTGTGCCTCTCCAACTGTTTCAGTCGTACGCACTGCAAATGCACGTACTTGTCCATTAAAGCCTATTGCTCTTACTAAATAATCATTCATCTTAAATCCTCTTTCCTATTGATTTCGTTGATATAGAATATAAAGCCCTTTTAACGTTAAAAACGGGTCTACAATATCGATTAATTGCGTTTCATTTGCAATTAATTCTGCAAAACCCCCCGTGGCAATAACGAATGGCTCTTCTTTGCTTTGTTGCTTCATACGACTTACAATACCTTCCACTTGACCGATAAAACCGTATACGATACCTGCCTGCATTGCTGCAACCGTATTTTTACCAACAATTTGTGAAGGTCGTGCAATTTCAATCCGCGGTAGCTTAGAAGCCCTTGTATATAAAGCCTCTGTCGATATCGCCACACCAGGTGCAATTGCTCCACCCATATAATCACCTTTTTCGTTTAAATAGCAATAGGTGTTAGCAGTTCCGAAATCCACAAGAATGATTGGCCGACCTGTGCCATATTCCGTCAAAGCAGCTACTGCGTTTACAATACGATCTGCCCCAACTTCACGTGGATTTTCATATTTAATATTCAATCCTGTCTTTACACCTGGCCCAACAATCAGTGGTTTAATTCGGAAATACTTTTCGCACATTCTTTGCAAGGCAAACATAATTGGTGGCACAACTGAGGATATAATAATTCCTTCTATTTGTTCAAATGAAATGCCCTCATGAGAAAAAAATGCTTTCAGCTGCATCGCGTATTCATCTTCCGTCTTGCTACGCTCTGTGACGATACGCCAATTATGCAAAAGCTGATGCTTGCTATATATGCCAAAAATAATATTTGTATTGCCCGCATCCATTACTAAAATCATCTACACCACACCTACCAGCTCATTTTTACGTTTACCTCAATTTCGCCTCAGCTAATTCTTATCCAGATTTTTTTGAGCTAAGTGGAGGAAGTTGACCTAAAATCACCACGTCCTGTGACAATAGTTAACTGACCTGCATTGTATAGATCTTTTTTTAAATCTGCGATATCTGCCAAAGGCTTCTGATCAACACTCAGTCGTTGCACGCATGTGTGGCTGTTCTTAGACTGAGTTTCTCTTTCTTAGCGGGTGTTCAAACGCCCACTGAACCATAATAAAATCATACCATATCAAAGCGAAAACTTACGCTATTTTGTCCATCATTTTTTCAACCTTATAGCTGCGAATCATAAATATGAAACTCGAAATCAAATAGTAGTATATTTTACGTTATATCGCGCATTTGCGAATCTCTTCTAAAATACAAAAGCTGATGGGAAAATAAATTTCCCATCAGCTTATTTCATTACTTTTGATCCTCTTCTGATTGTCCAGTTTTACCTAGAGGCTTATACGGTGGTTCTTCCGTTGTTTTACCGAAAGGCTTGTGTTCCTCTGGTAAATCAGCCGTTGTTGGTGCAGTTTTCTCACTCACCACTTCTTCATTGATTGTCGCAGAACCGGCCTTTTCTAGTGTTACTTGTGCCTCTGTTACTTGCTCAGTAGGCTCTTCTTTCACAAGATCCACTTCAGGCTCCGGCAATTTACCGAAGTCACGTAAATGTTCGATTTCTTGCGCGTTTAATGTTTCTTTTTGCATTAATGTATCCGCAATTAAATTTAATAGCTCACGCTTTTCAGTTAAAATGCGTTTTGTACGATCATATTGAGAATCGACAATGTTTTGAATTTCTTTATCGATTTCATACGCAATTTTATCAGAGTAGTTTTGGTCCGAGTTGAAGTCGCGTCCTAAGAAGACATTCCCTCCTTGGCTTGATCCATATTGAACTGCACCAAGATTGTTGCTCATTCCATACTCTGTCACCATTGCACGTGCAATACTCGTTACTTTTTGGAAGTCGTTATGCGCACCTGTTGATACTTCGCCAAGTACGATTTCTTCTGCCACACGTCCGCCTAATAAACCAGCAATGCGGTCAAGTAACTCTTGACGTGTCGTGAAGAAACGCTCTTCCTTCGGTAACATAATCGCATAACCGCCCGCTTGCCCACGAGGAACAATCGTTACTTTATGCACTGTATCGGCTTCATCAAGTTCTAAACCAACAACTACGTGTCCAGCTTCATGGAATGCAACAAGTTTTTTCTCTTTTGCTGAGTAAACACGACTTGCCTTCGCTGGACCTGCAATTACACGATCAGATGCTTCATCAATATCTGCCATATTAATTGTTTTTTTGCTTTTACGAGCCGCTACAAGTGCCGCTTCGTTTAATAGGTTTTCAAGATCCGCACCTGAGAAACCTGGTGTACGCTGTGCTACTGCTGCTAAATCTACTGAATCTGATAGCGGCTTGTTGCGAGCATGTACCTTTAAAATTGCTTCACGTCCTTTTACATCAGGATGTCCTACTGTAATTTGACGGTCAAAACGACCTGGACGTAATAGGGCTTTATCCAAAATATCTGGTCGGTTCGTTGCAGCGATGATAATAATACCTTCATTTGCTCCGAAACCATCCATTTCAACTAACAATTGGTTTAATGTTTGCTCACGCTCATCGTGACCACCACCAAGGCCAGCGCCACGTTGACGACCTACTGCATCAATCTCATCAATAAAAATGATACATGGTGCATTCTTCTTCGCATTTTCGAACAAGTCACGCACACGCGATGCACCGACACCGACGAACATTTCTACGAAATCAGAACCTGAAATCGAGAAGAATGGAACGCCTGCTTCACCAGCTACTGCACGAGCAAGTAAAGTCTTACCAGTACCTGGAGGACCTACAAGTAAAATCCCCTTCGGAATACGTGCACCAATTTCAGTAAATTTGCGGTGATCCTTTAAAAAGTCTACTACTTCGACAAGCTCTGCCTTTTCTTCATCAGCACCAGCTACATCGTTAAAGCGTACCTTTTTCTTTTCTTGGTCATACAGCTTCGCCTTCGATTTCCCGAAGTTCATCACTTTATTGCCGCCACCTTGCGATTGACTCAACAAGAAGAAGAATAAAATGATAATGATGATGAATGGGATAATACCTGTAAAGAAGTTAACCCACCCACTAGTTTCTGGCGCATGCTCAACCTTTACACCATAATCCTCTTCAAGATTAAAAATACGTGCTTTTGCTTGCTCATCATTTTGCAAAACATTTAATGTAAACTTTTTACTTGCGTCATCTTCATTCGTTTTTTTGTATTCCCCAACAACGGATAATACGCCTTTCGCTGGCTGCACCATCACTGACGCTACATTACCAGACTCCAGCTCCTCAAAAAACTTTTTGTAATCTAGCTCCTCAACAGCAGAACCACTGCCGTTAACTGTGCCAAAAATCCCAACGATTACAAGGAAAATTAATAAATAAAATATGGTATATCGAAATATTCGATTCATCCCCAGCCTCCTCACAACATAACAGAAAAACTATAGATAAAATCTTAACATACGTTCAATTCTTGATACAATGAAAAGCCTTAGAGAAAATATGTGAAAGTCGATTTATGTCAAAATCGTTACATACGTTCTTATTTTAGAATGAATATACTTCTCTTTTCAAAATGCCAATGTACGGTAAGTTACGATATTTTTCTGCGTAATCTAATCCATATCCTACTACAAAACCATCTGGAACTTCAAAGCCTACGATATCTGCTTTTAAATCTACTTTACGACCAGAAGGCTTATCTAACAACGTTACAATTTTAATGGATTTCGCTTTGCGGTACTTAAACAGCTCTACAAGATAGCTAAGTGTTAAGCCACTATCAATGATGTCCTCGATAATAATAACATCGCGGCCTTCTACGCTTGTGTTTAAATCTTTTAAAATTTTTACTTCACCTGAAGAAACAGTGGCGTTTCCGTAGCTTGATACATCCATGAAATCCACTTCAATATATGAGTCAAAGCGCTTCATTAAATCCGTCATAAAAGGTAATGCACCTTTTAAAACGCCGACAGCAAGCGGAAACTTATGATCGTATTCAGCCGTTAGCTGTTCGCCTAGTTCACGAATACGTTCTTGAATTTGTTCCTCCGTAATCATAATTTTTTCAATATCATTTTGAATCATATGTGATTCCCCCTCAAATTGTTGCAAATCTTAATGCGCGTTACGCACAATGAGAACACAATCGTCCTCTGTACGTCGACACTTAGAAAATTTGTTATTTACACGCACACCGAGTACAGCTAATACTTCATCTTCCGCATCGACTAACAACGGCCAGCTATCTCGTTCGGCTAGAGGAACTTTACAATCAATAAATAATCTTGATAACCGTTTTGCTTGCGTCATGTTTGCAAGTTGCATGCGGTCACCCTCTTGCCTTGTACGAATATGTAACGGGAAGCTTACCTCTTTTGCCTGGAAGTAGTAGCATTCCCCATCATGCTGTCCTATATAAGTCCCTACAAATAACTGTATATGCCCATAATTGAGCCATTTATTTAGCGTCACTACTTCTACAGCGCGCTCTTCATATACTTTATGTGGACAAACTGTCACAGTGTCGTATGCGCGTTGCATCATGTAATGGTTCGGTAAATGAATTGTTGCACTGCCATTTGTAGTTTCAAATAAAGCGTAGATAGATGATAAGAGTGATTGACTAAAAAGTGTACTTGAATCGTTATAAATATAGTTTAATAGTATTAAAATGAGCCTTCTTTGTAAAGCAGGTGATTCACTTTGAAAGGCATGAATATCAATTGTATAAATTTCTGCTGTTTTTTTCACGCTTCGCGTATATGCACCTTGTGCCAATTCCATTAGATATACATCATCTTGCTGCAATTGACTCGCTAGTTGAACAGCATGTGTGGCAATATGATGATTTTCCTCAACTAATAACGGAATGATGTGGTGGCGGAAACGATTACGCGTATAATCATCCTTGGCATTGCTTGCATCTTCCCGATATGTGCCACCACGACTTTGCAAATAGCTTGCAATCTGTTCCTTCGTCACAGCTAAAAACGGACGAATCAGCTTACCTTGAGCAAACGGGCGGCTCACTACCATTCCTTGTAAGCCCTTTATTGTTGCCCCTTTTGCAAGAGACATTAACATCGTTTCAAGCTGATCATCCGCATGATGAGCCGTCACAAGCTTCGTACATCTCGCTGTTCCCATAATTTTCTCTAAAAAAAGATAGCGCTCTCTGCGACAAATTGTTTGTAGATTGCCCCCTTCCTTTGCATGCATCTGAGCTACTGGAATAGCTGTGCTATGTATTTGTATATTTCTTGCCGCACAAAACGCCTCAACAAATGCTCTATCTGTTGCTGAAGCCTCCCCTCGCAGCATATGATCCACATGCGCTACAACTATTTCTATTTTTAGCTGTGTTCGCACCGTATGAAAAAAATAGAGCAGGCCCATCGAATCGACCCCGCCAGAGCAAGCGATGAGAAGACGGTCTCCTGCATCTACTAATTGCTGCTTTTTTATATAATGCATGACATTTACTTCGAACGAATCCACCCTCTCACCTCCATTATACTTCAGCTAGCTCTCGCCTAGATTTTTTAGAGTTCACTCTAAAAATTTGTTATATCCGTCAGTTCAGCGTGTATTTGAATAGACGCTGAAGGTAGCTAATTAGCCTTTACTGTCGCCCATTGCGGAATAATATGCTGCAGTGTTAAACCAATCAATGTGCAATCATCTTCAATTTCATAACGCCCTTTATAATGTGCCATTACATCATACAATAACACATCAATCGGCATTTTTTCGGCAATTCTTTGCTTGATTAATTCTAAGAAATAAGATTCCTGCTCGTCCCAATTCAATTCACTTGAAAACAAGCCATCTGATACCATAAAAATGACATCATCTGCACGTAGCTTCATTTTTTGCGTCTCCACTGAAAACTGTGGCATAAACCCTACAGGCGCGCTTGTCCCATCAATTTTCATTACCGTTTGCCCACGTACTATATATGTCGACATGCTCCCAGCCTTCCATGACCAAAGCGTGCCGTTCTGTAAATCAATTAATGCAAAATCGATTGTAGCATACATGTCTATCTCACGCTTTAACGACATAACATAGTGTAACGTATGCATCGCTGTTTCTGGATTCATATTATACAATAAGCATTCGCGCATCATGCGAATAAGCTTTCGACTTTCTCGCTGTGCCTCTTTATTTTGTCCCATTCCATCCGAAAGCATAACTGCTGTTAGCCCTGCATGGATTGGAAAAATAGCGTGCGCATCACCTGAGCCATTTACTAGCTCCTTTGCTTGACTATAGCTATCATGTGCCAGCTCATAGCGAACAGCGGAACGAAAACGCACTTGCATATGACGGAACGGCTCCTGCCTTATCTCATAATGCTCGACAAACAACGGCTCCTGCCAAACATCATAAAAGATTGGTACAATCAGACGCTCGCAAAGCTGTAGCATATCATATTGACTGCTTTTTTTCGGTGTCAATGAGCACACAACGATGCGCTCGCCCGGTTTACTTTGTAAAACATCTATTTGAAAGCAAGGTATATATGCTTGCTTAAATGCGTTCATAAGCTCTTCCTCAATAGATTGAAAGGACAATGCCTCTTCCTTGATTTCTTGCATCAATCGCTGTAAATGGCGACTCAAATCACGCAACTGTAAGGCAATCATCTTTTTCCCATGATAAAACTGTCCATTCATTTGCTCCTGATAGAGCTGAGTTTCTAACTCTTCAAGCAATTTCGTCGATTTCACGCATTTTTGTCTTACCTGCTCTTCTGTGCGTAAAACTTCTGCTGGCTTTGCGGCTGCCTTTGCAACACACCAACCTTCCACTGTCTGCGCCATCTCTGCATCAGCCCAGCAACGCTCATAGCGAAAGCAGCTCATACATGTTGCTAAAGGCTCAACCTTTTTCTTTTGCACATAGTCCGCCGTAAAACGATCAAAGACAAGCTCCTTCATAAAATCAACAAAATGCTGGAATTGCATTAAATTTTCAGTCGCATGCTCTGTCATCCATGTCTGTCTTTTTAATAATACTTCATCTCGCTCTGGGTAAAATAAGTCATGTAATGTTGTGAATAATGATTGTGGGAGTAGTAGAAAGAGAATTGCTGCCATAACAATAGAGAAGAAATATACGATATCTAGTGGGAGTGTCGCATCATAAAAAAAGAACAAAGCACTAGGCACAATGCTACCTAATGCAACGCCAAGTCGTCCAAGCCGTTTACAGCTTCCCGCCACAACACCCGTCACAGCGTACAACGCGAGCATCCCTGTAAAAGACAAGCTCGCAACACCTAACAGCGCTCCTAATATTGTAGCGGTCATCGTCGCTATCGGGACACCTGCGACCCTTGCGGCAATACAAATAATAAGGTGTAGCGTAAAAATGGTTAACGATAAAGAGTAGATGACAACAGATTGCATCCCTCCAAGCATGGCGGCTGCAATTACGAAACCTGCGCCGATACGCTCATACGACCATTCAGTCTGCCAAAATTGATGTGGACGTACAAAGAAAAGCTGTATAAATAATGTCATCAATACAGCTAATATTACTTCATAGCCGACATAAAGCAGTACTAAAAACGGCGGTACACCTCCATATGACACACTTTGCCATGGCATTTGAATAATTAAAATCGATAAGCCAATTGCAACTGAAGCTGGCATTTTATAATATTTGAAACGACATAATAGTTCAAAAACGATGAGCTGTAAGCATAAAATAACAGCTTGTCCTAACCCAAATGACAATGAACCTAACAAACCGCCAACAATAACAGCGGTACGCATATTATCATAGCGCAATCGCACAATTGCCCAAAATGGCAATAAAAATGGTAATGTCGCATCAAAAAATACCGCCTGTGCTAAAAAATAAGCAATAATAAAAAAGGTCACTTGCAAACTATAAGTAATCTTTTTATTTTTCGCATGCTCCTTCATCCCTTGCCACATAGAAGGTGTTTCTAGCATTTCCACTCGTGTCATAGCGTCATCTCCCCTAGCTTTTTTGCCATTATATAAAACTGCAAGCGTAAAATTTGTCTGTTCATATAAGCAACTAGAAAAAATGTTTCGACGAATTGTTAGCAAATATTTGAAAAAATGAGGGAATTGGCGCATTTCTGATTTCTAGCCTTGTCGGACGAAAAGGAAGTGGCGAGCTTTCTGTATAATTAATTATGTTTAAATGTATTTTTTTGAGCGTGCCCTTCAGCGTAATTGCGTCCGGATTTTTTTCGAGCTCGCTCTTAGTAGAAGTTAACCTAAAAG
>NZ_PYWN01000206.1 GCF_003049505.1 Metasolibacillus meyeri
CTAACGAATGTGACCATTCCAGATAGCGTGACCAGTATTGGGGCTTCTGCCTTTACGTATAACAAGCTAAATCAAGTTGAATTTAAAGGGCAAATTTCAAACCTTGGACAGACAGTATTTAATAGCCAAGCCAAGCCAGGAGATACTTTTCACGGATGGTTCGAGGACCCTTTGTATACAAAAACATGGATAGGTACTGTTACAGTGCCTATGACAATTTATGCAAAGTGGAACACTTACTCAACGGGCATTAGTCTATCACCTAAAACAAGCCAACTAACCGTTGGAGGTACGCAAAACTTCCAACTAATAGAAAACCTTTCGGATGGCACAACCCAAGATCAAACT
>NZ_PYWN01000207.1 GCF_003049505.1 Metasolibacillus meyeri
ATCGTAACTCGCCGGTTCATTCTACAAAAGGCACGCTATCACCCATTAACGGGCTCTAACTACTTGTAGGCACACGGTTTCAGGATCTCTTTCACTCCCCTTCCGGGGTGCTTTTCACCTTTCCCTCACGGTACTGGTTCACTATCGGTCACTAGGGAGTATTTAGCCTTGGGAGATGGTCCTCCCGGATTCCGACGGAATTTCACGTGTTCCGCCGTACTCAGGATCCACTCTGGAGGGAATGAACTTTCGACTACAGGGCTTTTACCTGCTCTGGCGGACCTTTCCAAGTCGCTTCATCTACTTCATTCCTTTGTAACTCCGTATAGAGTGTCCTACAACCCCAAAGAGCAAGCTCTTTGGTTTGGGCTTTTCCCGTTTCGCTCGCCGCTACTCAGGGAATCGAATTTTCTTTCTCTTCCTGCAGGTACTTAGATGTTTCAGTTCCCTGCGTCTGTCTTCCCTACGCTATGAATTCACGTAGGGATACTATGCGATTAAACATAGTGGGTTTCCCCATTCGGAAATCCCCGGATCAAAGCTTACTTACAGCTCCCCGAGGCATATCGGTGTTAGTGCCGTCCTTCATCGACTCCTAGTGCCAAGGCATCCACCGTGCGCCCTTAATAACTTAACCT
>NZ_PYWN01000208.1 GCF_003049505.1 Metasolibacillus meyeri
CGCAGATATACCCGAGGAATCCGCAGATATCCATAAGAAAGCGCAGATATATTGAGGAAACCGCAGATATCTATGAAAAAACGTAGATATCCCCAAGAAAACCACCGATATTTCATAAAGTTCGCAAATATATTAAGAGAACGAAAAGAGATGTCTAATCAGGGGCATCCTTTTATACTAAAAAATCGTCCATTATAGGGCAATAGGAGATGACAGCATTGCTAGTAGCAATTGGCACACACAATAAGGCGAAAACGAGCGCAGTGGAAAAGGTAGTTCGTACATATTTTCCACAAGCAAATTTTATTCATATAAATGTGGAATCAGGCGTGGCTGCGCAGCCATTGTCAACAGAGGAAACAAGGCAAGGAGCAATCAACCGCGCAAAAAGCACATTGCAACAAACAGAAGCAGATTTTGCCTTTGGTTTAGAAGGTGGCGTGCAACGAGTTGACGATGAGCTGTATTGCTGTAATTGGGGGGCTGTTGCATTAAAGGATGGTACTGTGATAAGCAGTGCAGGCGCACAATTTGTTTTACCTATCGAAGTGGCTAATGAGGTGCGGACAGGAAAAGAGTTAGGACCAGTGATGGATGCTTTTGCAAAGAAAGAAAATACACGTCACCACGAGGGGGCAATCGGTATTTTTACAAATGGCTTAATTAATCGTCAGCAAATGTTTGAGCATATCGTTACATTACTTGTTGGGCAAATCATATATTTAACTTCTTTCAGCAATGTTTTGTACCGAAAGCGTAGCGTCAGGTACAGAAGTCACCCACCGCTATAGATGGCAAGATGAATGCAAGTATTAGACTCATTTCAGTGGGTGCCCAAATACATGCTGTAAGAAATTAAGCTTCCGGCGGATGTCACAGATTTTGAAGAGGAGTTTTCGAGCAAGCTCGAAAAAATCTGGACGCAATTACGCCGAGGCGTAATTGATATAATAAATAAGCAATGTAGTTGCACTATTGCTTCTAAATACTTTAAAATGTATGCTGTAATAGAAAGTGAGGGAAACTGTATGAAACGCAAATGGCTTCATGGCCTTGCAATTACGACACTTGCATTTACGCTAGCAGGCTGTGGCAAGTCGGTGCAGGAGCAAATTGAAGTTGGGGTAGCTAGCGCTGAAACAATTTTTCAAGAAGGCGCAGAAGTACCTAACATGACAATTGGTTCAATTGAATTGTTTGTACCTAAATCTTATACAGTAGAGCAAGGTGCAAATGAAATGAACTATATTTTAACAAGAGATAAAGATTCTTATATATTATTTGTCAATACGAATGAACAAGAGGATAGTAAACTACATTACGATAATTTAATGGCTGATGCAACAAAAAATGTAGTGAAATCTCAAGAAATGGAGACAGAAGGAGCATTTGGCTTTTCAGCTGTCGTCCAGCAAAGTGATAAACACTACGAATTAATTGTCAGCATCGGTGGCATTAAAATGACGACGATTTCTGAGGATCGCAAAATCGAAGAAAAGCTTAACACAATGATGCAAATTGTCCGTTCTGTAAAAATTACTAAATAATATTTGTAAGGCGTCCAACAATACAGAAGGGCGCTCTTTTTTGTTATAATTGAAAAAGATTTCAAACTAAAGCCTCCGGCAGATGTCATAGTTTTTGAGAGGACAGAGAGGCGTAATTGATTAAGAGGAGTGACAAATGTGAAATCTCCAGAGCTTGTAGAAGCACTAAAAAAACAACTGGGCGAGGAGCTTTTTGAGTGGTCTTATGATAAAGAAACCGATAAAGTGCGACTAGAGCATAAACGATTGCAACGTGGTATGGATATTTCATTGCCTGAAATAGCAGCGAAATATACAACGAAAAAGCAAGCGGCTATTGATGAGGTCGTTTATACGATTGAACAAACATTTGCGGCAATGCTACAGGAGCAAGAGGTAGGTTTTGCACAACTATCTGTTATTTATCCAATTATTCGTTCAGGCTCGTTTCCAAAAGTATCAAAAGAAGGACATGCGTTCGTCACGACAGAGCATACAGCAGAAACGCGAATTTTTTATGCACTCGATTTAGGAAAGACCTATCGTTTAATCGATGAAACGATGTTAGAAAAGCTTGCGGTGACAGCAGAGCAAGTGAGAGAAATTGCACGCTTTTCTGTTAAAAAGTTACCGACAACAACGAAAAAAGACGAAGTAGCAGGCAGCGTGTTTTATTTTATCAACCATAATGATGGCTATGATGCGAGCCGTATTTTGAATGACCAATTTTTAAAGGACATGGCGGCGCAAATCGAGGGCGATATGACGGTTTCTGTACCACATCAAGATGTGCTAATAATAGGTGATATTCGGGATGAAGTAGGGTATGATGTACTAGCGCAGATGACGATGCATTTCTTCTCGATTGGTGCAGTGCCAATCACATCTTTATCGTTTATTTATGATGAGGGCAATTTAGAGCCGATTTTTATTCTCGCAAAAAACAAAGTAAAAAAGGAGCAAGAGAAAAAATGAATGTAGCATACAATAAAGAGCATGTTGGAGATGTGCTTTTAGTACAATTAGCAACAGAAAAAATTGTGAAAACAGTAGTGGACAAGCATGGAGATGTCGCTTTATTAAAAGAGGAAGCAACAGGAGAAGTAAAGGCATTTAACTTATTTAATGCGAGCCAATATATCGAGTTAACAGCACAAGGAATTGTTGAGCTGACACCAGCGCTTGTAGAAAAAATCGAAGCAGCATTAACAGCGAATAGTGTGACATTATCATTAGATGTTGATTTTTCGCCGAAATTTGTTGTTGGTTATGTAGAAGCGAAGGAAAAGCACCCAAATGCTGATAAATTAAGCGTTTGTAAGGTGAATGTTGGTGAGGAAACATTGCAAATCGTTTGTGGTGCACCAAATGTAGATGCAGGACAAAAAGTAGTTGTTGCAAAAATTGGTGCTGTCATGCCTTCTGGTTTATTAATTAAAGAGGGGAATTTACGTGGAGTCGACTCATTCGGTATGTTATGTTCAGCACGTGAGCTAGAAATTCCGAATGCACCTTCTGAAAAAGGTATTTTAGTATTAGATATAAATGCTGAAGTAGGCGCAGCATTTGAAATTCCAACAAGATAATCATAGAAGAAGGAGCCGTCTGAAAAGTCATTTTGAGATGGCTCCTTTGTCATAAGGATGCGCAGGTATATATAATTTTTAGTGAATATTTAATAGGATTAGGTTATCAAAAAGTAATATCTTCTACTTATAGTGAATGGAGTGATGCATAGTGGTTTTAAAAAATAGAGGGCAAATTATATTGTTTTTCTCGTTCGTCGCATGCTTATTACTATTCATTATAGGGTTCAAGTATAAAATGGAGAATATATTGTACATAGCAAAAATTTAAATGAATTTGCAGCACAGATTTGGCAAAATAAAGAGGAGTATGGATTAATCATTGATTCCGTATCCGTTGATAGTGTGAATAAAAGAGTGCTAATTGGTATCATTGACTATTCAAAAGAACATGTGGAGATCATTGAACAAGTTCTGCATGAATATCCAATTGAAGTGATTCAAGTACAGCCTTTTCAAGATTATTGATGAGATGACTTTAGCAAATAGCTAGAGTCGTCTTTTTTTCGTTATTTCCACTATGTAATCACTGCCTCAAAGCCGTGAAATATGGTATGCTTTTAATATTCTATTTGCTAAAAATAATGAGGTTTTTACAGAAAAGAGTGAGCATATGAACTGGTTTAAAAAACAAATGAATAAAATTTTATATACAGATGAACAGTATGATGAGTATGAGTTGGACAATGAGCAGCAAGAGCGATTTGAGCAACCACAGCAAGCCAAAAAAACAGCGTTCCGATTCCCGCTTATTGCAGATGAAGAGCTAGTGGAAAAAAAACCAGCTCCACAGCAACGCCAAACGAATCATAAGGAAACAACAACTAGTTCGACATTTGAATTACCGAAACATCTACAAGGAGAACAGGAAGTTTATGATGTAGAAGTGTCAGGTATTCGAGAGCTATTAGCGCGCAGACAAAAAAGCAGAGGGCAGACGAATGTTTTTAGAAGTCAGCCGCAAGAACGTCGCAGTAATGTGAAAAGGGAAGAGACGAGCTTTTTAACGCCAACAAAATCACGTGTTAAAAACGAATCTCAGCAAACAACAACGGCCAATCCTTTAGCAAGTCGAAAGCGTTTCATACCGACAGATGTGCCATCTCCTGTTTATGGATTCGGTAAACCAAAGCCGATTGAGCAATTACTGCCGAAAAAAGAGCAGCCAGTTGTTGAAGAAATTGAAAATCCAATTTCTCAGGAAGAAATTTCTGTATTAGAGCAGCCGTCTTATGTAGAGGAAACACCACAACAGCAAGAGGTGGCAGCGACAATGACAGAGCAGCCATCTGTATCGACAATTGAATTATTCGAGGATGGTCAAGCACCACAACAGGTAGATGTGAATACATCTGAGTATAAGGATATAGAGCAACCGCCTATTATGGAAGAATTTGATTTATTAAATGAATTGAAGGTGGAAAATTTAACGATTGAAAATTCGACGATTCATATTGGTCAATTACATGTAGAGCAAACCCCTCAAACGGAAGCGAGCTCTGGAAGTCGTTTACCGTTCAATGTTTTAATGTTAAAGTCCGACAAGCAGAAGCAACTTGCCAAGGAATTTGTCCAACAGCATTTGCAACAAGAGGCGAAAAACGTAAAAGAACAACAAGCCCAACAACCTGAGGAATTAATACAACAGCCACCTACGCAGGAAGTTAGACAAAAAAATATTACAGATTCGCAGGAGCAACCTACTGTTCTGATTTCATCAGAATTGGAAAGCGTTCAAGAAGTAACAAATAATAATAAAGCCATCCAGACGTCAAGAAATTTAGTAGAAGAGCAGCCAACTGTTCATACAGACACAGTAGCTCAAGAAGCAAATTCTGTACAAAAACAGCTTTATGAAAAGCCTTCAACTACCTTTTTAGCACCGCCTGAGCAAAAAACCGAAGATTATGATTGGATGGAGCAGCAGGCGGAAGCTTTAGTGGAGGCGCTCTCCTATCATCAAGTAGCAGCGCAGGTCGAATCAATTATGCAAGGACCTGCCGTAACACAATTTGAAATTACGATTGGGCAAGGCACAAAAGTGAGCAAAATTCGCAATTTAGCAGATGATTTGAAGCTGGCATTAGCTGCAAAGGATATTCGTATTCAAGCACCGATTCCGGGTAAGCGTACAATCGGTATTGAAATACCGAACTTAATTTCGCGTGCTGTACGCTTATCGGAAGTAACGAATAGCGTCGGTTTTAAAAAATCGGAATCACCGATGGAAGCGGCTCTCGGCTTAGATTTAACAGGGAAGCCTGTTACATTAGATTTGCGAAAAATGCCACACGGTTTAATTGCTGGTGCTACAGGCTCAGGAAAATCTGTTTGTATTAACTCAATTTTGGTTAGTCTATTATATAAGGCTGATCCTCATGAATTAAAGCTAATGTTAATTGACCCGAAAATGGTAGAGCTTGCACCATTTAATCATATACCACATTTAGTAAGCCCTGTTATTACAGATGTAAAGGCAGCAGCGGCAGCTTTAAAATGGGCGGTTGAGGAAATGGAGCGTCGTTATCAGCTATTTATGCATGCGGAAGTGCGTGATATTACGCGCTTTAATGCGATAGCAGAGGCAAATGGTCAGCATGCACAAAAACTACCCTATTTATTAATTGTCATTGATGAGTTAGCTGACTTGATGATGATGGCACCTACAGATGTAGAAGATGCAATTTGTCGTATTGCACAAAAAGCGCGCGCATGTGGTATTCACTTAATTGTTGCAACACAGCGACCTTCTGTAGATGTCATTACAGGCTTAATTAAAGCGAATATTCCAACGCGTATTGCTTTTGCTGTATCATCACAAATCGACTCACGTACAATTCTTGATATTCAAGGAGCCGAGCGCTTACTTGGACGTGGGGATATGTTGTATTTAGGAAATGGTATGTCAGCACCACAACGAATTCAAGGAACATTTGTAACAGATGATGAGATTGAAGAGGTTATTCGCTATGTGCGTAGTCAAGGACAGCCAGATTACATTTTTGAGCAAGAAGAGCTATTGAAAAAAGTTGAAACAATCGAAGCGCAAGATGAGCTTTTTGAAGAAGTATGTCGATTTGTTTATGAGCAAGGAGCTGTTTCTACATCGTCAATCCAGCGTAAATATCACATCGGCTATAATCGTGCAGCAAGATTAGTGGAGATGCTAGAAAAGCATGGGTTTGTATCAGAGCAACGAGGAAGTAAGCCGCGAGAGTCGTTAATTACAGAATCAGATTTAGAAAACTTATAGTATAGGTGCCAGGCACACAAACAATTCTGACAATTTTCTGTCTAAAAAGCGAGACGATAAAGAGCTTTTTAGGCAGCCTATTTACAGCAAAATTTAGAATAGTCGTTCATTTATTGTTCTACATATTTAATGCTATAATAAATTAGTATTTTTTATCCCGCATTAACGGACAGTAATGTTTTATGTATCGAAAGCGTAGCGCCAATGTTTATTGTACCGAAAGCAAATGTTTTCTGTGCGAAAGCGAAGCGCCAGCAACAACGCGACAGGTACAGATACAAGACGCCCACCTCAAGACTTGAGAAAAATAAAAAGGATAGGTGGGCGATAACTGTCCGTAAAAGCCCGATTGGTTCAACTAAC
>NZ_PYWN01000209.1 GCF_003049505.1 Metasolibacillus meyeri
TAAAACCGTCACATCCTGTGACAACGGTTAACTGACCTGCATCGTGCAGGCCTCTCTTCAAAATCCGTGACATCCGCCGGGGCATCTTGGTTCAGTGGGTGTCCAAACACTCGCTGAACGAGGAGAAAAATAGATATTTATCCCTTCTCTATAGAGGATAGGGTCTACTACTGAACCAAAATAAATCAAGCTTTCGGAGGTCTGTAAAATGAATATTTATGTATTAGTGAAACGTACGTTTGACACAGAGGAAAAAATCGTTGTATCAGGTGGCAAAATCCAAGAAGATGGCGCTGAATTCATCATTAACCCATACGATGAGTATGCGATTGAAGAAGCAATTCAAAAGCGTGATGCATTAGGTGGTAAAGTAACGGTTATTACGATTGGTGGAGAAGACGCTGAAAAGCAATTGCGTACAGCATTGGCAATGGGCGCAGATGAAGCGGTATTAATTAATACAGAAGATGATTTAGATGAGCTAGATCAATATTCTTCTGCTTATATTCTAGCAGAATACTTAAAAGATAAAGAGGCAGATTTAATTTTAGCAGGTAATGTTGCCATTGATGGTGGCTCTGGTCAAGTTGGCCCGCGCTTAGCTGATTTATTAGGCATCAACTATGTAACGACAATTACAAGCCTTGAAATCGATGGTACAAGCGCGAAAATCGTGCGGGATATCGAAGGGGACTCAGAAGTATTAGAAACTTCATTACCGTTATTAGTAACAGCGCAACAAGGCTTAAACGAGCCACGTTACCCATCTTTACCAGGTATTATGAAGGCGAAGAAAAAACCATTAGAAGAGCTGGAGCTTGATGATTTAGACATCGATGAAGACGATGTAGAAGTAAAAGTGGAAACAGTAGAAATCTACTTACCACCACAAAAAGCAGCAGGTCGCGTGTTAGAAGGCGAATTACAAGCACAAGTAAAAGAGCTTGTAAACTTATTGCATACAGAAGCAAAAGTAGTCTAATTGCAGCGATATTCAGCAGATGCCGCAGGTTTTCCTAAAAAATCTGGACACGCTGAGGCGTAATTGATATTTTTTTCGGTCATAACAAAGGTAACGGAGGGAACAGCATGTCAAAAAAAGTGTTAGTTTTAGGGGAAGTTCGTGAAGGAAGCCTACGTAACGTATCGTTCGAGGCAATTGCAGCAGCAAAGCAAATCGCTGACGGTGGCGAAATCGTTGGTGTGTTAATTGGAGATAGCGTAACGGGTGTAGCAAATGAATTAGTTACATACGGTGCAGACCGTGTTGTCACAGTGGAACACCCACACTTAAAATCATATACATCGGATGGCTTTAGCCAAGCATTTATGGCGGTTGTCGGTGAAGAAAGCCCAGAAGCAATCGTTTTCGGTCACACAGCATTAGGCAAAGATTTATCACCAAAAATCGCTTCTAAGTTACAAGCAGGTCTTGTATCAGATGTAACGGAAATCGAAGGCACTGGCGATGCTGCTGTATTTATCCGTCCAATCTACTCTGGTAAAGCGTTCGAAAAAGTAAAAGTGAAGGATGGCATCGTGTTCGTAACAATTCGTCCAAACAATATTGCACCACTTGCAAAAGATGCAGGACGTTCTGGCGATGTATCAGCATTAGCTGTTGATATTACAAACTTACGTACAATCATTAAAGAAGTTGTGCGCAAATCAGCAGAAGGTGTTGATTTATCAGAAGCCAAAGTCGTTGTCGCTGGTGGACGTGGTGTGAAATCAGAAGAAGGCTTCGAGCCATTAAAAGAGCTTGCGAATGTATTAGGTGGTGCAGTAGGCGCTTCTCGTGGTGCATGTGACGCAGAATACTGCGACTACTCTTTGCAAATCGGTCAAACGGGTAAAGTCGTAACACCTGATCTTTACATCGCAGCAGGTATTTCAGGCGCAATCCAGCACTTAGCAGGTATGTCAAACTCAAAAGTAATCGTAGCAATCAACAAAGATCCAGAAGCTAATATTTTCAAAGTAGCAGACTACGGTATCGTTGGTGACTTATTCGAAGTTGTGCCAATGTTAATTGAAGAATTTAAAGCGTTGAAAGCACACGCTTAATAAAAGGCTGTAGGAGGAGTATTTCCCCCTACAGCTATTTGCATTTTTATGAGGTGTAGAAAAGAGTATTTCATTCAAAAGTTGTTGTAAATTAATTATTTATAATTTACTTATTTTGTTGAAAATGATAATTCTAATACTTACTAAAAATCGATTAGATGGCGATTTATCAACTGATAGTCCGAATTATTATCCTTATGAAGAATTAATTAAAATGTCACCTGAAGAATTAGAAGCAATAGGTTATCCTAATCCTTTTGAATTCCAATAGCAAATGGAAATAGGCTAGTATTAAATAATATTCTATAAAAACACACCTACTACTCTGTAAGATTAAGTACAAGTAATTGTACATTATGTCTTATTCAATAGTGTTTCGTTTATAATGTTACACATTAAATAAAAAAGCACATTACTAAATGCAAATTTTAGTGATGTGCTTTTTATTTTCATTATCTTGCTCATCTACATTTGTTAAAAGATTAAACACTTTACAATGACTAAGATAGATATTAAAGTAGGAACGTTCGTTCTTTTTAAGGGGGACTAATAATTGTATTGGTTTGAGTATTGTCCAAAGAATATTGAAAGTAAATATCAGTTACTCGTATTTAAAAATAACCAGCCCTTTATTCCTTTGACAGATTATTATCATGATTGTTTAGGGAGAAATGATAAAAGCTCTGCAATATCATATGTGAATTGTTTACTTCCATTTTTTAAATGGTTAGAGAAAGAAAGTAACTATCAAGGAAAGAAAGTGCAATGGAATTATTCAGAAGTAAAAATACGTGTTGTGGTTGAGGATTATTTGATGCATGAAATGAAGTGTAAGATTCGTGAAAAAGACAACTTTCGTTTTGTAAATTTAACTAACAAGAGTCCTAATACAATTAGCCTATTTTTATCAGCCTTAAAATCATTTTACAAATCTATGATACGGTTAAAGCATTACCTGTATAGCAATCCATTAATAGATGGTCAGGCTATCCTACAAAGCTATAAAGAGGAGATAAATGGGGTTCGAGAGGATAAGCCAAGAATGCCTTCAATTGCAGGTACAGAAGAAGCCATTCCTCACCGGAGATTAACAGATTCATATTTTAAAATTCTAAATGAAGAATGGCAGCCACAGATTATTGACGATATAGATTTACCGTATCAAGTATATCAAGCTGGAAAGAAAGCAAGTTGGTCACTTCGTGAAATGGTGATAGCTCGTATGCTATTTGAAACAGGTGCAAGAGCCTCAGAAATTATTGAGTTAACAGTTGGTGATTATCGACAACGGAAAAATCAGCAAGAATTCATCACATTCAATAAAGGTAGTCATGGTCGAAAAATTAAGTTTATACGTGTTAGTAAAGATACAATTAAGCGATTATTTCACTACATAGAGACGGAGAGAAAGTCATTAGATAGCAATCATATGAGTTTTGAACAGCTACCTGATGATGCCCCAATCTTCTTAACAGCAAATGGAACACCACTTACCTACTATGCTTGGTACTATCACTGGAATCGGGCTATGAAGAGTAATGATTTGAGTTTAAACCCTCATAAAGCTAGACACTGGTTTGTTACTTCTCGATTACGAGAGATTTATAACGTTGCAAAAAATGAAACAGAAATTCATCAACGTAAAAATGAGTTGATTAAATATATGAAGTGGAAAAATTAAGAGACGATGAAAGTGTATGAGCATCATTTTGATGAAACCAAACATCGAGAAGTACATGAGAAAATGTTGGAGCAAATGCAGCAAAACGAAAAGGACTATATTAAGCAACAGAAATCTTCGAAGAAATTAAAACAAAAGTTAAGCGTTGTTAAATCACCAGCTATCGAAAACTTTGATGAAGATTTGAAAGAATTGTTAGAAGGATTGGAATAAATTTGAATGAAAAAACACAGTTAAGACCTAAAACAGAATGGTACGATAAAATGCTTGGACAAATGGATACTCGATTAATGTGTCTACAAAATAATAGAGGTGAATTTTTAATTGATAAATTGGATGAACGGGTGCTTAAATATCTGTATAGGAACTGCTTAGCTTTCGATTGGAAAGATCAACTCTTGCTTATAGCATTAATTGGAGTAACTAAGAATCATGACATACGAACGATACTCAGTAGATTGGAAGTTCTCCATCCAAGATTCAACGATATTTTTAGGGAATGTAACATTAATTCATTTTCAGATTTCGACACGAATGTTCATTTATTTAAATATTTGAAAGGTGATATTTGTGTCAAATCTTCTAACAATATGAAAAGGAACTTACTAACTACCTATAAATCATCTGAAAACTCTACTAAAAGGTGGATTAATAATAACCTTCTTTCAGGTGAACAGCAATATTTTAACAAGTTTTTATTACCTCCCATTTCATATGATAGTCGTGATTTTTCCTTTACTAAATTAGCCTTGGAACAGGCCCAAAACACCCGTAAGGATGAAACAGACGCTATTGTGCCACATCTTTCAGCAATACGTGCAGAAGCAAATCTACGATGGAATCAAATGAAGAGATTGAGAGATGCATTTCATCAACAAATAAGGGTGATAGAAACCGATTCAATATCATTACCGACTGAATTTTCTTATGCGGAACCAAAGCGGATTGGGGAAGTATTTCATTTTCGTTTATGGGACAAACCTTCCTTTGTACTGAACCATCAAAAGGATTTTTCAGATATTATTATAAAGCAAGCAACACAAAAAAAATTAACTTATTCTGATGAAAATAATGCCTATTTCCTTGAATTTATTCGTGCTGAATCAATAGATAGTGATTCAATACCAGAAGGTCTTTGGTTTAATGAATTAATTGAGCAGAATGTATTAGGAGGTTGGTCAGAAAACAGACACATTGAAGAGCATGAGAAGATATTAAATTTCTTGTCTTTATGGGGATACGAGTCTGAAAACGAGAAAAAACCTTCTCCTTTTTATTCAAAGCATAAAGGCATACTAACACCTTCAACTTTTATCACTTTACACAAGGACAAAGCAGAAGGCTTACTAATAGATATAGAACCATTTTATGTGGCTTGTTCATTTGGACTATTAGCCATCGACATATTAACAACAACAGGTGCAAGACTGAACGAATTACTTCAAATTAGTAATACAAAAGAATGTATTGAGGTAAAGAAAATTAACAACAAGCTACATTATTCCTATAAAGCTATTCCTAAAGGAAGAGATTCATTAGAAGAATTTTATTTAAGTAAACAAACGATGGAACATATTCAAATGGTATCACGGATGTTAAAAACACATTATGACGGTGATAAAATTCCAAGTGTCCCATACAGAGATAAAAGAAAGCACTTATTTCCAAAATCTATGTCTTATTATTTCCAATATGCAGGTAAAGCATTGAAGGAATCCGCTTTATACAGTTCCATTCGGTTTCTTCTTTATGGATTATTATTTGAGACGCAGAATGGAAAATCTGTAACTGTAAAAACACACTTATTACGTCATGCATTTGCGACAGAAGCTGTTCAACGTCAAAAAATGCCGATTGATATTGTCGCAAAAATGCTACATCAGAAGGATTTGAATGTAACAGGATATTATTCAGCTCCTACACCTACACAAATTGCGGAATCAGTAAGTGAGCTACATGATGTCATTTCACGTTATGTAGACATTGAGGATGTATATTTAAGAAGCCCACAAGAGTTACAAAAAGAATTTGATGCCCATGCAGAAAAAGTTGGTGTATTCAACAAAGTATTGGGTGGTACTTGTGTTACAGATTATGTTTGCCCCACTAAAATGCAGTGTTTAGGCTGCAAAGCAAAAATACCTGAACCAGATCAAGAGGATGAATTATTAGAAGTCATCCAATTATCAAAGGATATGGAAAGACGATTTAAACAAATGGGATTAGAGGTAGAAGTTCGAAAAGCTAAAGAGATGGCAAAGCAAGCGAAGATTGAATTGAAAGAGATTGATTTAATCAAACAATATAGGGAGGAACGTCAATATGAACCGAAAGCAAAAATTAATCCATTCAGATAAGAGGGAATGGCTCGTAAAAGTCCATCAGCAACGAAAAGATCGTTCTGTATCTATTGGTATTCAAACAATTGATTTCCTCGTTTCAAAAGGCATTCCTGTAACCTATCATAATATTAGTCACCATTCAAAAGCATTTGATGATGAAGAGAAAGGTATTCACATAAATACTATTAAACGAAATGAAGAATTATATGAGCATTACAAAAAGCATAGTAGAACTTATAAAATAAAGAATGCTCGTAAAAAGTCAGAGAAGCCTTCTACATTTGATGAATCCACTTTAAGAAGAATTTCCCCCGAAAGAGGTTTAACAAACGCTAGAAAGAAGTATATGCAGCTTTCTAAAGAAGACTTGGTGAATAGATTGATAGCAGTTGAACAATATGTTGCAGAAAATCAGAAGCTATGGGTTGCTAATCATTTTGAGCAGTTTAAATAGAGAGTTTATGAGATGCCCTGATAGCCTTGTTAGATTGTTTTTAACAAGGCTACCTTAACTTTTTTCAACGTTAAGAAATATGCATGATTTTATTCACTAAAGTCGATCATGCATCCATGCTCGAAAGACCACTTAAACATTGCTATGACTGACTTTTGAAGAGAATGTATAAAATCATTTATAAAAAATGTTCATAAAAAAAGCCACGAAACGTTGTTTTAACAACATTCGTAGCTTAATGGTTTATCTCCAAACTTTCATTTGGGAACGTTATTTTGAATGAGCATGAATAAATAGCAGTGATATATTTTAGAGGTTAGTGATTTTTTAGTTGATAAAATCTCAAATCAATTCATATTTCTTCAAAGCCCACTCAATACCATCCTCATTAGAATCTTTTGTAATAAAACTTGCAATAGATTTTAAGTTTTCAGTTGCGTTTCCCATAGCAATACCTAAGTCTACAAGTTCTAACATATCGGTATCATTTTCTCCATCGCCAAAAGCGATAGCTTCTTCGTTTATAAATCCAAAATAATCTAGAACTTTTTGGATTGCTACAGATTTTGAAACATCCTCTTCAAGTACATTCACAATATATGGGTGCCAACGTTTAAAACGAACTGTAGGAAAATGAGTCTTATATGTTTCAATTTCTACCTCATCAGCAAACAGGCAAAGTAAGTAGATTTCTTTCAAACGAGCATCTGAATTAATAGGTGGAAATTCCTGCAATCCTAATGTTTCGTAAAGAGCTTGCTGTACTTTAGGTTTCTTTATTTCATTCATATGTAGAGTATCTGAATAATAAGTGAGTGCATTTTGTTGTTCTAATGCAAATTTGTTAAATCGGCGAACTGTTTCTTCGGGTAATACAATTTTGTGAATGCAAGTTCCTTTGTGTGTAACATAGCCACCGTTAGCTGTAATAAATGTGTCTATACCTATTTCAACCAGTTCATCACACATTGATAATGGTCTACCAGTTGCTGCTACAACTTTGAATCCATTGTTTAACAACTTTTTAATTGCATTTTTGGTACTTAGAGAAATAGTTCCATCCTTATAACTTGTAATGGTACCATCAACGTCAAAAAATATTATCTTATGTTTCATATTCGCCTCCAAAAAGTTATAATTTTCTTATTATTTTAATAAAATGAGGTGCAAAATGTTATCTTTATTTCATTATAACTGGCAAGTTCGTGAAGATTGGTTAAATTGGTGTCATTCAATATCTCAAGAAGAATTTCAAAAAGAGCGTATTGGTGGAATGAAAAGTATACGAGAAACATTAATACATATCGTTGATTGTGAATTACTTTGGTTGAATTCAATGGCTGAAAAAGTCATAGAATATGAAAAACGAAATACCATTACCAGTCTAAGCGACATAAAGAAATACGCTGATTTTGTCAAATCACAAACTACATACTTTATTGAGCAATTGCCTTCAGATTATGAAAATCGAATAGTTGAAGTGAAACGACGTGATGGCACCATATTACACTTTAATCAAAAAAAGATAATGGCTCACATGATTACACATGAAATTCATCATATTGGGCAGTTATCCATTTGGGCAAGAGAATTACAACTTAAACCAATTTCTTCAGATTTGATTATAAGAACCTATGAATAACGCTATAGCTTCTACAATCTTTTAATTAGTTAATAAAAATAACTTGTTGATTTTTCAACGAGGTATTTTGTCTCAATAATAATAATGCTCAAGTTCTCAAATAATTTCTGGAAACCTTCCCAAAGCGTCGTTTGGTAACATTAAGTGCTTAACGTTTTAAATCCGCATATTTCTGACGGAACCACATAATAGACAAAATTACTTATATATATCGGAATTAACAAACTAATCACTATTGCTTTATTAATCTTTTTTTATTATATTAACACAATTAATAATTATTAGGAAAAACCTCATTAAATTATTTAGTGTAATAAAAAACTCGACCCACA
>NZ_PYWN01000210.1 GCF_003049505.1 Metasolibacillus meyeri
AACTTTTTGCTTACGCGGTTTGCCCCTGTCGCTTCGCTTTCGGGGCAGAACTTTAGTAGATTTTATCTCATAAAATCTACTAAAGTTTGCTGAATAATTCTTGCGCCTACTGATAGGGCGGCTTGGTGGATGGATTCTTGTGTTACAAGTTCTGTAATTGTACCTGCATATTCAGTATCCTCATTCATTGACATTTGCTTTGTCGTTGTTACTTTATGCAAATCTAAGCGCTGATCCATTAGCTCCACTCGGTTTTGACGCGCGCCTACGTCTGCTCGTTTTTCAAGAACCGAATTTTGTACGTTAGCTAGAGTTCCATTTGAGCCAGATGCTAGATCTCCAAGTAAGCCCCCGATATACGTACCATTATTATTAACGGAGCCTGTTTCAAGTGCCTCTGCAATATCACCCATTAAACTATCTATGTTCTGGAATAACTGCTGACCAGGCGTATTAATATTAATGCGTACTGCTTCAAAAACATCAATTTCAATCTCTTTATCAACCCCTGCCGCACCTGTTAATACTGGGTTTTCCACACCGTTTTCATATAAAGGCATATCCGTATGTGTACCAGAGAAAATATACTTATTGCCTATTTGTGTATTTGCTAAATCCTTTAAATGATTACGAATTTGGTCAATCTCTTGCTTCATTTTATTACGGTCATCTTCTGTATTCGTATCGTTAGCAGCTTGTACAACAAGCTCTTTCACTCGATTGAGAATATCGCCAACCTGTCCTAACGCTTCATCAGTTGCATCTAACCAAGTATTCGCCTCACCAATATTTCTTTTGTACTGCTCTGTACGATCAAGCTCTGTGCGGTAATACATCCCTTTAATTGCAACAACAGGGTCGTCAGATGGACGGTTTACTTTTTTACCAGAGTATAACTGCTCTTGTAACTTGCCCATTTTGCCATAGCTTGTATTTAAATTGCGAAGCATATTGCTTGAAAGCATTGATTGTGTAACGCGCATTTATATTTTCCTCCTTTTAACCAGTTAGTAGACTTATAAACCTACACGTCCCATACCGTTAATAATTCTGTCTAATGTTTCATCAACAACAGTAATCATACGTGCGTTTGCATTGTAGGCTTGCTGGAACGTAATCATATTTGTCATTTCTTCGTCAAGTGATACGGAGCTTTCTGATGCACGTTTATTTTCAATTGTTAAACGTAATGTGCCTGAGTTAAATTCTTGACGAATCGCCTCTTGTCCAATAACACCTAAATCACCAATCATCGATTTGAAGAAGCCTTGGAATGTTGTCCCACCTAAAGCGCTTGACGATTCTGTTTGCATTTTTGCAAGCGCTAAAATATTTTTATTATTCCCTAGTTCGCCCACTATATCAGCAGCTGCCACTTCTTCTGGAAGAATACCGTCTCGTACACGAATATCTGCTGCTGTCGTACCCTCAAAGAAAGCTAAACCATTATTGCCGTTCATGTCAAAGCCTGCTTGATGTGCTGTATTAAAGGCATCAACAAATTCTGCTACTAATCGATCAAGCTTTGCTAAATTTTCTGGATATAGCCCTTTCACATCAGCGCCCTCTGTATATCCGTATGAATTAATTAACGATAATAGCTTACCTTTACCTTTTTCGAATGTTTCGTATCCATATGGTGTAGTACCGTCTGGTAACACAGCACCAGATAATAATTTGTCTGGGTCAGCTTGTGTAATTGCATCTGCTGGCCAATCAATGCTCATTGATTCAAACGGGTCAAGTGGATTATCTCCATTTAGTGGAGTTCCTCCATTTTTTACTACGCTAATTTCCGCAGCATCTCTACCATGCACTAAAATAATTGGTTCAGTACTTCCTACTGGTCGGTATGTAACTGTCAAGCTTCCTTCCGCGACTGGACTTGCATTACCTCCTGAAGGAACTCGTTCAACCGTTACGGGTAAATACTCATTTAATTTATCCAATAGCACATCACGTGCATCATATAAATCATTTGTTACATAGCCGCTCGGTTCAACTTCCATTATTTGTCTATTTATAGCAGCGATTTGCTTTAATAATGAGTTAACTGTATTAACAGATGAATTAATTTCCGCACCAATATTACTTTGAATTGTTTTTAATTGTTTATCCGAATAGCTAAATGACTCAGCAAGTGCACGAGCCTTTGCAATCATTACTTGACGAGCTGCAGAATCTTTTGGATCCGCTACAACATCTTCCATCGAACGCCAAAAATTATCAAATGCTTTATTAATACCAAACTCTGAAGGTTCAGCTAAAATATCTTCCATTTGGGAGATGGCCTTCGTTTGCTCTTCCCAGTAGCCTAGCTTATTTGTTTCTTGACGATATTTGTTGTTTGTAAATTCGTCGCGTATACGTTGGATAGAGTGTGCTTCCGCTCCTGTTCCTAAATGGCCAGGAAACTTTGGTGAATTTAATCCTGGGAACGGGAAGCCTGGAAGTGCCTGCATATTCACACGTTGACGTGAGTAGCCTAGCGTATTGGCATTGGAAATATTGTGCCCTGTTGTGTAAAGAGCTGTTTGTTGTAGGAATAGTCCCGATTTACTTGCTTCTAGCCCCATAAATGTTGAACGCATAATGTTCCTCCTATCAGTTCAAGCAAAAACGCTTGTAATTTTTTCATTACAAGCGCTTTATGCTTGTGAGTCGTAATATGTTACTTTGCTTTGATTTGATTGACCGCGCACTTCGTCACCTGAATAGTTAAACGAATCCGAACGCTGTGGTCGGAATGGCTCCAATTGTATGTTAATAATTTGCAATGATTGATAGACGAGCTTTTGATTTAAGTCATTTCGTGCTTTTAGCTCTGTCAATAGTGCAAGCAAACGTTCTCTCGTCGTGATTAGTTGCTGTTTTTCCTCTTCGCTATCAATAGCATCAATTAGCTCTGCTACAGTTGGTGTGTCAGTGTAAGCAATTCCTTTTGCTCGAAGGTAATCCGTTACCATCAACTGACGCTGTTGCTCAAGTGTGTTGATTGCTGCTACATGCGCCTGCTCCGTTTTAATTAACTCGTCTAGCGCCTCTATATCATTTGCTTTAATAATGTCTGTTTTTTTATGCGCAAGCTCCAACAGGCTTTTATGCATGCGCTCTAATTTTTCAAGTATAGATAGCACTGACATATGGTGTACGCTCCTTTAGTACGAATTTTAGAAACGGTAATATTTCAGCATATCCTCTGCTACTTGTCGGGCATTCACTTTATATTCACCTGACTGAATATCAGCTTTTAATTGCTGTACACGTACCGCACGCTCTGTATTGTAATCAGCAGTTACTTGCATTTCTTTCGCAGCGGAAGAAATTTCAATTTTATCCGCGAAAGATGTTGCCTGATCTGTTTGTTTCACAGGTCGTAACTGTGGCTTATATGAGTTAATAGCTTTTAAATTAATAGGATTGATTTTCATACGTCATCCTCCTTTCAAAATTCTTCTACTTTATATTTCGGTATTGTTTAAATATTGTTTAGTTGATTTTTGGTATAAAATGAAACTTCAGTCCATGGTGAGTTCTTCCTCCCCATAGACTGTTAGCTTTACCAATCGCTCTTTACAGGATGTTGGTTTCCATTTAAACTTCGCTTCAAGTTTTGAAGTGGCAGCTTACAGCCTATGAATACAGGGTGAAATTTAACGTAAAAAATACAGACAAAATCAATTTCGATTTTGTCTGTATTTATCTATCTTTTTTTTCTATCTGCTAAATACGTACCTTTATCGCGTTGTGCAACATTTTCGCGGAATTCTGTTGCCGCATCAAATGTACGCAAGTCGGATTTTAATTCGTTTTGACACTTCTCGCAGAGCTTGCCTGTCGTAGTCAGATGACCACAATTATCGCAAGGATATCCTAAATTCGGGAACAACGCTGGATGCAAGCGACCTTTACGCACCCATTTGAATAGCAAATCTTTTTTTACACCTGTTGCTTCTTCAATTCGTTCAACATTTGCTGCGCGATTTTCACGCTTGCGTAAAAAACGGTAAACGACTTGATACAAATCTTCTTCTTTTTGTGCACATTTATGGCACACTTCTCGCAACCCTGTGTAATTAAAGAACTCATTGCATTCTGGGCAATTTCTAATCTCCGCCATAATTTTTCCTCCTAAATCCCACGTTTAATTTCTTTTATTATACAATAAACTAGTATTCTTTTGTTATCCTTTTATTAAGACGACCGCTGTTACGCTTTCTGCCCCTGCATCAAGCAGTGCCTTTCTCGCATGTGCTATCGTTGTACCTGTTGTGATAATATCATCTATTACAATATAATGTTTAGCGCTTAGCTTCTTATGGCAAATAAAAAGTGGCGCTACCTGCTGACGTTGCTTTTGGCTTTTTCCGACCTGTGTTTCTAACGTTGTCTTTTCTAGCATATGTTCATACTGGATTTCTGCCGCACATAGCAATTCATCAATATGGGCAAATGTACGCTCCTTCTTTTTTAATGGATGCATTGGAATCGGCACAATCGTTTCTTGGCAATTACTTAATCGTTCATGTAATGCCTGCCGAAAAATTTTTGCTAAGACAATATCTTGTGAAAATTTATATTGCCGTAAGATTTTTTTCATCACATCATTGTAAAGAAAAATAGCTGTTACGCCAGCTTTTTCATAATGTGCTTTCTCAAATTTCGCCTCACACCTTTCACAAATGACAGGTGACCAGTTGCGTTCAAATAATGTTTTCCAAGTAATTGTATGCTGTAACGCTCGTTCACATAGTAAACAGTTTTGTACTTCCTTGTCCATAGGCCACCTCATTTAATCGTTCAATTTCTTCTTTAGCCCCATCCATTTCTAATGAAATTCCATGATGAAAAAAGACAATGTCACCAACTGGACATTGTTGACTGCGTCCAACACGTCCCGCTATTTGAATAAGTGCACTTGCTGTGAAAATCGCGCTTTCTGTACCCACAACTGCTACTTGCAAATTAGCAATTGTAATGCCTCTTTCTAAAATCGTTGTGGTGAGTAACCCTGATATTTCGGCATGGCGTAGTTGCAGAACTTTTTCCTTGCGCATCGGGTCCTCTGCATGCACACTTAAAATATTTTGTGAGAAAAGCGATAATGCTTGCTCAAGCATTTCAATTGTTGGGAAAAAGATAAGAAATGGCTGCTGGTTGGCAATACATTGTTCTACCCATAGTTGAAGCTGCTTTGGCAGTTTTCCTTTTTTAAATTGCTGCTTATAGCGCCATAACGGCTGAAATCGAGGTACAGGTAATGGATAGTTATGATAACGCTTCGGGATAAAGGAATACCCCTGTCGTTGCTTTAAGAGTTGTGGTGATGGCGTTGCCGTAACGAAAGCGATTGGTGCATCTAATTTTTTTGCTTTTACCACAGCTTTTTGTAGCGGTACATCAAATGTATAAGGAAAGGCGTCTGCTTCATCGACAATCATGACATCAAAAGTATTGCTAAAACGATAGAGCTGATGTGTTGTTGTAATCACTAGCTGTGGGTAACCTTGCTGCTCAGGGGCACCGCCGTATAATGCATGAATAGTTGTTGCTGGTAGTACCTTTCGCAAACGTGGGGCTAATTCTAATACAACGTCTGTGCGAGGTGTTGCGATACAAACGCGCAAATTTTGCTGGAGCGCTTTATAAATGGGTAGGAATAGAATCTCTGTTTTTCCGGATCCGCAAACTGCATGCAAAAGATGTGAACGTTTTTGCATGATGCTGTCTGTTAACTCTTGCGATGCCTTTACTTGGAGCTCAGTAAGCGTGCTTGTCCAGTTGAGTTGATGCTTTATTTGCCTACGTGATGATGGCCCATTCCATGTTAATAGTTGGCTACAGCTCGCAACACGTCCCATAGTGATACAGTGACGACAATATGTGCAAATCTGCTGACATTTAGCGCACTGATAATGAATAAATTTAGCTTGGTCTGTATTGAGGCAACGATTACAGCTATAGTGATTTTTTAGTAAGCTTCGCGTAACTAAGATTGCTTCATGCTCTATAAATAAGCCTTTTTTTATATAAGTATCAATTAAGTTTGGAGGATAAAGTAAATCGTCTCGGCGCATAATGCGTCCCTCCATAAAATTAGCGATTTTAAAATTAGGAAGAAAGCCTTTATAACGTGTACTTTTGGTTTGCTTAATCAAGTAAATCATCTCCTTTTACATAGTTTAATCGGGGAAATTGATGGCGGGTTAGATTCTATTGGTGGATTTTGTGTTTTTATTGGCGCTTTTCACGATTTATTTGCGACTTTCAAGTTTTATCTGCGCTTTTCATGATTTTATTTGCGACTTTCAGATTTTATCTGCGCTTTTTATGATTTATTTGCGACTTTCAGGTTTTATCTGCGCTT
>NZ_PYWN01000211.1 GCF_003049505.1 Metasolibacillus meyeri
GACATAAAGAAGAATTATTTTTCGGGCTATTTGCGATATTGTTAGGTATTTATATGCTCTTTATTAACCAGAAAATATTTTTCTTACTAGTGACGATTGAAGAAGCAACTGTGCAGGTTCGTTTACAATTAGGTACTTTGATTTTAGCACTTATGTGTCTAACTTTGTTTATTTATTATATGTATCCTAAATTAACAAAGAAAAAAAATATTCACTTCTTGATGGTGTTTCTTTGCATACTCTTTGTGATTTATGGTATTCGTAATCCATTTTTTGGAGAAATAGCTACTTCACCAGAGGAAATTAAAGTAAGACAATTCATTTTTCTTGCACTTATTGCACCCATTCTTATATACAATATAGGAATTTTAATGCGTGTATTAATACAACGGTTAGAAGAGGCACGATATGTGTTAATTGTTGTGACAGCCATATATTGCTATGCTCTATTATTAATGATGAATTTTTTAACAGATATTCCTTTTGATTATAGTGAGTTTGTATTATTTATTCTTATTTTAGTAGGATTTTCCTTATTATTAAACTTTCGAGCAAATGTGACCTTTACGAAAATACAAAAGTTATCAGAAGAATTATTAACACATAATCAAATGAAGGATGAATTTTTAATAAAAACATCACATGAATTGCGTACACCTTTAAATGGAATTTTAAATTTAGCGAAATCCTT
Organism: Metasolibacillus meyeri; assembly: GCF_003049505.1. GTDB lineage: Bacteria > Bacillota > Bacilli > Bacillales_A > Planococcaceae > Metasolibacillus > Metasolibacillus meyeri. Next base: position 692 of record NZ_PYWN01000211.1, read on the forward strand.
AATGGAGGGAATGCAAGGGCCATTAAAGCGCAATCAGCAAGAGCAAGTAATTTTAATCCACAATGTGACCCAGCGTTTAGGGCATTTAGTTGAGGATTTATTGTTCTCGTCTCATCATATGACAGGAGAAATTAATATTACACCTACTGCTGTACCAATTACGATTATTAATGAAGTTGCAGAAGAAATACGTAGTGTAATGTCAAGTGATAGCCGTGTGAATTTAAGGACAAATATAGATACCACCCTGCCATTCATGTGGACAGATGAATTACGCTTCAAGCAAGTTTTATACAATTTGCTACATAATGCAATTCAACATACGGAAATAGGAGAGATTACTGTAACGGCTTATGTTCAGCAGCAGCAAATGGCTATTCAAGTAAGCGATACAGGCGTGGGTATACATGTACAAGATTTAGAGCATATTTTCAATGCTTTTTATCAAGCAAGAAAACAATCAAATAAAGAAGGACTAGGATTAGGTTTGAGCATTACAAAAAATATTATAGAAAAATTAAATGGTGAAATTTACGTGGAAAGTGTGCCAGAGGAGGGGACGACATTTACATTTACAATGCCATTAGTAAAACAAAATAATGGACAACTCATAAATGCGCCGAAGAGTGCTTTTCAAACGGTGCTCCAGTTAGATTTACCATTGATTCATAAAGGATATAACAAAACGCTACTCATTGTAGATGATGATCATACGAATATTAAAGTACTAGCTGATGCGTGTATGGCAAGAGGCTATTCAGTAATTGCGGTAGACAACGGTGTTGATGCATTACAGTATATTCAAAAGCATGAAGTTGATTGTTTATTGACCGATTTGTTAATGGATGGTATGTCAGGTTATGAATTATGTAAACAAGTACGTAAACAATACGATATGTTGGAATTACCGATTATTGTATTAACGGCAATTATGAAGCAATCTGATTTGCTGTTAACATTGCAAGTAGGAGCGAATGATTATTTGCAAAAACCTGTAGTGATGGATGAATTATTTATTCGTATCGAGTCATTACTTGCGATTTGACAATCTTCAATCGATGCAATTGAATCAGAGATGAACTATTTATATACGCAAGTTACACCTCATTTTGTTTATAATACGCTAAATACGATTATTGGTTTAAGTTACACGGATATGGATAATACGAGAGAGGCCCTCTATTGTTTAGCGACTTATTTCCGTGCAAAGCTAAATGTTCATTATCGTAATAGTATGGTGTCGTTAGAAGAAGAAATTGAACTTGTGAAAGCGTATCTTTATATTGAAAAAATGCGCTTTGGAGATCGACTAACAGTACGCTATGATATTGATGAATCTATCCAATTGATGATTCCAGCCTTATCGCTCCAACCATTAATAGAAAATGCTGTAGTGCATGGTATTTCAAAGAAAAAAGATGGTGGCACGATTGAGATAAGCATTAAGCGTGAAGGTCAATTTGTACGGATTAAAGTATTTGATAATGGAGTAGGAATGGAAGAAGATACGCTTCGGCAATTAATAAGTGGTGAAAATCCACGTATCGGCTTCGCCAATCCATTAAGAAAATTCAATTTGATGAAAAATGTAAGTTTACATGTATATAGTAAGGAAGGGCAAGGGACCACCATTTTAATTATACTACCAGAGGGTGTGTAAGCATGAATATTATCATAATTGATGATGAAAAGATGGCGATTGATGTATTGCAAATTATGTTAAAGCGTATCACATCATTGCCTATTACGATTAAAGGCACTTTTACAAATGTAGGGGATGCCTTTGTGTTATTTGAGCAAGAGCGAATTGACGTTGTATTACTAGATATTGAGATGGTGAATATGCATGGCTTGCAAGTAGCAAAGCAGCTGATAGCGAAGCAACCATTTGCCCAAATTATTTTTGTGACCGCACATATGCAATTTGCGGTAGAGGCTTTTGAAATAGAGGCGACTGATTATTTATTGAAGCCTGTACATGAAAAAAGGCTAATAAAAGCTTTAATAAAGGCGGAGAATAAATGGAAAATTGTTAGTCATGCTGAAACAGGGGATGAAAAACCGATATTTTATGTTCATACATTTGGTAGCTTTCAATTTTTAGATGATAAAAACCAGAAGATAAAATGGCGTACGAAAAAAGTAAAGGAGCTATTTATCTATTTATGGTTACATCAACAAAAGCCTCTATTAAATGTTGCGATAATTGAATTACTTTGGCCAAATATAGAACCTGAAAAGGGTTCAGCTAATTTATATACAACGATTTATCAGATAAGAAAAATATTTAAAGACAAAGGAATAGAAAATGCAATAGAACTTGTAAATAATTATTATCAATTAAACATTGAAATGAAAAGTGATTATGAAGATCTGCAAAAATTATTAAATGAAGAAAAACATAGTGAGTTGAATATACAACGAATTTTGAATTTGTATGAAGGAGATTTTTTAGAAACTGAAGAATACGACTGGGCAATTGCATTGAGAAACGAAATAAAACAACAGGTTCTACATGCACTTGAACGCTATGTTACATATGAAAAAGCTACGAACACGCTATTAAAGTTAAGTTGCCTACAAAAACTGTTGCATCTAGATGAATATAATGAGCAGTATATGTTAATGCTTTTACGCTTTTTAGTAGAAAATAATCGCAAAATAGAGTGTATCCAATTGTACAAAGACATAAAAAATAAATTAGAAGAGGATTTAAAAATTCCTATTCCGCAGGATATTAAAAAAGTGTATGAAAACTATATGATAAAGTGAACCTTCAATCAGTGGGGTTTTCCTTATCTCCACTGATTGGTGATAAAGGAACACAAGTTAAAAACTTCACATCCTGTGAAAACGCTTGTATGACCAACATCATGTTGGCCTCAATCGGGTTTTTACAGCCTGCTAATACGGGATAAAATAGTGAATACTATATGAATTTCGATGAAAAAACTCGAATTTTGTAGAGTTTTGTTTAGTATTTGTATAGCTACCTTTTTTACACTAGACAAAAAAGGTAGGGGGAATGAGGAATGCTGAAAAATTTATTGCAAGAGCGCATTATTCATAAAGAAAATAAATTGGCTTATTTTAGTCATCAACTAGTTGAATTGTCAAACGATGTAGATGTATTAGGCATTCAAGCAACTACATTACAAATTCAAGACCAAAGTATTGTTGCTAGCTATATAGTCGATGATAAGATTTATTTAAAAAGCTTACGTTCAGGAGAAACAATAATCACTTTGATAAATCAGAAAAATAAAGCTTTTATTAAGCTAACTGTGCTTAATTCAGGAGATATAGTAACAGAAATTACCCCATGTTTAAAAAATAAAAAAATAGTACCTGTTTATTTTAAAAGAATTCTAGGGGCAACTGCCGTCGCAGTTGATTTAAAAGGCGCATTGATAGATTATTTAATTTCTGAAGAGAAAATTTACGAAGATAGTTTAATTGAAGAAGTGCACTATCAGTCATTGCATCCAAATGTCATAAGTCATTCGGTCAATGGACGATTTATTTTGGGATGTCATGCAAATGGGCTTCCTTTAACCAATAGTCAAGAATATGCGTTAGCAAACCGCGTGGCCACATTAAAGTTTTCAAAAATCGCATATCGCCATAATGGTGTAAAGATAACGTTAGAAGAGGACTTGTTAATTACATTTATGATAACGGATGAAGTTAAGGGTATTTAATTTTACTGCGCTTTTGATACAAAAACATTGTCGCTGTTACAACAAAAAACATGTGCTAATTTAAGTTAAGTCTCTGGCAGATGTCAGGAATTTTGAAAGGAGACCTGTACAATGCAGGTTAGTTAACCATTGTCGCGTGTTGTGACGTCTTTAGGTTAACTTCTACTAAGTGCCAAGCACAATACAAAATCCCAAGGCGTAATTGAAATATACTTTCTTTGCTATTTTCAGTTAAAACGTGAGAAAATAAAGATAGTTTTGAAAGGAGAGAAAGTATGAATCCATTTACATTTTATAATCCAGTAACGCTGCATTTTGGAGCGGATGCAATGGAAAAGTTACCAAGAGAGCTTGCGAAATATGGCGATAAAGTACTTATTGTCTATGGTGGAGGTAGCATTAAAAGCAACGGCGTATACGATGATGTTGTAACGGTATTGAAGCAAGCAAATAAGGAAATATTTGAACTAGCAGGCGTTGAACCAAATCCACGTGTTGAAACGGCTCGTCGGGGTGCGGAAATTTGTAAAAAAGAAGGAATTGACCTCGTATTAGCAGTAGGAGGCGGCTCAGTTATTGATTGTTCGAAGCTAATCGTTGCAGCTGCAAAATACGATGGTGATGCATGGGATTTAGTTATTAGAAAAGCAGTTGTAGAAGAGGCATTGCCATTAGGGGTTGTACTAACTTTAGCAGCAACAGGATCTGAGATGAATTCAGGCTCTGTCATTACGAATATGGATACAGAAGAGAAGTTTGGCTGGGGCTGTCCAGCAATATTCCCCAAATTTTCGATTTTAAATCCTCAGTATACGGTAACTGTGCCTAAAAACCATACAATATATGGGATTGTTGATATGATGTCACATATATTCGAGCAATACTTCCATAATACGACAAATACACCTGTAACAGATGGTATGTGTGAAGGCGTATTGCACGCTATTATAGAGGCAGCACCAAAATTAGTAGAGGATTTAGAGAATATCGCATTGCGTGAAACGATTTTATTAGCGGGGACAGTCGGGCTAAATAACTTTTTAGCTATGGGTTCACGAGGAGATTGGGCTACACATAATATCGAGCATGCAGTCTCTGCAATTTATGATATTCCACATGCTGGTGGTCTAGCAATTCTTCAACCACACTGGATGCGTCATGCTGTATCAGAAAATCCAGAGCGTTTTGCGCGCTTAGCAGTGCGAGTATTTGATGTAGAAGCTAACGGGAAGTCAGTAGAAGAGGTTGCACATGAAGGAATTGATCGTCTAGCAGCATTTTGGACTTCTTTAGGGGCACCGAACCGCTTAGCAGATTATGATATTGATGCTACACATTTCGAGCAAATTATTAAACATACAATGTGTAATGGTCCATTCGGCAATTTTAAAAAGCTTCATGCGGAAGATGTACGTATAATTTTAGAGAATGCATTATAAAAAAGTAGATTAGGAAGTAGAGAACTTCCTAATCTGTTTTAATTTTACTCAGTCTTCGTATCAACATGTTGCCAGTTAAGCTGACCATCATCTTCATCAAATAAAATAACGACTTCTGTTACACCTTTTTGACTTAAAATAAGATGTGTTAAATAATCTCGGACATCATCTAAATAGGCGAGAGAAAGTTTTGGGTCTGCCTCTACAACAAGCTCAACATGTAAAAACTCTCCTTCTTTAATGACTTCTAAACGAACAATGTCTTTTACATTTGGCTCTTCCATGACGATGTGTGCAATATGATTTAGCATTTCTTGATCCGTTTCTCCGATAACCCCTTTTGCATTATCTAAAAATACGCGCCCAACTACATAAAACATCATCAAACCGATTATCATGGAAACAAGCCCTTCCAGTCGGTAAAAACCAGTAAAGTGAGCGATTAAAATAGCGCTAAATGCAAGGGCATTCCCACTAGTAGCGACTAAATCTTCCATCCATACAAGCTTTGTAGCAGGTTTTGCACGTTTTAAATATTTTATTGATTTCGGAATAGCTGTAAAACCGCCACCACCAACGCCAACTTCATATAGCACTTCCTTTGCGGCTTTATGCAAAACCGCTAATTCCAGCACAATCCCGATTGCTAATACGCCAAGTGCAATGAACATGCCGTTTGATTCAGTAGCAGGAGAGATGAAGTGATGCCAGCCTTCCTTTACTGTTTCATAGGATAAAATACCAACGATTAAGACAGCGCCTAAACAAACTAAATTAATTAGGCGACCAAAGCCATTAGGAAATTGCGGAGTTGGTGCTTTTTTTGATAAAGCGGATCCGATATAAACGAAAAATTGGTTAGCAGCATCTCCTAGGGAATGCATCATTTCGGCAAACATTGCAACATTTCCAGTAAAGAAAAAAGCAATTCCTTTAATAATTCCTAAAAACGTATTAACAAATGCGGCAAGCAGAGAAGGTTTATTGCCATCTTTAAGTAGTGTGAAAATTTCTTTCATAAAAAGCTCCTTTATTTAAGATAATAATTCAATATCAATTTTTTCTAGATAGTTTTGTGTGTGTAAATCTTTATAGAGTGATATTGTGTTTTGCTGAATTGTAGTAAAACGAATTGCTACTTCATGTTCAGTTGTATCATTTGCTATTAGCATATCGCTTATACGTATACTCTCAACATGCATTTCATGCTGTTGCATATAAGTAAGCAGCATGGAAATGTCTTCATAGTTTTTCATTTGTACCTTCAATGAAAATTCGCGTGACCGCAAACGTTTAGGACCGATTTTCGTCAAAAATGGTGCAAATAACTCAATTCCAATCACAACAATGACTACCGTCATAAAGGCTTCAGCATAAAATCCGGCTCCAACAGCAATCCCGATACCTGCTGCTCCCCAAATCATAGCGGCAGTAGTAAGCCCAGTAATGCTATCATTCCCTTTACGTAAAATAACACCTGCTCCTAGAAAGCCAATGCCACTTACAATTTGCGCTGCCAAACGTAGAGGGTCCATCGTTATATTGATATCAGGACGTGCGGGCGTCGTGTAGGCAGTTTCAATTGAAATAATCGTCAGCAAACAACTGAATGTCGCGATTACTAAGCTTGTTTTTAGTCCAACTGGCTTCTTTTTTAATTCCCTCTCGATGCCAATAATTAAACTTAATCCACCAGCGATTGCAAGCTTCATTAAAATTTCCATTGAAAAAGCCGCATTTAAAATCAACGGCCAATCTCCTTTCTTCCTATAAAGATAAAAAAACATCTATATAATAATGTGCTATATTGCTGTAGAATAGATTAATGTATAGAAAAATGAAGTGAGGAACACGACTATGAAGAAACCTATGGTTAATCCGTACATACCGATTATTATAGGGGTTATTTCGGTATCACTATCAGCAATTCTTGTAAAATTAGTAAATGCTGATGCGGGTGTTATTGCTTTTTATCGTATGCTATTTTCAGTGCTACTTATGCTACCGTTTTTTTTCTGGAAGTATACGGGTGAGTTAAAATTGTTATCGAAGATGGATTGGCTATTGTCTGGCGTAGCAGGTATTTTTTTAGCTTTTCATTTCATTTTGTGGTTTGAATCTTTAAATTATACAACTGTAGCTAGCTCTACTGTCCTTGTCACGATGCAACCTTTGTTTGCCTTTGTCGGTACATATCTATTCTTCGGAGAGAAAATCTCATTAAAAACGATTATTGCTGGAGCGATTGCTATTTCGGGTAGCTTTTTAATTAGTTGGGGAGACTTTCAAGTTAGTGGTACTGCATTGTATGGCGACATATTGGCGTTAATAGCTTGTCTGCTAGTAACGGCTTATTTATTGTTAGGACAAGACGTTCGCAAAAGAATTTCACTTGTTACTTATACAATGGTTGTTTATTCAAGTAGCACAATCTGTTTATTCTTTTATGTATTATTTAAAGGAGAATCATTTGGTCCGTACCCAGCTATAGATTGGGGATGGTTTTTATTGCTTGCCATCATTCCAAATTTACTTGGGCATACATTATTTAATTGGTCTTTAAAATTCGTTAGCACAAATGTATTATCAATTGCTATTTTATTTGAGCCAATCGGTGCTTCTATATTAGCTTACTTTATTTTTCAAGAATATTTAATCGCAACACAAATTATCGGAGGCATTGTTGTACTTGCGGGAATACTACTATTTGTAATAGACTTTAAAAAAATTAAAAGTTTTTTTGAAAAAACTATTGATTTATGATTTTAGATGGTATATATTATTACTTGTCCTTAACAACGACAGATTGAAAAATTAAAAAACAACAAAAAAGTTGTTGACATCGAGTTGAGGATAAGTTATGATATAAAAGTCGCTGATGAAGAGACGATGGAAATGAACCTTGAAAACTGAACAAGCAAGACGTGAATGAAAAACGTTTCATTT
>NZ_PYWN01000212.1 GCF_003049505.1 Metasolibacillus meyeri
GTTCCACTCACTATTTTGATGTGGGGGTCTTACAGCCTGTTAATACGGGATAAACAATTAGAAGGAAAAGACAAGGCGCAAATATCTCATGAATTGGATTGTCTAAAAGCATCTTCTTTTAGTAGCTTATTACAGTTTCAGGAATACATTGACTTAACAATGGAAGGTTTGTCAAGCATCGAAAAACCTATATGTATCTTATATGGAGAGCTAGATGAAGCCTTATATAAAGAAAGTGCCGAGGAAATTTATCAAAATGTATCTTCACAACATAAAAGTGTAAAGGGATATCCTAATTCAAGCCATTTAATGACATTAGGAGAGGATCAAGAAGAAATCCAAACTGACATCTTATCTTTCTTAAATCATTTACAATGGTGATTCTCTTAAGCACCATTGTAAACATCCTGAACAATTCTTATCATTTAGAACTAAATTCGTTTATTTACTCAATGAACGTCAAATACTCATAAGCCGTTGTGCCAAAAATGCTTTTAAATTGCTTGTTTAAATGGGTTAAATCAACAAATCCACATTGCTCTACTGCTGTATAAATATCACCTGTTTGCTCAATAATGTTCTTTGCACGCTCTACTTTATAGTTCAAAAAATATTGGTACGGTGTGATACCGTTATGTTTCTTAAAAAGTCGAATAAATTGAAATGGCGTTAAATCAATTTCTTGGCAAACATCTTCCATTTTAAATACATGACTACTGTGTGCATGCATGATTTCTTTCGCTTTTTGGATTAGCTGACTATCTTTTTTCAACGCTGAGCTTACATCCTGTTCAACTAAGCTATCCGCTAAATGTAGAAACAATTCACTGCATAATGCTGGATTTTGCTGTGTTAAAATCGCCTTGGATAAGGCTAATATATTATTTTTCACTAGATGATTGTATATAACAGGTTCCTTAAAACAGACGACATCCTTTTGCTGAATCGCTTCTAAAAATAACTGCGGTTCTATGTAAAGCATCACATAGTCAAGCCCTTCATAGTCATGTGCCATGCCATCGTGCACTTGCTCAGGATTAAATAGCATCACCCCATTTTGATAGGAGAGCTGTAATTGTCCATCTAAACAATAATGTTGAATCCCTTTGAGCGTTACACCAAATGCATACTCTTGATGCGCATGTTTTTTATATTTAAAATCAGTAAAACTTGCCTGTAGTGCTGTAATACCAATCGCTTTTTTATATGTGAAACTTTGCATAATATTCACCTCTAAAACCACATCATTACAGCCGCATAAATCAAACAAATGGCCATGATGGTGTTCGCTATTTTTTGATGGTTTTGTAAAAATTGCTGAAACACTGTTCCTACTAATACCCATAGCAAGAAAGAAATAAAGCCAATACTTGTAATCACTAGTACACTAAGTGACAATGGTAAAAATGCATCATAATAGGGTAAGACAAAGCTTGGAATTACCGTGAATGTAAATAGCAATACTTTGGGATTTAAAAATTGCATCATAAACCCTGACGAAAAATCACCTGTTTGATTGTTATTGCCACTAGCAGCATCCATTTTATATATTTGATAAGCAAGATACAACATGTACGCTGTTCCGACAATTTGCATCAACAATAAAATTTTCGGAATCCATAAAGCAAGCACCATGTTAAATACAGCCGACAATACAAGCAAAATAAAAAAAGCAATGGTGGAGCCATACGTATACTTTAACCCTCTTTTAAAGCCATAGTGATTTGTTGTGGACAAAATCACTATATTTGCTGGTCCTGGCGTAACGGTAATAATAAAACAGTACAGCAAAAAAGATGTAATATTCATAAGACGTCTTCCTTTCTAACGTATCTTTTTGAATAGTACATCAATCAATTTATTTCCTATAGTACAAAATTGCATTTTCAGCTACCCGACACCTCGATAAAGTTTTGGGCAAATTGATAAATAACATGTGCAGGCACAGCCAAATTTAAATTTTGCCCATCGTCAAAGCCTGCTGTAATTAAGCCAACTAATTGCCCATGCATGTTTAATAAAGCACCGCCAGAGCTACCGTTAGAAATCGGCGCTGTAAATTGAATCATCGGCATTTGCCTTATATCTCGAAAGCCTGACACAATGCCATCTGAAACAGAATTAAACAATCCTAAAGGGCTGCCAATTGCCACAATTTTCTGTCCTCGCACTAATTGACCATCCATTTTAACTGGTAACGCTTTTCCTGCTCGATTTACTTTTAATATCGCCAAATCATAAATATGATGATATTTCACAAACTGATCTGTAGTATATTCGGTTGCATCATTTTCATAGAGCACCGAAAAATATTCCCCACCACTCACAACATGCAAATTCGTTAAAATATAGCCATCCCGATGCAATACAACACCAGAACCGAAGCATACGACTTCGCGATCGGGTCCAAATGTTTTAATCATCACAACTGATACAGCTAAAGAAGCTAGTTGCTCATAGCTACATTCTTTCGTAGGAGTAGGTATCACCTTAGCAGTTTGAACTGGCACAACGGTTGGTTGCGGCGATTGTACACTTAACGCTGGCATCGTTAGCTCCTGTTGATAGACATTCTGACATTTGTATAAAGTAGAGGCCGCCGCTATAATCGGGTGTAAATTTACCACGTCTTCTTTAGGGTTCATATAGCAAATATCACAGCCGAGCATTGATAAGAAATATAAAAAATATAATTCATGCTGTGTCACATCACCGATAAACACAACTTTCGGTGAGTGTCGATGTTCCTCCGAGAAAAGTCGAGGTAAATAACAATCCATCCAATATAAAAACTTGACTGCAAAGTTCTTTATTAAGGTAGGACTTGCATGAGGCTGGCTATCTTTCAACATCTGAATCATCTGTTTAAAGCTAAGCTTTTTTGTCCATTCAAGGCTCGCATTGTTTAGCTTGTTACCTAAAGGTGTCTTATCAAGTAGCGGCAAATGCTCCATCGCAATCTGCCACTCTTCCCAACGCTTCATCATTCGGTCAATTTCTGCTTTATTCGTCAATCCTTCAAGCTTATGTAGTCGTAAATAAGGAATGCTCTGCTGTGCAAAATACTCCTCCATTTTTAAAATATCGTTCTTATAAAGTTCAACAGACTCAGCTATACCAATATAGCGTAGAAAAACAACCTCCTTTGTAAGAGAACGATGGCTGTCATGATTTTGTATAAAGTCCTGCATAGGGTTTTGCAGACTTTTATATTTAATTTTTAGCGGTCTCGTGGTCACAAACATATTCATCCAACTCCTATAAGTATTCTATTTCTTCCATATTAATAGGCTGTTAGCTTCCCTGTAGCAAAGTAAATTAACAGCCTGTTAAGCTGCTTCACTTTATAATACAATTCTCTGCCATTCTTTTAAATCCTTCATTTAACCCAATATGTAAAAAGAACCTATATTATACAAGATGATTTTGAAGGAAAAGGATTTATTGCTGGAAACAAGGTAGGAAAATCGACCATAATTAAGCGTATAATCAAAAAATTATTTACAACACGAAAAAAATACAACCGCGAATTGGCTGTATACACAATCAAAATATTTTTTATATAAAGTGAACCTTCAATCAGTGGGGGTTTTCCTTATCCCCCACTGATTGGTAGTTTCACCAATCGGGTTTTTACAGGCTGTTGATCCC
>NZ_PYWN01000213.1 GCF_003049505.1 Metasolibacillus meyeri
CTTTTTATAACTATTTTTTTCTCATCTACTATTGGACTAAGTTCACCATTTAAATTATATAATTCAATGAACACTTCGTTTAAAAATTCTTCATTAACTTTTAACTTATGATATTGATGTTCTTTATATTTTTCCCATTCTAGATACGTGTCTTCTAACAAATTATTAGAATATTTCAAGAAAGGGTGTACAATAAAATCCATAGAATTTTCAAATGAATCCCAATCATCTTTGGAAATTTCAACATTCTCTTCTACAATTTTTTCAATATCGACTTGTAATTTTTTGTAAGGCATTTTTGCTACACTACCGTTAGTATAATGCATTGTTGACATAGTAAATTTCGCGAAGTAATTAAATACATTACTATTCATATATCCAAGAGTTTCCATTATATTCTTACAAAAGAAACTTGGGCCAGTAGCTTCGAATATAAATCCATCGGGATAGTATCTAGCCCCAAAATCTCCGGATGTTAAATCAGACCATCCAATACTTTCTTTAAAATAAAATCTTTCATTCCTAATATTAGCGGATTTAAGTGATTTTAATTTTTCTCCATTATTCTCCCAATCTATTAAATAATTTTGATTACCATACCATTTTCTGTATGATCCACCTTTGTTCAAGGGGAACCATTTCTTATTAATTTTATCTTTAGAAACTTCAAACCAATGTCTTAAATATAAATCATTTTTTCCTGTGTCTAATCCCTTTTTAGAAAATCCTATATTTGATAGAATCTCACTATTCTTAAAAGCATTAACTACATTATCGCTTGCCCAATATGCTATTGGTTTGCCCGGAATTAAGTTTAATTGATTTTGATTAAATGAATATCTATAGTCCGAATTCGGATTTTTAACAGCTTCTAGAGTTTTTATATATTGATTATCAATTCCTTTAAATGATTCTAACCTAATATATTCACCTTTTTTATCAACTTTATAATTACGTAGAGTAAACATACATACTGGTACCATGGCAGCTTCAAAACCGTTATACTCTAACTGAACTAAACTACTAATGTTTTTACTTTGAATTATAGTCTCTCTTAACTTCTCATAGGTAGATATAAACATCCAAACAAATGGTGTTAAATATCCCATTTGTCCACTCTCTTTTGTTAATTCAAAAGTATATTCAATAAAAGCTGAAAATATATCAGATTTAGTATTAGGATATTCTTTATCTAAATATTGGGTTAGTTCAGATGGTAAATACTTATTTCCCGCATAAGGAGGGTTAGTAACAGTAACGTCGTATTTAGCTGTCATAACCTTTACTTGCTTAATTAGTTGTTTTAAAACTCCAATTAGCTCATCTTTCATATGATAATTAAATAAATTTTCATGACCACTTTCTATTTTTATTAAAACATCATTTAAAAAAAACTCATCAAATTCTTCAATCTTCAATAATGAGCCAATAGCTTTAGCATGATTAAATTGTTTAATAAATTTAATTAATTTTTCAAACGAAAAATCATATTCTTCAGCAATCAATTTTAATTCCTGTTCATCTATATCATTCGTTTCATAAATATT
>NZ_PYWN01000021.1 GCF_003049505.1 Metasolibacillus meyeri
TTTTCACAGGATGTGAAGTGTTTAGCTTGTGTTCCTTTATCACCAATCAGTGGGAGATGAGGAAAACCCCCACTGATTGAAGGTTCACTTTATAAAATATTTGAATCGAAATCCATTTTCTGCGAGTCTAATAGGTGAAGGGAGGCGAGGGCGATTACATATTTACAAGAGAATTTAGTAGAAAAGGCGCAAAATGGGGATGAGCAAGCCTTTTATGATTTGCTTGAGCCGCTGCAAAATCAGCTGTATCGCATGGCATATGTCTATGTGCAAAATGAAAATGATGCCATCGATATTTTTCAGCAGGCGATGATTCGCGCGTATGAAGGATTGCCAAAGCTCAAGGAGCCTCAATATTTTACGACGTGGATGACGCGCATTGTCATTAATTGCAGTAAAACATACATAACGAAAGGGCAACATACCGAATTGACGGAGCCGCAAGCGTTCGATTTGCTGGAAGCCCCATCTCATGAAAGAGTGGAGGAGGAGCTGGATCTTTGGCAGGCGCTCGCAAGCCTTGATGAAAAATATAAAACGGTGCTGCTGCTGCGTTTTTATCAAGATTATACAGTGCGAGAAATCGCAGAAATTATGGCGTCTCCTGAAGGGACAGTCAAAACGAATATTCGTAGAGGCTTACAGCGACTGCGACAACAATTAAAGGGGGCATACATAGATGACTGGGTTCAATCCGTTGAAGGAGATGATTAATAAAATTCCCGTCCCGCAAACGAAGCTAACAGAGGTTTTGCGTATAGAGGGGATGTCAAAGGTCTTTAAGCAAAAAGCACATGAGGTGAACGCTTTAAAAAATGTGCATTGTACGATTTACCAAGGTGAGATGGTTGCTATTATGGGAACAAGCGGTTCTGGGAAAAGCACCTTACTCAATATGATTAGTGCGATTGATGAGCCAACGAGCGGGACAATTTTTTTATTCGGAGAAGAGGCCAATGCAATTTATAAAGAGCCAAAAGCATCGAATTTTCGCAAAGAAAATATCGGCTTTATTTTTCAAGCATTCCATTTATTAAAGGATTTAAATGTCGAGGATAATATTGCGCTGCCATTGATTTTAAATGATGTGCCGAGCAAGGAAGTCAAAGAGCTTGTAGATGAGATGATGCGGGAGTTAGGCATTTATAATTGGCGCAAGCATCGCCCAAATGAATTGTCAGGGGGACAAAAGCAGCGTGTGGCGATTGCGAGAGCGATGATTGCGAAGCCCCCGATTTTGTTGGCGGATGAGCCAACGGGCGCCTTAGATGTTAACACGACAGATGATATTTTAAAATTATTAGTCGAGATTCAGCAGCGTGGACAGACGATTTTACTTGTGACACATGACCCATATGTCGCAACATATGCAAATCGCGTGCTGTTTTTCCACGATGGTGCGATTGTCGATTCGTACCAAAATGAACAAAGTGAGCAAGATTTAGATGCGATTTTAGCCAAGTTTAAGCTGATTTCTAGAGGTGAGCGCTAATGTTTAATTTACGAGCGATTGCATTAAAGCTTTACCGCGCGGCCTCCAAGCAAATCGCTATGAGCGTGATGATTATTGCATTATCCATTTGCTTAATTATGACGATGGCGATGTATATTTGGAACGGAAAAGCACAGCTACAGGCGGATATTTATAGATTGTTTGGCGAGGCAGAGATTTATGTGGGCTATAATCCAGAGCAAAATAAATGGCTAACGGCTGAACAGTTGAGTGCCATCGAAGAAATTGAAGAGGTAAATGATGTATCCGCAATCCATCTGACACATACGAATGTCGAGGGCGTACGGACTTTTGTTTATACAATCGGGTCGCATAATGATGCACTCGTGAAAAGCCGCTATCATTATGAACAAACTATTGGGGCATCAGATGTTGTCATTTCACAGAAGCTGGCGCAGCTATTTGACAAAGAGGTTGGCGATACGCTGCTAATCGAATTTCAACCATATACGATTGTTGAGGTATTAACGCCTCTACCTGGTGCATCTGATATAGAGGTGGTCATCCTTGCACATGCAACAGCACAGGCAATTTCAACCTATCCTATAGAAGGTGAAGGGATGTTTGCACTAGTTGATCTTGACAAAAAAGCACCTGTGAAAGAAATCGCGACACAATTATTGACGCTCGATGAAGAGTTGCGTATCGATATCGTTAATGAGTACGATTACGTGAAAGCTAATTTTCAAGCGTTAATGATCTTTATCATTGTGCTGTCCTTTTTCGTTTTGCTTATTACGATTGTTTTGTTAATGTCAGCCTTCCAGCTCGTCTTTGTGAAGTTGAAGGAGCAGTTGATGGTATTGCGGGCGCTTGGTGCGTCCAAAAAACAAATCGGGAAAATTGTGCAAATCCAATTGCTTACGATATTAGCAGTTGGTGTGGTGAGCGGCAGTTTATTTAGCTTTGTAATCATTAAATTTGCGCTGCCAACACTCGTGGAAAAAATGCATTTACCACCTGCCAAAACGGGTTTTCCTATTTTGCTAGCGCTCATAATTATCGCTGTTTTTTCTGCGCTTATTTTTATTGCGATACAGTGGCAAATGCGTAAGAGCATGAAGCTACTACCATTGCAAATTGCGGTGGAAAATGAAGAAACAGCCTTCCGTATGACGAAGGTGAAATTATTTATTATTGGGGTACTTGCTTTCTTTGCGGTGCTGTCCTTTTTAGGAGCAGCCGCTCAAAAGGACAATGATGCACAGCAAGCCTCTGCTATTTTGCTAGGGACGTTGCTGACAACCTTGCTTGTTTTGTTATTGGTACCTTATGTATTTAGCTGGTTATTAAAATTCGCACTACAGCCAATTCGCATGTTATTTGGAAGGGAAGCGTATTTAGCGTCCCAGCAGCTGATGCCACAAATTCGTAAAAATATGCCGATTATTTTGAGCATGATTGGGCTAATGATGATTTTAATTTTTGGCACGACATTATTTAAGACAATTCAAGCGAATGATGAAAACTATTTGAACTACCTGTTTGAAGCACCTGTTGTCGTAAAAAATGATTTACAAGACCCGACGTTTACTTATCAAGTGGTGGAGGAAATCAGGGCATTGCCTTCTGTCAAGGATGCTTTAGCAAAGAATGGAGGCTCAGGACTTCATTTATTCAAAAATGAGGATTGGCATTTGAGCGCTGTCGAGGCAACTGACTTACAACTTTTGTTGGGACAAGAAACGGAGCATGATATGGGTAACAGCGCTGTTGTAACAGAGGATTATGCGAAGAAACATGCGCTTCATATAGGGGACCGTCTACCTGTAGGTGATTGGCGTATGGATAGCTGGCATGTTGAGGAGTTACAGGTGGAGCCTATTGAAATAATAGACATCGTTCCTGACGAAGGGAGAGGAATAGAAGTTTATGTTGATTGGTCGTCAGAAGTTGTTGCACAAGACCCAAGGCTTATGGTGAGCGAGATTCTGATTGAAACAGATCATATTGAACAAACTTTACAGGAAATTAGTTTTTTATACGAGCGTTGGCCTGCACTTGTTACGTTGGATTATGACTCTTTTCTACAGGAAAATGAGGAGATGCATTATCAGCGCTGGAGCTTATTTATCGGTGTATTAATTGTGATTTTCGTCGGGACATGCATAGGTGTCATTCAAGTATTAATGCATATGATTCACCATAAACGCATGGATTATGCGATTCAGCGCCTTATTGGGCTATCGCCAAATGGCTTAGTCAAATTAATTTTATCACAGGTGCTCGCCTTTATTTTATACGGGCTAGCAGTCGGAATTATTTTAGGTGTGACATTTACAAAATTGTTGGCCTTGGTTGATAATAGCAAGTTAGTGTTTAACTATTCCTTGCTACTGACATCGAGCATCGTATTTGTTGTGCTCGTTATGCTAACATTTACAGTTCAAGGCTTTTGGATTAGTCGTAAAGTGTTGTCACAGGAGCTGACGGAATAATTAACAATGAGGCTGTTTTGGAAGGGAGTACCTTTCTAAACAGCCATTTTTACGTAGTGAAACACCAAATTAAGGTATAATAGCGATAATAGAAAGGATGGTTTGCATGACAAAGCATTATGTAGTAATTGGCGCTGGCATTTTAGGTGCTTCAACTGCCCTTCATTTAGCTTTAAAGAAAGCGCAAGTGACATTGATTGACCGCAATGATAGCGGCAAGGCGACAAATGTAGCGGCAGGGATTATTAGCCCTTGGCTATCACAGCGTCGCAATAAGGCGTGGTATTTTTTAGCGAGAAATGGTGCGGCCTATTATCCACAACTCATCGAAAAATTAACTGAGCTAGGTGAAACAGATACGGGCTACGAGCGCGTAGGGGCATTACATATTCATCCTGAGGAAACTCGCATTGAGCAAATTTTAGTGTTGGCTGACAAACGTAAGGTGGAAGCACCTGAAATCGGTGAAACGAGAAAGCTGACTACAGCAGAAGTAGCGAGCCTATTCCCATACATAACCGAGCCTGTCTATGCGGCTTATGCGAGCGGCGGTGCGCGAGTTGACGGGCGGAAAATAACGGAGGCCATGAAAAATGCGGCTGTCCAATTAGGCGTAACGTATATCGAAGGTGATGCGACTTTACAAGTGGTAGATGAAAAAATTGTCACTGTAATGGTGAATGACACAAGCATTGTCGCAGATGAAGTCATTGTCACAACAGGTGCATGGGGCAGTGAAACATTGCAATCACTACAAATCGACATGCAAGTAAAGCCACAGAAGGCACAAATTATAGAGCTGCAAGTAGAAGGCAAGGAGACGGAGCATTTACCTGTTGTGATAGCCCCGTCCACGTTATATATGCTGGCGTTTGAAGCAGGGCGTATGCTGATTGGGACGACACATGAGGATGATAAAGGATTTGATGTGCGTCCAACAATTGGAGCCGCTTATGAAATAGCAGAAAAAGCTTTTCAACTAGCCCCCGATTTGCGAGAAGCCACACTAAGCGAGATAAAGGTAGGCTTCCGTCCCGTCGTGCCGAGTGCAATTCCTGTTATTGGGCGGTTGCCGCAATTTTCCAATGTGCTTGTAGCGAATGGGCTAGGCTCAAGTGGTTTGACGGTAGGTCCGTATTTAGGTAAGGAATTAGCTATGCTTGCACAGGGGCTAACGACTGAAATCGATGTGAACAATTATCGTTTAGCGGATGTGATTCAATATAATTTATGAAAAGCTATTAGATGAAGATTTCAAAAGGCTACATCCGAAATTGCAGGAGCGTTATGCGCGGCCGTTGAATGAGCCATTTTAAGCAGCAGGTGCGATGCATACGATTAAAACGGGTTCGAGACTATTAAATCCATTTTACCGAATGGCGACAAAATTTCATTTCTTATTTCCTGAATCGGGGCGTAATATCCCACTAAGAACTGTAGTTGATAATATCACTAAACCGTCGTGACGCCCATTTTTTTGTTTTGGTTGAGCGAATTTACTTGTCTTACGAGCGAAAATGGGCATCTTGCGGGCGAATTCACCTATCTCACGAGCGAATTGTTACTTTTGAATCAGAAAATTTGAACACGCTTGTGTTTTTCTATCAGCAATCAGTGGGGATGTGCAAAACCCCCACTGATTAAAGGCTCATTTCACAAAATCTTCAATAGAAAGCAATTCCCGATGTACCAACTCAATCGGTATGAATAACCCAATGCGCCCATGCTCATCATGCTTTGTTGTGGCGAACACGACACCGACGACTTGCCCATCCTCTGTTAACACAGGGCTACCGCTATTGCCTTTGTAAATCGGGGCTTGTAGCATAATGACTTGCTCCTGCCAATCCTTGAGCTGAAGTGGCTCTAAGACAACGCCTTCATTCGCAATACCTGTGAAATAAAGGGGATTGCCAATTACATAGACATGCTGTTTATTTGCTTGAAAAGCATCGGCTAATGGAAGGTATGGTAGCTCCACCTCTGTTTCCACTTTTAAAATGGCTAAATCGACTTCAGGGTTGCTTGCAATGACGCGCGCTTTATACAAGCCGTTATCTGGAAAAACGACTGTGAGCGCTAGCGCATCATCAATGACATGCTCATTTGTCATAATATAGCCATCTGCGGAAATGGCAAAGCCTGTGCCTTTACTGTTTTCGGATGAAATTTCGACGACCGCTTTTTTGTATTGCTGAATATTTTCCTGTTGTGATAGCTTTGCTGATACTTTAATAAATTCAATCGCTGGGATGGAGTAAATTTGAAAAATGATGGCGAATGTATTAAATATTAAAGCGAAGGCCATGACATAAACGATTAAACGAATCATAGGGCGCTGTCTCGGCTTTTTAAGTTGCCCATTTAGACGACGCTGCCTTTCTTCCTCTAAAGCTCTTTCTTGTTCTGCTAACACAAGCTCCAAAAATTCTTCCTCTGTTAAAGGTTCCTGTTGGGGTTGCTTATCCATTGGCTACCTCCTGTAAGGTCAATCTGTTTATTTTTATGATAAGACGAATAGGTCATAAGCGAGCTGTGCAATTAAAATGATGGTAATAATGCGCAGCAATTGACTAGCCAGCTTATTGCTTACTTTGCGTGAAAGCAATAAGCCAATTTGTGCACCGATAATTGCACCAGCCATTAATGATAATGTTTCCATCCATAAGATTTGTCCAGTTAATATGTATGTAATTGCTGCACCGAAGCATGTAGCAAAAATGCCAACACGACCTAAGACAACAGCTTTCATATAGCTTAAGCCTGAACTTGCATAAAGTGAACCTTCAATTCAGTTGGAGTGTCCTTCAACTCCTACTGATTGATAGTTTCACCAATCGGGTTTTTACAGGCTGTTGATCTCGCTGCTTAAATACTTTGATTTTACTCTATATTTTGAAGTAAGGAGCTTACAGCCTGTTAATACGGGATAAATATATAATAGCAATGTTCCACTACCGGGTCCAAACATCCCATCATATATCCCAACACCAATTAAAAGTGCGCGTGTGCGATGCTTGAGCTCAAGGACGACTTTTTCACCAAAAGTGGTTTTCCCTAAAAAAGATAGCACAAAAGCAAAAATAAGTAGGCCTAGCGCCAGTATTGTTAGTGTCTTGCTTGATAAAAGGGAGGCAATTAGTCCTCCAAGCAAACCGCCGCTAAAGCAAAGAATAGCTATTGGACGGGCTTCCGCAAAAGTCACTTCTTTATGACGTAGAGCAGAATAAAAGTTGGATAATGCACTGATGGCGCTGGCAACTTTGTTAGCACCAATTGCAGAGTGTACAGGCATGCCAATTAAAAGCATTGTTGGCAATGTAATCAACCCGCCGCCTCCAGCAAGTGTGCCGATGATATTGCCAACAAGACCAATTAAAAATAATAAAATTAACAAAAAATCGCCTTCTTTCTATATATTCAACTTTACATGATTTTTCGTATTTTTAAAGTGCATCTAAAAATGTGTCTAAAATGTGACGTTTTTTACAAGGAACATTGTGAAACTTTTCATAATTTCCTAGCGAAAACGAATCGTGCATGTTTTCACAAAAAGCCACTTACATAACTATAGGGTGAAAAATGTAAGCGTTGTCTTATTGTTATTTTGAAAAAGTAAATAATGTGGGTAAATCCTTTATTTTTTATTTGTGAAATAGTGAGCAATGTGCTGATGTATATGATTTTTGAAGGGTTTTTAAATTCGCTTGAAAATAAAATAAACATTATTATTGACTTAATATTTTCGGAACGATATGATACGTAACTATAAAGAAAATTCAGATTATTAAAAGGGGATGGATAAATGGATGTTATGCAAAAAGCGTTAGAATTACATGAAGAATATTGTGGGAAAATGGAAATCAAAGCGAGAGTGCCGCTTGCAGATTCATATGATTTAAGCTTAGCTTATTCGCCAGGGGTAGCAGCGCCATGTGTTGCGATTGAGAAAAATCCTTCTCTCGTTTATGACTATACAATAAAGGGCAATTTTGTTGCTGTTGTAACAGATGGTACGGCTGTGCTTGGACTTGGTGATATAGGGCCTGAAGCTGCGTTACCAGTAATGGAAGGCAAAGCATTGCTATTAAAGCGTTTTGCCAATGTGGATGCTGTGCCAATTTGTTTAAATACAAAAAATGTTGATGAAATTGTTCAAACGGTAAAGCATCTTGCGCCGACATTTGGCGGTATTAATTTAGAGGATATTTCAGCACCGCGCTGCTTTGAAATCGAGGATCGCCTGCGTGCCGAGTGTGGAATTCCTGTCTTTCACGATGATCAACACGGTACAGCTATCGTCGTTGCAGCGGGATTAATCAATGCTTTAAAGCTTGTTGAGAAGAAGGCGAGCGAGGTGAAGGTAGTCATTAATGGAGCAGGGGCGGCTGGTATAGCCATTTTGCGTATTCTTGTACAAATGGGTTTCACACATATTTTAATGTGCGATACAACAGGTATTATTTACAAAGGACGCAAAGAGGGAATGAACCCAATGAAAGAAAGCATTGCCCATTTAACTAATCGTGAATTACAGCAAGGTCATTTAAGCGATGCGTTAGTGGACGCAGACATATTTATTGGTGTATCTGTTGCCAACTTATTAACGAAGGAGCACATTGCTTCAATGAATAATGATCCGATTGTTTTTGCCTTAGCTAATCCGAATCCAGAAATCACATATGAGAACGCAAAAGCATGGGGTGTACGTGTGATAGGGACAGGGCGTTCTGATTATCCAAATCAAATTAATAATGTGCTCGCATTCCCTGGGGTGTTCCGCGGTGCGCTTGATGTGCGAGCAACAGACATCAATGAAGCGATGAAAATAGCTGCGGTGGAGGCGATTGCTTCATTAGTAACAGAGGCGGAATTGCAGGAGGAATACATCGTGCCAAAGGCGTTAGATGAGCGCGTTGTAGGTGTTGTAGCAAAGGCGGTTGGTAGTGCCGCAATTGATACAGGGGTGTCCGTACTGTTCCAGCAACCGTTAACAATAGGTTAAAACGGACGAATTGTTATGTTAAGACCAATTTAAAGTTAGCAAAGGTCTGATTTATGAAGTTATCAGTCAGTGGGGATGTGCGAAACCCCACTAACTGAAGGTTCACTTTACTCGGCAAGCGCCTCTGTCAAGCTTTCAAGCTCATCAATTAAGCTGCCGATATAAGCGATGGTATTGCGTAGCGGCTCCTCTGTTGTAATATCAACACCAGCCATTTTTGCTAATTCAATAGGTGTTTTGGAGCCACCTGCTTTTAACATTTCAAGCCAGTCTGTAACGGCTGTTTCACCCTCTGTTAAAATACGCTGTGACGCTTCTGTAGCAATTGTTAAACCAGCAGAGTACGTATATGGGTATAAACCTTTGTAATAATGTAGCTGACGCATCCAAGTTAATTCAGCGCCCTCTGTTATGTCAATTGTGTCGCCCCAAAATTCTTCAAGCACACTACGCTTTAATTCGTTGAGCTTTAGTGCATTAACAGCGCCACCTGCATCAACAATTTCATATACTTTGCGCTGGTAGGCACCTTCTAATAAATGTGTGACGAATTGATGATAGTACGTACGTGATACCATTTTGGCGATTACCCAGCGCTTAAAGCGAGCGTCGTTGGCACTTTGTAATAAATGATGTGCCATCAGCATTTCGTTCATCGTTGACGGTGCTTCAATAAAGTACATGGATGGGCGAGCGCTTAGAATGTTTTGATGGCTATTGGTTAGGTAGAAATGTCCAGCATGACCAAGCTCATGTGCTAACACAAATACTTGCTTCATACGGCTTGTCCAAGAAATCAAGACATATGGATGGTAGCCGAAGGGGCTTGAGCAAAAAGCACCATTTGATTTACCGCTATTTTGTGCAAAGTCAATCCAACGCTCATCAAATGCGCGGTCAAGCATCTGTGCGTAATCATCCCCTAAAATGGCGAGCCCCTCTTTGACATATTTACGTGCTTCCTCAATAGAAACTTGTGGTTCGTATACTGGGTCGAGTGAAATTTTTAAATCTGCAAACGTCATGCGCTCAATGCCATGCACCTTTTGTAAAAGCTTTGCATAGCGGCGCATATGCGGTGCAAGTTCCTTCATAATTAAATCAATTTGCCGGTCATACAATGTGCGGTCTACTTCCTGCGTTTGCAGTAAATAGTCGAAAACAGAAGGATAGCCACGTAAATCCGCTTCTGTTTTTTCACGTTGAATATGTGTATCATAGGTTTTGGCCATCGTGTGCTGATAGTGACGCAGTTGCTGATGGAAAGCATTGAAGGCAGCGCGACGAAGTGCTAAATCATTTTCAAATTCCCAATCGCCTTCGAACGCATTAAAGCTTAATGGATAGCTTGTGCCATCTACCTTGAAATCAGGAAATTGCAAGTCGACTAATTTTGTTATGTAGTAAAGCTCAAAGGCAGCACCAAATGTTGTGCCAAATGCAGCTAAAGCTTTTTCTACCTCTGGGTGGAGCTGATGCGGCTTTTGACGCACTAGCTTGCTGATAAAATGAGCATACTGTGGTGCGAGTGTGCTTGCTTCCTGCAAAGCATTTTCATTCAGCTGTAAAAGCTCACTTTGGATAAAGGATAGTTTAGCGTTCAAGGAAGACGAAAGCTGTGACACTTTGGCGGAGCGTAGTTGAGATTCACTATTCGTTTGATCTACACTTTGCGCGAGAAAAGCATATGTCGTAATCGGCATCATTTTTTCAAGGTATTTTTCATAGACGCTAATGACTTCTACCGCTTGTTCCGCATTGCTAACATTTCCTTTATAGACTTTTTCGGTAGTTACAGCATAGGCTTTAACATCTTCAATGGCAGCTTCAAATTGCTGCTCCGTTGTAAATAAATCATCTAAATTCCACGTTTCTGTGACATTGACTTCACTGCGTTTTAATGTTGTCATAAAATAATAGCCTCCTAATTATCCTGTATTAACAATCTTTTTGTAGCGAAAGCGAGGCGTCAGGTAACCCCAAAGTCAAAATATGTAGTATTGAAGTGGGGAACAAATAGCTTGTAAAAACCCCTGAGGGATAGCTTCACTTTATTACGCTATACGAAATAATTTTAGCATTGTTTGCGGAATATTTCAAAAATTATAGAAGGATGATAGAATGGGATTGCAATATAACTTGGAGGGAAAGCAATGAAACAAAATAAATATGATAACGATCAATTTTTTAATATCTATGCACAAATGTCACGCTCAACAGAGGGCTTAACGGCAGCAGGGGAATGGCATATTTTAAAGGATTTATTGCCATCGTTTGAAAATAAGTCTGTGCTTGATTTAGGTTGTGGCTATGGTTGGCATTGCCGCTATGCAATTGAGCAAGGAGCAAGCGCTGTAATAGGCATCGATATTTCTGCAAAAATGCTGAAGCAGGCACGAACATTAACAAATAGCGATGCCATTACATATTTGCAAATGCCCATTGAGGATATTGATTTTGCGAAGGAGCAATTTGATAGGGTGATTAGCT
The DNA here is from genome assembly GCF_003049505.1 of Metasolibacillus meyeri. Lineage (GTDB taxonomy): Bacteria > Bacillota > Bacilli > Bacillales_A > Planococcaceae > Metasolibacillus > Metasolibacillus meyeri. The sequence goes on from NZ_PYWN01000021.1 coordinate 11,447, forward strand.
CGCTTGCGTTTCACTATATTGAGGCATTCGATGCGGTTTGTGAAAAAATATTTGACGTGTTGACAAAGGGCGGCTCATTCGTCTTTTCAGTGGAGCATCCTGTTTTCACCTGTCGCGCAGCGCAAGATTGGCATTATGGTGAAGGGGGAGAGCGCCTACACTGGGCTGTCGATGATTATCATTCGGAAGGGTTGCGACAAACGACCTTTTTAGGGGAGGATGTAGTGAAATATCATCGAACAGTAGCTTCTTATTTAAATACATTGATTGGAGTAGGGTTTACAATCAAAGCGGTGCAGGAATCGTATCCATCAGAGGACATGCTAGAGGATATGAAAGATGAACTAAGAAGACCGATGTTTTTGCTGATAGCTGTAGAGAAATGAAAATAGCTGTGGAGATGCTCTCCACAGCCTCTGTTATTTAAATCTCGCCAAGCCCAACTGTTAATTTTTCAAGCTCATCAATTAAGCTACCAATGTAGGCGATTGTGTTGCGTAACGGCTCTTCTGTTGTAATATCAACACCAGCCATTTTTGCAAGTTCAGCAGGTGATTTTGTGCCACCCGCTTTTAGAACGTTAATCCAATCTGCTACCGCAGGCTCACCTTCTGCTAAAATGCGCTTCGATACTTCTGTTGAAATCGTTAAGCCAGCAGAGTACGTATATGGATATAAGCCCATATAGTAGTGCGGTTGGCGCATCCAAGTTAATTCGGCGCCATCTAAAATGTCAACTGTACCACCCCAGAATTCTTCAAGCACACCACGCTTTAGTTCATTTAACTTCGCTGCATTGACAGAGCCACCAGCATCAATAATTTCATACACTTTACGTTGATAAGCAGCCTCTAATAAATGTGTTACGAAGTTATGGTAGTAAGTGCGCGCGACGATTGTTGAAATGACCCAACGTTTGAAGCGTGCATCGTTAGAATTTTGTAATAAGTGATTGGCCATTAACATCTCGTTCATCGTAGACGGTGCTTCGATGAAGTATAGGGAAGGGCGAGCATTGTATATGTTTTGGTTGGCATTCGCTAAATAGAAATGTCCTGCATGACCTAGTTCATGCGCTAAGACGAAAACTTCGTTCATTTTACTTGTCCAAGAAATTAAAATATATGGGTGGTAGCCAAATGGACTCGAGCAAAATGCACCTGTTGATTTACCTGCATTGTTCGCAAAATCCGTCCAGCGCTCATCGAATGAACGATCAAGCATCTCTGCATAGTCAGCGCCCATTACAGCTAAGCCTTCCTTCATGTATTTACGTGATTCATCGATTGTAATTTTTGGCTCATATGATGGGTCGAGCGAAATTTTTAAATCGGCAAATGTCATTTGGTCTAGCTTATGCACTTTTTGCAGTAGCTTCGCATAGCGGCGCATATGTGGCGCTAGCTCAGACATAATTAAGTTAATTTGACGATCATAAAGTGAGCGATCCACTTCCTGTGATTGTAATAAGAAATCAAACACAGAGTTATAACCACGCAAATCAGCTTCCGTTTTTTCTGTTTTTAAATGCGTGTCATATGTTTTTGCTGTCGTATGTTGATAGTCGCTTAGCTTGCTATGGAACGCCTCGAACGCAGCATGGCGAATTTCTTGATTATTTTCTGATTCCCAGTCACCTTCAAATAAATTGTAGCTAAGTGGGTAGCTTTCGCCATTTGCTTCAAAATTAGGGAACTGCATATCTACTAATTTTGTCGTATTGTATAAGCCGTACGCAGCATTAAATGTTGTGCCAAATGCTGCTAATGCTTTTTCAGCTTCAGGATGTAATTGATATGGCTTTTCACGTAATAGCTTGCGAATATAGTTCGCATATTGCGGTGCCTGCTCGCTTGCTTCAACTAATACTGTTTCATCTAATTGTAAAAGTTCGCTTTGAATAAATGACAATTGAGCGCTAAGAGCAGAGTTGAATTGTCCAACTTTCGCTGCGCGCATTTGTGCTTCGCCATTTGTTTGTTCAACGCTAACAGCTAAGTTGGCATATGTACCAATTGGGACTAATTTTTCATAAAGTTTTTCGTATGCGGCAATCACATTAACAGCGCTTGCTGCATCTGAAATTTTCCCTTTGTATGTTTCGGTAATTGATGCGGCAACTGCTTTGGCTTCAACAATAGCATCCTCAAATTGCTGCTCTGTTGCAAATAAATCCGCTAAATTCCATGTTTCTTCAATAGTTACTTCACTACGTTTTAATGTTGACATAAAAAGCCTCCTCGTATTCCGATATTCGAAATAAATTGTACCATTATTTACGAAATTGCGCAAAAATTACGACGGCATCAAATAAAAAACAGCCCCTCTTTTCACAAGTAGAAAATTGGCTGAGCGAAAAAGCATGTTCGTTGAGCGAAATTAGGCATTGGTTGAGCGAAAATACGTGTTCAATGAGCGAATTAGTTCATTCTACCTATTAAAAAAGAGGCATCAGGATTTCTCCAGATTCCTCTTTTACGATTTAAGCAAGCATGATTTTTTCTAATTGTAATGGCTCGATGTACGCATCGCCTTTGTATACGCGCATATTACCACCTGAAATTTCGTCGATTAAGATGATTTCATTGGTTTTTGCATCGCGACCAAACTCTAGTTTAATATCATATAAAGTTAAGCCTTTTTCAGCAAGCTCCACTGCCACGAATTTTGAAATTTCAATTGTGCGTTGCTTTAAAATTTCGTATTCCTCTAATGATAAAATGCCTAACATTGCAAGTGCGTCCGCCGAAATCGGTGGGTCTAGTCGTTCGTCATCTTTAATCGTTACTTCAACAAATGCGTCTAAATCCTGACCTTCCTGTACATAAGCACCATAGCGACGTAAAAAGGAGCCAACAGCTTTAAAGCGGCAAATGACCTCTAAGCCATTACCAAATACTGTAGCAGGTTTCACAGTCATTGTTGCATCATCGAAATTGGCATCCACATAATGTGTTGGTACGCCTTGTTCATTTAGCTTTGAATAGAAGAAGGAAGTCAAGCGAAGTCCTGCTAAGCCAGCGCCATCAATTGTTAAGCCAACTGTGTTTGCCCCTGGATCAAACACGCCATCTTCACCTGTTACATCATCTTTAAATTTCAATAAATAATGACCATCTTCTAGCTTAAAGACATCTTTTGTTTTACCTGTGTACACTAATTCCACAAGAAACCCTCCAATTCACAAAGTATAGCTATATTGTAACACGGACAATTATATGCTTGTCTATAGAGAATGTTCGTTTGTAGACTGTGGAAAATCTTTTGAATAAGGGAGAAATCGCATGCCTATTTTTTCTAAAATCCAGTATATTAAGTAAGAGGGCTTTTAAATGAACAAGGACAGGGCAATCATTCGCAATACATTTATTGTCGAATGAAGAGCGTGACAACAGAAATCACTGTTGTCACGTCTGTTCCTTCAAAAGCTATCGACTTTTCTTAATAAACGCCTTCTGCAATCATCCCATTTGCTACTTTTGTAAAGCCTGCGATGTTTGAGCCGACGACTAAATTGTTGGGATAGCCGTATTTTTCTGCAGCTTCTTTGCTTTCTGTGAAAATGGCTTTCATAATATCGTGTAATTTCGCATCTACTTCATTAAACGTCCAGCTATTGCGGCCTGAGTTTTGTGCCATTTCAAGCGCCGAAACAGCTACGCCACCAGCATTGGCTGCTTTGGCAGGGCCGAATAAAATGCCAGCGTCTAAAAAGATGTTAATCGCTTCTAAATCTGATGGCATATTTGCACCTTCTGCCACTAATTTAACGCCATTTTCAACAAGTGTGCGTGCCGCATCGCCGTTAATTTCATTTTGTGTTGCACAAGGTAAAGCGATGTCGCAAGGAACCGTCCAAATTTTAGAGCAATCTTCAAAATACGTTGCTTCAGGGTGATAATTTAAATAGGTGTTAATGCGAGCGCCTTTGACTTCTTTGATTTCTTTAACAGCTTTTAAATCAAGGCCGTTTGGATCATAAATATAGCCGTTTGAATCTGAGCATGCTACGACTTTTGCGCCGAAATGCTGTGCTTTTTCAATCGCATAGATCGCTACATTACCTGAGCCAGATACAACCACTGTTTTATTGATAAATGATAAATTTGCATCATGCAGCATCTCGCTCACAAAATACACTAAACCATAGCCTGTTGCTTCCTTGCGACCTAGAGAACCGCCGTAACCAGGCTTTTTACCAGTTAATACACCTTGTTCAAATTGCCCGCGGATGCGCTTATATTGTCCCCACATATAGCCGATTTCACGAGCGCCAACACCAATATCACCTGCTGGTACATCACGATCAGGGCCGATATAATGGTGTAGCTCCGTCATAAATGCTTGGCAGAAGCGCATAATTTCAGCATCCGATTTTCCTTTTGGATTAAAATCTGAGCCGCCTTTCGCCCCACCGATTGGTTGACCTGTTAACGCATTTTTTAAAATTTGTTCAAAGGCTAAAAATTTCATAATCGATTCATTTACTGTTGGGTGGAAGCGGATGCCTCCTTTATATGGACCTAGCACGTTGTTAAATTGTACGCGATAGCCACGATTCACTTGTACGTTGTTGTTGTCATCTTGCCATGCGACGCGGAATGAAATAATGCGGTCAGGTTCAACAATACGTGCTAAAATATTATGGTGGATATATTCTGGGTTTTGGGCAAATACAGGGACTAGCGATAAGAAAATCTCTTCAACTGCCTGTAAAAATTCTAATTCAAAGGCGTATTTCTGTTTTAGTTTTTTGAATACATCATCAATATACTCTTTTGCCACTTGCTCATTTGTCATTACATCTGTCATCATAAAACAAGTTCCCTCCTCAAAATACGTTTAAATGCTATAGTATTATGATTTTTCTTACAATTCAATAAATTTTTATTCGTTTTTAGGGCAGGAGTTAGGAAAATGTTGGGTTTAAGTTATATAAAAATAATAAAATAAAGGAAAGAAAAGCATTTTTGGAAAGGGGAAATACATCGTGATTCAATTATTAATTGATGCGGATGCATGTCCAGTGATTGATGTGGCGCTATCTGTTTCATCTCAATATAAGATAAAACCAATCTTGTTTTGCGATACTTCTCATCGTATTGAACGTGATAATGTTATAACAATTGTTGTACCAAAAGGACCTGATTCGGTTGATTTTAAGCTGGTAAATGCGCTTTCGAAACATGATATTGTCATTACAGGAGATTATGGTTTGGCTGCTATGTGTTTGGCTAAAGGTGCTTTTGTCGTCGATCATAATGGAAGAGAAATGACAGCGGATAATATAGACCAATTGCTCGCTTTTCGTTATGAAAGTGCAAAATTCCGTCGAGCAGGAGGGAGAACGAGAGGGCCAAAAAAGCGTACTGAGGAAAATAATATTGCCTTCAAAAAATGTTTTCAACAAATTTGTGAACGCGCCGTAAAATTGAGAGGAGAAATGAATAATAATGCATAATTTAATCGAGCAACTTATCGAAAAATTTCCTTTAATCCCACCTTTACAACGAGCTGAACCTATATGTTGGTTGAATGAACAAGTAAATGATGAACAAAGCTTTCCCTTTTCAATGGCAATGGTGTATGAGGCAGAGGCAAGATGGAAGCGTTTTGCTCCGTATTTTGAAGCCGCTTTTCCAGAAATGCAGGAATATGAAGGAATCATTGAATCACCAATTATGGAGATTGGGCGGATGAAAACTTATTTAGAAAATACCTATGAGACGAAAATTGAAGGAAAACTTCTATTAAAATGTGATCATCAGCTACCAATTGCGGGTTCTGTGAAAGCGCGTGGAGGTATTTATGAAATAGTGAAGCATGCGGAGAGCTTAGCGATTCAGCACGGCTTACTGTCTATAGAAGATGATTATAGCCAATTATATGATGAGCGCTTCCGTCAATTTTTTCAAAACTATAAAATTGCGGTAGGCTCGACAGGCAATTTAGGTTTAAGTATCGGCATTATTAGTGCAAAATTGGGCTTTCATGTCACAGTGCATATGTCGATGGATGCAAAGGAATGGAAAAAGCAATTGCTGCGAGATTTAGGTGTGACTGTCATTGAGTATGAGGCCGATTATAGTGAGGCTGTCAAGCAGGGGCGATTAGAGGCAGAGCAAGACGCGACATGTCATTTTGTCGATGATGAAAATTCGCTCGATTTATTCGCAGGCTATGCGGTGGCAGCACTGCGTGTAAAGGCACAGCTTGAAGCCGAAAACATTACGGTGAATGAGGAACACCCGTTATTTGTTTATCTCCCATGCGGTGTTGGCGGTGCACCAGGCGGCATTAGCTATGGCTTGAAGCAGTTGTATGGCTCGAATGTGCATATTTTCTTTGCTGAGCCAACGCAGTCACCATGCATGTTGCTCGGTATGATGACAGACTTGCATGATGAAATCGATGTGGCACAAATTGGTTTAACCAATGTGACGGAGGCGGATGGACTTGCGGTAGGGCGTGCGTCGAAATTTGTCGGCGCACAGATGGCAACGATTGTGAGTGGTTGTTATACTGTAGAGGACGTGTTTTTATTTGAAAGCTTGCAAGAAATGTATAATAGCGAGCATATTTTCATGGAGCCATCTGCACATGCGGGCTTTTTTGGACCGATACAGCTTGCACGTAAAGGGCTGGGCTATGTGGAGCAGCATGGATTAAAGCCGTTCATGCAAAATACGCACCATCTCATTTGGTCAACAGGTGGAAGCTTAGTACCAGATGACTGGCGAAATCACTATTTACAAAAGTAAATGACCATTGAGCCGAGATTCTTTTCGGATGCGTGGAAGTGAGCCTAAAACCGTCACGATAGACGTTAGTGAGTAATTTTTTTACAGTTTGTGTCATTTGCTAGAGGGTTTAAGGTTACACGTAGACTTTTCAGTCAAATTGAAGCATTCATCCCGCCACGCATTCGGTACAAAAAAGGCTTTAGAATTAAAATAAAAGTTAAGGAAGGTTTAAAGCTGTGATTATTACTGTTTTTATTGTCGGCTTTGTGATGGCTGGCATACTGGATTTATGGTTAAGAAAGAAATTTAGCATTCAAAAAAATGAAAAGTTTATGGATCAATATGTCAATAAACTTCATTTTGTGTTTGAAATTTTATTGTGTGCCTTTTTTATCGTCAATGTTGCAGTGAGAGGGTTTAGCGGGAAATATTTATACTTTGTATTGTTTTTATTTTTCGGCCTTGTATTTGCGATTCGTGTAGTGATGGAATACGTATTTAAAAAGGAGCAACGAAAATTTATTATTTCACTTGCTTATATGGCTGTTTGCTTAGCATGTGCAGCAACGATTTTACTATTTTTATAGATGGAAGCCAAAACTGATGGTGGGCATTATGTTGAAATGAATGCTATCCATTATCGAGAAAATCTTACTATGAAAAAATTTTATGAAATGATGCAAATGGGGGAGTCGACATGCTGACGGTTGAACGAGATGAAGAGTTGCTCGTTATCAAAAGCGAGCGACCATTAAAGGTACTAAGCTCCGCGATGGTGAATCCAGGTATTGGCTATTATCAATATTTCGTTAATCGGACGGTGAGTAAAGATTATTATCCAGAAGATGCAAAGCGAGAATATGAGCAATTTTTACAGCGTTATACAGTGCCTTTACAAGCGACTGTTGCGATGATGACAGCCGTACCGCAGCGCTTTGTTATGAGAGAGGATTATCTAGACGGGGGAACATCGATTGACGTTTTTATTACGGCGGGTTTAGGCAATGCAGTCGATGTGACACAGTCGTATCAATATACATACCGACCAACTGTTGGGACGATTAATATTTTCGTTTTTATAAACGGGGATATGAGCGATGAGGCATTGATTCAAGCATATAATTGCATCATCGAAGCAAAGGTAAAAGTATTGTCTGAACGCCATATTCTAGATAAGAAAAGTGGTACGGTCGCAACGGGAACGTCGACAGATAGCATCGCTCTAGCTGTAACGAAGCAAGGTGAGTATCATGAATATGGGGGCTCGATTACACGTTTAGGTGCGCTCATAGGAAAAGGCGTTGCAGCGACACTGCATAAAGCGATTGATGGCTATGATGCGTATCAAAAGGGTGAACTGCAATGAAGTTGGTGATTGTTTGCGTTGCTATTCTACTTGATCGTATCATTGGTGACCCGCGCTCACTGCCACATCCAGTTATGTGGATTGGCAAGCTCATTTCCTTTTTCGAGCACCGTTTGAATCATGGAGCAGCACGCTTTGTCAAAGGTGCTGTAACGGCTGTGCTTGTTGTGAGCATCACAGGGTTTGTCGTCTGGCTGCTTATTTATTTAGCAGGACTTGTCTCCATTTGGTTCGCGGCTATAATCGAAATTATTTTGATTGCGATTGCGATTGCACAAAAAAGCTTGAAGGATGCGGCAATGGTCGTTTACGAAGCGCTGAAACAAGGGGATATGCAAGAGGCGCGTACGAAGCTTGGCTGGATTGTTGGGCGTGATACGGCACATTTGGAAGAGCCTGAAATTGTACGTGGCGTTGTGGAAACAGTTTCTGAAAACACGAGCGATGGCATTACAGCACCGATTTTTTATGCGCTTTTATTCGGCGCAACAGGTGTATGGGTATATAAAGCGATCAATACGCTTGATTCGATGATTGCCTATCGCAATGAGCGTTACGGGGAGTTCGGTCATTTTGCTGCAAAGCTCGATGATATCGCCAATTTTATCCCAAGCCGTATCACGGGCTTGTGCATTTTATGTTTGACAAAAAACGAAGGGCCTTTTACATGGAAGGAACGGCTGCGTTACTGGTTAAGAGATGCGAAAAAGCATCCGAGCCCAAATAGTGGCTATTTGGAGGCTGCTACCGCATTGCAGCTAGGCATCCGTTTAGGTGGTGAAAATACGTACCAAGGAAAAACGTCCTTTCGCGCTTATATGGGAGAGCCGAGTGTTGAATTAAAGCAGGAGCATATTTTACGTTCCATTCAGCATTTATATAGCGTTACGATATTTTTTACATTACTGATGGGAGGCTTGTTTTATGCGATATCCTGCACATGGAGCTAATCCAGCGACATTGTATCAAGCGCTTCAACTTGAAATGCCTGCACAAGTCATCGATTTAAGCGAAAATGTTAATTTTTTAGGACCACCTGCCAGCTTTTCGAATGTCTGGGCAGCATTATTTGAGCAAATCGCCATGTATCCACATGAAGATGCTGAGCCTTTGCACGGTGAATTAGCGCTACACCATCATATTGCGAAGGAGCATATTGTTATAGGCAACGGGGCAGCGGAAATTTTAATGGCAATAGCTAAACGCTATACGAAAAAAACGGTTATCATCATCGAGCCTTCTTTTTCCGAATATAGACGCACATTGCTTCAGCAGCAGGCCATCATTCAATCTGTTGCAGTGGAGGAGCTAATAAGCTATGCATTACCAATGGAGCAATTGAAGCAAGCGATGGCAAGCGCAAAGGCTGTTTATATTTGTAATCCGAACAATCCTACGGGCGTTGTTACACCAAAGCATCAGTTAATCGAGTTGCTCAAACACGGGCAACAGGTAGGCTGTGATGTGGTCGTTGATGAGGCGTTTATGGATTGGACGGATGAAGCGCAGTCCGTCATTGATTTAGTCGCTTCATTTACCAATTTAACGGTGCTACGTTCCATGACAAAAATGTATAGCATGGCGGGCGTGAGACTAGGCTACGCATTAACACAGCAGGCGGCTGATATTAAACAGGAATTGCCGCATTGGAATGTGAGCGCTGCTGCGATTGCACTTGGTATACAGGCACTACAGGAAGGCGATTTTTGTGAAAGCTCACGACAGCAAGCGAGGGCAATGCGTGTGAATATGGTGAATTGGTTAAAGGCGCGAGGCTGTGCTGTGACGAATAGTGAAACAAACTATGTTGCATTTCGTTTGCCCTCCGAATACGATGCAACTGAGTTTTATTTTTCATTGCTTAAAGAAGGAATCGTGTTACGTCATACGCAAAATTTTTTAGGGATGGATGGACAATGGTTTCGTCTTGCCTTGAAAGAGCAACACAAAATGACAGCATTTCAGCAAGCAATGGAACGTTTTTTTTAACTTCTTTCAGCAAATCTTCTCCTGTCGCGAAAGTGTAACGTCAGCGACAAATTCTTTTT
>NZ_PYWN01000214.1 GCF_003049505.1 Metasolibacillus meyeri
CACAAAGTGGAATTAGATGCAAGAAAAGCATTGTTTGGGAAATTAGGATTTTAAATAAAATAGAGCTGTATGGAAAGTGGCATATGAGTCCCTTACTTTCCATACAGCTCTTTATACATTTCTCAGCGGGTGCATTCATCTCACCACCTATAGAGCTGGGAGACTTTTGTACCTGTCGCTTCGCTTTCGCACAGAAAATATTTGCTTTCGGTGCAAAAAACATTGCTGAAAGAAGTTAATATTTCTCCCGCAACCCTTCAATTGCTTGCTCAGACAACCCTGTTGCACGCTTGATTGTTTCTACATCTAAATTTAACGAGATGAGCTCCTTCGCTACTTTGAGGACACCTTGTTCAATCCCCTGCTCAATTCCCTGTTCAATTCCTTCTTGAAGGCTTTTTTCACGTACATCATCTAATCGGGCCTCTTCATCCAAAATTGCCTTTAAGCGTGATTGATACGCAATGATTGTATCTGGTGTTTGGCTTAGGCTTTCCCACACATTGAATGCCTCCAACAATGTTTCATCTTTCATTGCTAGCACCTCCAGTTCTTGATAAATATCTTGATACACTTGCTCCTTACGCGCATCTACCATGCCAAGCAACAATAGCCATCTTGCCAAAATATCATCAAAAGGATTTAATTGCTCTTGATGCCATGCTTTTAGAAATTTATTCATCTCAATAAAATGGACTTCTAATATATCGTCCTGTGATTGTAAGCGCTTCAAAGTTGTATCCTCATACAAATGATAGGTACTATGATAATACGTTTGTTCTTCAAAAATGGTAAAATTGCAAATATTAATGGTAATGGTTGGGAGCAATGTTCGATAGCCCTTTCCTTTTTGAAGCTGTGCTGTATATAAGCGTGACCAGTAATACAGTGTACGCTTGAGCATATCATCTTGATTCGATAACTGCATCTCTACATTAATCCATTCACCTTTTTGTGTTTTAACAACAATATCTAGTCGAGATTGCTTATCCTCTTGATATTCGCCCCCCACTTCTTGGTTGACAAAGAAGACTTCTTGCACTGTATCACGACCTGTCCGCTGTAAAATAGCGTTTAAAAACACAATGGTAATTTCTTTATTCTTTTCACTACCAAACATTTGTTTAAAAGCATAGTCCACTTTCAAATCCATTAATTTGTGTAAAGGAAGACGTTTCAGTACCTTTCGATTCATCACAATCACCTCTAGTTTATTGATTTAACTATATCATAAGGAGCGATTTGAGCACAAAAGTTTTATCATGATTCAGCGGGTTTCACAGATTTTGAAGAGGAGATCTGCACGATGCAGGTCAGTTAACCGTTGGCACGTGTTGTGACGCTTTTAGGTTAACTTCTGCTACGAGCAAAATCTGAACGAGAGTTAGCCTAGGCGTAATTGATTGAATGAAGTTTCGCTTTGTGTCACACTATTTCCTGACAACAACATGCTATAATGAATAAAAGAAGAAAGCGAGGAAATCAAAATGTATCATTACGT
>NZ_PYWN01000215.1 GCF_003049505.1 Metasolibacillus meyeri
CCTTTTTATTTTGTTGAAAGTAGGACATTGAAGAAATGAAAAACAATAATTTTTTAATGTTTATCATTAAAAAATTATTGTTTTAAATAAAAATCCGCTATAATAAAAATAAAGAAAGGGGAATGAATATGGAATCGATTTTACAGAGAAAAAAGTTTCAAACCTTTATTAGCGTATTTCATATATTGATGAAAATCGTTTTGGCAGTGTCGAGTGTGGTTTTAGGAGGTCTCCTGTTATTACTTGCTTTCATAGGAATAATGCCAAGTGAGAAAATGGTTGTTTTATTAGAAAAAGGGGAAATACAGGCAACATTAAATATAGGGGGCGTTAAGCTTGTGTTAAGCGATCAAGTTCTCAATAGCTTTCAATTTGACAAAGCACTAATCATCGCATTGCTTCTACTATGTATATTTTATATAGTGCTGTTATTATGGATTACATATTGTGTACAATCAATACTAAAAGGGCTAAAAAGTAATCAAGTATTTACATTGAAAAACAGTAAGTATATTGAATGGATTGCTTATGGATTTATTTTAATGAGCTTGACGATAAAGTTCACACAAACGATGACAATTTACTTGTTTGATCAAATTTTTTCTTTATCTTATTTCATGGAGAAGAGTGAATGGATAAAAGCTATTTCATATGATTTTTTCAGCATTCATTGGAGTCTGTTATTTGGTGGAGTCGTGATATGGATTATTAGCAGGATATTCAAGTATGGTGTGTTCCTACAGGAAGAATTTGATACAACCTTATAGGAAGTGAATAAATGATAATTATTAGGTTAGATCGCGTATTAGCGGATCGCAAAATGCAACTAAGTGAACTAGCAGAAAAAGTGGATATTTCGATTGTGAATTTATCGAACTTAAAAACGGGAAAGGTAAAGGCAATTCGCTTTTCAACATTAAATGCTATTTGTAAAGCACTTAATTGCCAACCAGGGGATTTAATAGAGTATGTGGGGGAGGAAGAGAAATGAAGGAATACGCTTTTGAAAAAATCGGTTTAAAAGGGATACCAGGCTTTTATCAAAAAGTAGATGATTATCATGAGGTAATTCATCGGTATGCAATGGAAGGCTGGGAGTTACTGCAAATTTTTTCACCACCAACATCGCTTTATGGTAGCGCAGCATTTATTGAATTAATCTTTACTCGAACAAGAGTTGGAGAAATGTAAAATAAGGAGGTTGTCCGCTTTAGGGGCAGCCTCCTTAAATTGTAGTGAATTGTCAGAATTGTTTGCGTGCCAGGCACCCCCTAATCATACACATGGAATAACATTAACTCGTGTACCATCTTCTCAACAACTGCTAAATCTTCCTCGGCGGGCGATACATCAATAAATCGAATGCTGCCATCCTTATGATATTCTGCTTGGTAGCGCTGTTGTTTATAGAAGAAACTAATAAACCAGCCGGGTAGCTGTTTGTTTTCATACAATGGCTTAAAGTGAAAATGTTGAATCATGAAACCACTCCTTTCCTTTCATCGTACTAAATAAGTGAAACAATATGCAATAGCGATTGTTTTGTGAAATGGCATTTCTGTTATACAATATGAGCGTAATTGATATAGAAACGAGAGGATATCATGGATAGTTTATTTGGACTATTAATTTTACTAGCAGGTGTGGGAGCAATTGTAGGTGCTGCAACAAACTATATGGCGATTAAAATGCTATTCCGTCCGTATAAGCCGATTTATTTTATGCGCTGGCGCTTGCCGTTAACGCCGGGGCTTATTCCTAAAAGACGCGATGTACTGGCGATTCAATTAGGAAAAACGGTATCGGAATATTTATTAACGCCTGATACGGTTAAAAAGAAATTTTTATCACAGGATATACGTGATAATGTGCAGGCTTTTGCGAAGCAAAAAATTACTGAAACGATATTTACCACAGATAAGACAATTCATGACTGGTTAAAGCTCGCTAATTTGCAGCATACGCCTACTTTGATTGAACAAAAAGTAGATGAAGTGATTGCAAATCAGTTTGCATCGGTGAAAAATGTCTTATCAACCAAAACGATTCAACAGCTATTACCAGAAGATTTAGAGCCTGTTTTAGATAAAAAAATTGGCGATGCTGTCGATCAAATTTTGGATAAGGGAGTCGCTTACTTCCAATCACCAGAGGGTGCCAAAACAATTAAAAATTTATTGGACGATTTCTTAAACTCCAAAGGCTCTTTTGGCGGCATGATTCAAATGTTTATGGGTGATTCTTTGTCGCTTGTGGAAAAGGTGCAACGTGAGCTCATTCGCTTTCTACAGGCACCTGGGACAAGCTCTCTTTTATATCGCATTTTTTCAGCGGAATGGGAGAAAATTAAGCAACGACCAGCAATGGACTTTATGAAAGATGTAAATTTTGGTACGATTGAACAGAGCATTCAAGCATATGCGAAGGAACAGCTGGCAATTGAGGCACGTTTAGATAAAACAATTAACGATTACTGGCCAAATGGACAAGCTTGGGCATGTGACGAACTCTTGCCAAAAGTAATGGATAAAGCTTTTTTAGCGGCAGAGGGTAAAATTGAAGATGTGCTGAAGCGTCTAAATTTAGCGGAAGTTGTGCGAGAGCAAGTGGATTCATTCCCCATTGCAAAGCTTGAAGAGCTTGTATTAGGCATAATTAGCCGTGAACTGCGTATGATTACATGGTTAGGTGGTATTATCGGTGGGCTTGTCGGTATTGTGCAAGCAATTATTGTCTTTATGACAAAATAATAAGAGAGTAGGAAATATGATGATTAACATTTATGATGATATTAACAGATTGGAAGCGACATTTCGCAACACGAATGAGTTCAAATTGCTACAAGAAACGGTAGAAGCTGTGCGTGGAGATGAGGAAGCAAAAAATTTATTTACAAGCTTCCGCGATATTCAAGTAAAGTTACAACAAAAGCAAATGGCTGGCGAGGAGCTATTGGAAGATGAACTGGCCTACGCACAAAAGGCAGCACAGCTAGCACAACAAAACGTAAAAATTCTTGCAATGCTTGAAGCTGAAATGGGCTTAAGTCGCGTCATTGAAGAAGTAAATCGTATTTTAACAAAACCAGTTCAAGCACTTTATGATGGTCTGTAAAATGAAGCTTGTAGTAGGGCTGTCAGAAAAGGTATTCCCTTTTCTGATATGCCCTACTTTTTATTGTGGAAATGAAAACCCCCTGCTATGCGGGGGGTTCTAAAAAGCTTT
>NZ_PYWN01000216.1 GCF_003049505.1 Metasolibacillus meyeri
AAAGATATGTTAACCAATCAAGAATTCGATCAAATGATTGAAAATGATGAGATTATTCTCTTTTTTAGAATGAAGTTTACTTCCCAAAATACAGAAACCGCAATAGAAAAGAAAAAACTTATTATTTATAAAGAGTGTGAGTTTGTTGGTATTACAACACCTTTGCATTTAGCTAATATACAAGGAGTTATTATAGATAATTGTTTATTTGAAGATAGCAGTAGCAACATCTTTAATATGTCATATGTAGAAAATATTTACATCACAAAATCTGCTGTAAAGAATATAGAAGTAAGTGGAGAGGATTATATTTACGGTGGTGTAATAAGATCAATTGGAAAGACAAACTTATTTATTTATAATTCATTGTTTAAAGGTATCTCTTTAAATGCTTCAGATTCTGTACCGTATAGTAATGCACCAATATTCTTTGGTGAAATTAAAACATTTGATATTAGAAATAATAAACTTTTTGAATGCAATGCAAACGGGCAATATAATGGGCAGGTAGGAGGACTAATTGTAAATGATGCTAATACAACTATCGAAAGATATGAGTTTTATCAAATTGAACAAGATTTTACTGACAATAGGACTTTTTTAGAATACTTACATATGGAATATGGCATCATATCTGAGCAAGGTGAGAGTGGGAATGAAATTAAAAATTGTAACCCAAATCAATTAATTTTTAATCCATAAACGGAGGCTAAAATGTTAAATCTACAACAACAAATCCAAATTGTAATGCAACAATTAGAAGATTTGGCTACGCAGGTAGCAGAACCAGTTAAAGATAGCAGTATCGATTTCGAAAAACTCTTATTAGAAGCTAAAAACAACCCTTTCCAATACCATATTGTAGAGCAGCATGATGAATATGTGAAAAATCTTTATTTACAAATACTCATGTCAATTGTTCATCAAAGTGAAGCATCCAAAATGGAGCGTTATTCACTAGTAGCAAGAATTTATAATAATTTCGGAATGAATGAGTCATTCGAAAGCTATGTAAATAAAAGTAAAACTTTAACGCTTCAAGATGTATCACAGTTTTATAGCCTTCTTAAGGAAAATGATTTAACAGAAGTATTCATAATAGACTCTTTAATGATTTTAGGTATACATCAGGAGAAGCGTTTAGGGGAATATGTAGCAGAGCTGGTTTACAATTTAGATATTTCGGAAGGGGACTTCAATAGAGCGTGTCACATAGTGAAAGCAATTTTAACGGTCAACCATGGAAGTATACACAATTTATTTGAGAAAAACAGATCATTCCAGTTAAGTGTTGGTCATTATTTAACGGCAATATCATCTAAGTTTGCACCAATAATTAAAATTGTTGGAGATGGGAAAACGGTTGTGGATTTAAAAGATTATTATGCTCAACAGATAATGTTAGAAAAAGTTCAAATAAAAAATTCAAGTAAAAGTCCATTATCGGCAATGACGAAAATCACGCTGAAAGATTGCATATTTTTTGACGAAGATGTTAAGTTGAAAATTGTAGGAATAGATGAGGTTATCATTGACAATTTACAATTCCCTGTTAGTTTACAAGCTATTGCCTCAGGAGCTTACCTACCAATACATTCGATTGAAATAGAAAACGTAAAAGTAATTCAAATTAATAATCTTCAATTAAAAAACGTAAAAGTGAGGGAGGGCTATTTGTTTAAGGTGCGTCATGTAGAGCAATTTACATTCTCCAAAAATAACTTTGAAAAGATTTCAATGCAGTTAAGAATTATTTCACTCCAATCAATATTAAATTATTTAGAAAAAGAAAATAAATACGATGATCCAATTGCGATAATTTCTGTAGAAAATACTAGGGATTTCATTGAAAGTAACAATAATTTATCAAATTGTTCTAACTTTAATGGACGTAACTATCGAGATTTAAATAACATTGTATTCTTAAAGTAGAGGTGCGACATGCATTTATTTAACAAAACTGCAATAGAACAAGAAAACTTCCAGCGCCATCTGGCAAAGCTTGAACAAATAACTGAACAGCTTTCGTTTTTATCTGTAGAAGATTTATCTATGGTTCGAAATTTAAAAGAAAGTTTCCAGTTGAAAATAGATGATTTCTTCCAAGAGAATCGAAAGCTAAATATCGGGATTATTGGTCAAGTTAAGGCTGGTAAATCATCCTTTTTAAATACGATGATTTTTGATGGGAAGGACGTTTTGCCGCGTGCTTCAACACCAAAAACGGCTACATTGACGAAAATAGAATATGCTGAAGAAAATAGTATTGAGATTTTCTACTACTCCCACGAAGAGTGGCAACAAATTCAAGAGCGTGCAAAAAGTCAATCGGAATTAGATGAGTATCGAGTTGCACGTGAAATTGTTAAACTTGCCCAGCAGCAGCAAATTGACGTTCAAAGCTATTTAGAAAAAGGGTCAGAGGTTGTAACATTTGCTAGTGAAACTGAACTAATGAGCCAACTTAATGAATATGTTGGTGAGAATGGCCGTTTAACAGCACTTGTAAAACATGTTACTTTAAAAATCAATAATCCACATCTACAGGAAATTTCAATTGTCGATACACCTGGCTTAAATGATCCAATTGCATCACGTACAGATAAAACAAAACAGTTTATGGAAGTATGTGACGTAGTATTTTTCTTGAGTCGTGCTAGTAATTTCTTGGACCAAACAGATATGGATTTATTAACGTCTCAGCTGCCTCAAAAGGGTGTAAAGCGTTTAGTGTTGATTGCGAGTCGTTATGATGAAGGACTACAGGATACCATTTATGATTTTGATTCGTTAGAAGAAGCGGATGAAGATACTAAAAAGCGTTTGCGCCGTGTGGCAAACAAAAATATTAATGCATTTATTGAACGCTTAGAGCAGCGAAACGCAAGTGATGTGTTAAAAGTGGTCATTAAGGAATGTGCGAGTCCTATTTTTGTTTCGTCTATGGCTCATAATATGAGTAGTAAAGATGAGCATCAATTTGCGAAGGACGAGCAAATCATTTTTGAGAACTTGAATGAACATGATGATTTAACCTTGGAAATGCTTCATTATATCGGTAATATTCGTGATGTACAACAAGTATTTACTGAAGTAATAAAACAAAAAGAAGTGACTCTCTTAGAAAAGTCTAAATCTTTTTTACCTTTAGCAGAGCAACAACTTCAACTGGAATTAAATAATCTATTAACCTTACAAAAACGTCGTCTTACCATGCTAGTTGAACATGATCAAGAATCTATTAGTAAACAAAAGCAAGAAATAAAAACGCAGATCTTAAATATACAATCTGCAACAAAAAATATCTTTACGGATTTATTTACAAAATTAGAAGCTTCTAAAACACAGGGGAGTATGGCATTACGACAAGCAAGTAAGGATTATTCGAATGTAACAGAGCGTACTGGTATTGAAACGGAGACACGTTCGCGAACGGTATCTACTTCAAAATGGTACAATCCTTTTTCCTGGGGATCTTCTAGCACAGAATACTATACTGTTGAAACTCGCTATTATTATTTAGATGTTTCAGATGCACTTGAAAACTTACGTAATTTCGGAGTAGATGCTGTGAATATGGTTGAGCAAGCATTTTTAGATGCTGTAAGTTTTCATGAATTAAAACGTAAATTACTAACTACTGTTATCGAAAATTTTGATACAGGTTCCGAATTTTATGAACCAGCCTATTTCAAGCTACTAACAGAAAAAACAATACAGGCGATTGAAATTCCAGTTTTCAAAATGGATATTAGTCAATATTTATCTACATTAGGTAGTAGTTTTTCAGGTGAAGTACGTGATGCAAGCTCTAAAGTTGAGATGAAGAACAAACTAGCTAGTTATGTTGGTGAAATTTTAGAGGAGATTTCGAATCGCTTTACTGATGAGGTAAAAGCTTTTAAGGAAAAATTGTTATTTATTGAAGATAACTTTACGAGTGAATTATTAAAAAATATCACAGACGAATATGAAATTGTTTTAACTCAATTCGAAAATAAAGAAACTGAAATTAAAAAGCTTCGAGATGGAATACAAAAAATTGAGCATTTAATACACTTATCAAATGTCGAAAGCGTAATTTAATTTCAATTAACCTCAAACTAATTAGAGACTACTGAACAACCCAACATTCTTCTATTTAAAAGGTTTTCCACATCTTTTGTCGAATAAAGATGCAAAAGGAAACTACTCGAAAATTTAAATTTTAGATTAGGAGGGATTACCATGTACGAACACAACGAAAATCAAATGATCCTGCCACACGAATTTTTCTTACCATTTGGAGGACGGTTAAACGTTGATAATCGTTGGGTTCGTATGGCTTCCCTTATCCCTTGGAACGAGGTGGAAGAGGCTTATATCAAGACGCTTGGCGATACTAAAAAAGTAAGTATGACCTATAATGTCCGACTTGCACTTGGTTCCCAGATCATCAAGGAAAGACTTGGATTGAGTGATGAAGAAACAGTTGAAGCCATTACAGAAACTTATCCGCAAGCAGGAAGGGAAATTCGGCACAGGCAAGCTTAAACTTGGGCTAGGTCTTATTCAAGCTTGTCTAAAACAGTCGATTGAGACTGTTATTCCCTTCAATTCTTTATCATTAAATATAGAAAAGATCCTCAAGGATTCTTTTCTTGATTATTTTACAAAAGTGGGTACAAAACATATTATCTGGTTTTCTATTCAAGATTGTTTAAAGACCATGGTCAGGAGTTGTTCAGCATTCCCTAAATAGAATATTAAATCTTAAATGCACATACAAAAGGGGAATATCAGGAAATATGAACGAGATTACATATGGAAAAAAGTTATTTGAACTTTTATCTGAAAATAATACGCTTGCTAATTACTTTAAAGTTCAACGCTTACAGCTAGAAGAAAGTATGGAACGTTGGAATGATGAGACGATTCGTATCGGATTAGTTGGCGTAACAAGCAGTGGTAAATCAACGTTGCTAAATGCATTGTTAGGTGAGCCTATATTGCCAACAGCTGTACGTCCAAGCTCGGGGTCAATTATTATTTGTTCCAAAGGAAATACGACTAACGCCAAAATTGTTTTTGAAGATGGAAAAATGATTAAAGTTGCAGAGAAAGATGTTGCCCAGACGTTAAAAAAATACGGTGATGAAGCTAATAATGTTGAAAATAAATTTAAAGTAAAAGAAATTCATTTACAATCAAAGCATTTCTTGTTGCCCAATAATATTCAAATTATTGATAGTCCAGGCTTAGATGCATTTGGCTTAGAGCGTCATGAGGAATTAACGTTATCAACACTTTTACCTACAATCGACTTATGCTTATATGTAGTAACGTTAAAAACAAATTCAGATGCGACTACACATCGCATTTTACATCAAATTAATGAGCAACATAAGCCAATGATTATCGTTCAAAATATGTTAGATTCTGTCGTGCCGAAAATTGGTGTTAATGGAATTGTCGAAAAAAGCCGTGAAGAAGTAGCAAAAGAACACTTTAATCGTACAAAAAGAATTTTAGATTCAATCGATTCATCGTTGCATGAAATCGTCCAGATCGTCCAGATATCAGCGAAGCGTGCGATTGATGCACGACAACAAAAAGATAAACAAAAATTAAAAGAATCACAACTAGAACAATTACTCAACATGATTCAATCTTATGAGCAAAAAATTGGTCCGCAGTTATTCCGCACACGTGGATGTAGTTTAGTTCGTATGATGAATAATTTAATAGAAGAAGAAAGTAAATTAAGCGGTGATAAAGAATCGTTTGAAAGAGAAATCGAACGTATCCAAAATGATCTCGAAAAGCAAATTATTGCGATGGATAACGCTTCCTACGAACTTAATAAAATGAAATTCAAGCTTACGCAGACACTTAAAACCTATAATACTGAGCTTACACAATGTAAGACGAAAATAAATACGCTAAGCGATAGCGACTTAATTGGTGCAAGAGAAATTTTATCAAGTGTAAAAAATAGTGCAAGAAAAATCGAAGATACGTTCATTAGCGAAATGAAGAAAAAGCATTCGGACGTTTCAAAGTTAATGAATGAATTTGGCGCAGATTTAGGGGAGCTACTAAGATCGCTCGTTCCATCCACAAACAATCAGCAATCTCAGCAGTTTTTAAATGTCCAATCACGTTCGGAAAAGATAAAGCGCCAAGAAAAGCAAAAAGGGTTATTTGGAGGAGCGAAACGTTTTTTTGGAGGCTTCGTAAACAAAGATTGGGGTTATATAACGGTTTTTGATGAAATCGAAGTCGTTGATAAACAAGCTATTCAACAAAATTTAACTCAGTACGGTATGGTTTTTAATAAAACTCTACAACAACAATTAGATGAATGGTCGAACCAATTAGAAGCCGCCATTCGAAAATTAATTGCAATGCAGGAAAAGCAAAAGAAAGCTTTAGCTGAAAAAGTTGAAGCCCGTGATCAACTAACAAGTCTTGAACAAACAATATATAATGTTAAATCT
>NZ_PYWN01000217.1 GCF_003049505.1 Metasolibacillus meyeri
ATTCGCAGATAAATCAAGGGAAAGCGCAGATATCTTGGGGGATTCGCAGATAAATCATAAGAAAGCGCAGATATCCAGAGAAATCCGCAGATATGTCATAGAAAACAGTTTGTCACACGATTTTGTGTAACCGTCGAGTGAAGTATTTTGATATAGCTAAAGATATGCGCTACCCTGTGCGCTGTGCATCGCATTAAGGGATTCATAGCTGTGGCTTGGTCAATGCTTCTGCTGTTGTATCCCGCATTAACTATGAAGATGTTCATGCGAATCAGCTTCAAATCGTTTTGCTTGTCTGCCATGAAAAAACCTCCTTCTAAACTGTTTAAAATGATTAATGGATCTTATAAAAAAGCGTTAATTCTTGGAAAAGGTGTAACGTTTTTTATGTAGATATTTATTTTCAATTAAGGTAAATAAAATTAGGTATAGCTATCAGTAGAGGCTAGCTATACCTATTATTTTTCTTTAGTAAATTATCTACAAATACATATCGGTAAAGAAAAAACCTATATAAACCTTTGTTTCTTTAAAATAACTCTTGATATCAAGATACACATTGGCGACATAAGTATATTAGATACACTTTAATAATATATTCATTAACAGGCTGTTGGTCACACAGGGTGTGAAGTTCTTAGCTTGTGCTCCTTTACTACCAATCAGAAAACTCCCCATTTTTATTTAATAAGGCGACCGTTTTTTCATTACCTCCGCAACTGCATGTGACTCAACATCGGATTCTTGTTCAAGCTGCTTGATTATTTCCTTGTAATCTTGCGCTGTTCGATTTTGACTTAATTTATAGGCAGCTTGCATTTCTTCTATTTTAATTTGAATGCCCACAATGCCTTTTAGTTCACGTTCCAATAATTCAGGGGATAATGTATCCCATAACACGGGTTTCTCGCGATGACTTTCATATTTGACGAGTAATTTGGCTAAATCTTGCTGTAGTGCTTTGCCTTCAAAAGTTGTTGCCTGCCCGTAAATGTGCACAGCTTGATAATTCCATGTTGGCACATTTTCTTGTTCGTACCAAGATGATGAAATGTAGGCGTGTGGTCCCTGGAACATAACGAGCACTTGCTCATGATTTTGTAACGAGCGCCAAATTGGGTTGCCGTAAGCGACATGTCCAGTTAAATAATGGCCATCTTCCTTTTCCACGAGCTGTAAAGGTAAATGAACAGCAAGCGGTCTATTTTTATGTGTGGATACAAGTGTTGCAAAGCTGTTATGTTGAATAAATTGTTGAATTTCCTGTATATCTGTTACTTTAAAATATTTTGGAATATACATTGTACGCCCCCCTTTTAAATTCATTGTAAATGTTTACATTTATCCTCACAACATGTAGATTAGAAATAACTTAGTGTGGCGAAATAATAGCACTGAAAGGGAAGTGTGTACATGACAAATGATAAAATAGCTCCTTACCTCCAATCAGAAACTGCACGGCAGCAGCTTTATAAGCGAACATTAATTGTTATTTTGTGCTCGCAAATTTTTGGTGGAGCCGGCTTGGCAGCAGGTATTACAGTAGGGGCTTTACTTGCGAAAGATATGCTCGGAACGGATAGCGTGACAGGTCTGCCAGCAGCGCTCTTTACGTTGGGTTCAGCTTTAGCAGCCTATATTGTAGGGCGCGTATCGCAAAAATATGGTCGGCGCTACGGTTTAGCGTCTGGTTTTTTTGTAGGGAGCCTTGGAGCGCTTGGTGTGGTTGTAGCGGGGGCAATCGATAATATTGCTTTGCTGTTTATTGCATTGTTCCTTTACGGGGCAGGGACAGCAACAAACTTGCAGGCACGCTATGCAGGAACTGATTTGGCGACAGATAAGCAGCGCGCAACGGCAACAAGTATAGCGCTTGTTGCAACGACATTTGGAGCCGTTGCAGGACCTAATTTAGCGACAACAATGGGCAAGGTGGCCGAAAGCTTTGCGTTACCAGCGTTAGTAGGGCCGTTTATTTTAGCTGCTGCAGCCTATGCTTTAGCTGGTGCTATATTATTTATTTTTTTACGACCTGATCCATTGCTTGTCGCAAGAGCAATTGCCCTGTACAATACAGCAAATAAAACAGTAAAAGCTGAAATGACGATGGATAAGAAGCAAATGATGCGAATGGGTATTATTGTAGGAGCCATTGTTTTAGTGTTAACACAGGTAATTATGACCTCGATTATGACGATGACACCTGTCCATATGCTGCATCATGGTAGCCATTTAAATGCAGTTGGTATTGTGATTGGTTTACACGTAGCAGCTATGTATTTACCTTCTTTAGGTACTGGACTATTAGTAGACAAAGTAGGCAGAACTTTTGTGGCACTTGCTGCGAGTATGACATTAGCGGTTGCAGGAATATGTGCTGCCTTTGCGCCGGGTGATTCATTACTATGGCTAGTAGTCGCACTTATGTTACTAGGGCTTGGCTGGAATTTTGGCTTAATTAGTGGGACGGCTATTATTATCGATTCAACAACTATACATAATCGTGCAAAGGTGCAAGGCTCTGTCGATGTGGCAGTGGCGCTAGGGGGCTCCTTTGGCAGCGTTGTTTCGGGTGTGGTCGTTGCCTTTTCTAGTTATGCGACACTTGGCTTTATCGGCATGACCTTTGCGCTCTTTGTTATACCGGTTGTACTATGGGGCTATAAAGCAAAGCGAGTGGCATAGAAAATGTGATATGATAATGCAAAGAGTAAGCAATCTAATAGAAAAGAGGAATGAAGGATGGGCAGATTAATTCATTTTGAAATTCATGTTAGTAATATGGAAAGAGCGAAAACGTTTTACGGAGAGGTGTTTGGCTGGTCGTTTCAAGATTGGAGTGATTACGCAGGGATGCCTTATTTCGGTGCAGTAACGGGCAGTGAGGATGAGCCTGGGATTAATGGAGCATTAGTACAACGTCAAGGCGCCGAGCCTGAAGCGAATCAGCCAGTCAATGGCTATATGAGCACAATGGGTGTAGTGGATTATGATGCGACTGAAGCGAAAATTTTAGCGCATGGTGGTAAAGTCGCAATGGCGAAATATGCTTTACCAGGTATGGCATGGCAAGGGTATTATACAGATACAGAAGGCAATGTATTTGGTATTCATCAGCCTGATGAAACTGCAAAATAATGATGAAAAGTATGGGGGTGTCTGGAAAGGTTTTTCCTTTTTAGGCACCCGCAACTTTTTTTAATTGTTAGCGTCACAAAATAGCGGTATATATCTTTTTTCTAGTACATACAGATGGTATACTAAACTTTATGGATTAAAAGGAGAGGAGGCATTTCATATGCGAAAAGTACAAAAAAATAATCAAAATAATCAAAACCCAAAAGCGCAGCAACGAGCAAAGCTTACATTTCGAATGAATGTCCTTTTCTTTTCGATTTTTATTTTATTCTCCACGCTTATTTTCCGATTAGGCTATTTACAAATTGTTAAAGGTGAAGAGTATGTGCTTGAAGTTAAAAGTACAGAGGAAGTGCGCGTTAATACGAGCGTACCGCGCGGGCGCATTTATGATCGCTACGGGCGCATTTTAGTAGACAATCAGCCAGAAAATGCGATTACCTATACAAAAATGCCAACGACGAAGCAAAAGGAAATGTTAGACATCGCGATTGAACTGGCGAAATTAATCGAACAGCCAACAAATCGTGTCACACAGCGTGATAAGCTTGATTTTTGGATTTTATTAAAAAATGAAGAAGCGTTAGCAAAAGTAACAGATGAAGAAAGAGCCGAATATCGAGCTCAAAATGAAGAACTTGAAGAAAAGCAAATCAATGCAGAGATGGATCGCCGTATTCGCGAGCGCATTACAGATGAAGAATTAGCGCAGCTAACAGATTTTGATTTAGAAGTATTGGCAATTTATCGGGAAATGATGTCAGGCTATAATTTATCGCCACAAATCATTAAGAGCGAAGGTGTAACAGATGATGAATTTGCACGCGTTTCAGAGCGCTTGGCGGATTTACCTGGTGTCAATACAACAACCGATTGGAAACGCGTCCGCTTAACACCGTTTTCTCTTTTGGGTCGAACAACAGTGCCAAGTAAAGGGATTCCAAGAAATAAGCTCGATTTTTATTTAGCACGTGACTATTCGCGCAATGACCGTGTTGGTGAAAGTTATTTCGAGGCGCAATATGAGGAGATTTTACAAGGCGAAAAATCAGTCGTAAAAAATATTACAAATAAAAAAGGGCAAGTTGTTGAAATGCAAACGACTTATCCTGGTGAGCCTGGCAAAGACTTAGTGACAACGCTTGATATGGAATTACAAGCAGAGGCAGAGCGCCTTGTTGAAAAGTATTTACTAGAGTTAAAGGCACTTGGTTCTTCAAGTCTTTTAGACCGAGCATTTTTCGTTATGATGGACCCGAATACAGGGGAGTTGTTATCCATTGTAGGGAAAAAAATCGAGAAAGATGAGGAAACGGGCGAAAGCTATATTATTGATTATTCCTATGGTGCGTTTACAACAGCTTATGAAGTAGGTTCCAGTATTAAAGCAGCAACCGTTCTGATGGGCTATTCTGAAGGTGTCGTTAATATCGGGTCAACGTTGATAGATGAACCTATTAAGCTATTAAGTACGGAACCAAAAAGCTCGATTTTTAACCGTAAAAGCCGTATTTCAATGACGGATTTAAAAGCGTTAGAGCGTTCATCCAACTCCTATATGTTTAAAATTGCATTGGGTATTGGTGGAACAAGCTATTCTTATAATATGGGGTTAAGATTGCGTGATGATACGTTACAAAGAATGCGCAATGGCTACTCGCAATTTGGTTTAGGTGTGCCAACAGGTATTGATTTACCTGGCGAGTTTGCAGGTTATCAAGGGATAATGGATACACCGGGTAAAATTCTTGACTCAGCGATTGGACAATTTGATACGTATACACCATTGCAGTTAGCCCAGTATATTTCAACCGTTGCAAATGGAGGCTATCGTGTACAGCCACGCATGCTAAAGGAAATTCGCAAACCTTCTGCTGACGGCGAAACATTAGGAACGCTCGTACAGGAAGTAGAACCGAAAATTTTGAATCGTATTTCAAATACAGATGCAGAAATTGAGCATGTGAAAAAAGGGCTGCGACAAGTTTATATTGGCTCACAAGGGTCGGCCGCTAGATCCTTCCGTGATGCACCCTACACAGCCGCTGGGAAAACAGGTACTGCCGAGGTAGTATATTACGGTCCGCAAACGGACAAATATCGAACAAATACAATAACGTTAACGCATGTTGGTTTTGCACCATATGATAATCCGCAAATTGCCTATGCAGTAGTGATTCCATGGGTAACAACAGACTTTAGCCGAGACTTAATACAAAATAATGAATTGGCTCGTGAAATTGTTGATTATTACTTTGAATTACAACAAAAATATGAGCAAAATGGAATGAAGGATAATTTAACAACACAAAATATTCTGCCACCGTTTTCTGAAGATCGTCTTGATGAAGATGAGGCGCATACAACGGCGACAGAAGAGTAATCTGAAAAGTTCAGATAACAATCCCGTATTTTTTATCCCGTATTAACAAGCTGTAAGACTCCCACTTCAAAATAGTGAGTGGAACGAAATAGTTAAGTGGGGAATCAACAGCCTGTAAAAACCCGATTGAGGCCAA
>NZ_PYWN01000218.1 GCF_003049505.1 Metasolibacillus meyeri
ATTGTGCTTGCACAATTGACTCCTTTCAAAATCCCTGACATCCGCCGGAGGCTTAACTTGATTCAGTAGGGAGTTTGGGACTCCCTCTCATTCCATTCCTTTTCTGGCATTCATCCCGACACTTATGGAAGTGGGGGACTTCTGTATCTGTCGCTGCCGCGTCGCTTTCGCACAGAAAACATCTGCTTTCGATACAAAAAACAATGCCGCTGTCGCTTTGCTTTCGCGCAGAAAACATCGCTGAATCAAGTTAAATAATTGTACATATGATTTGGATGTAAAAAATGATGCTCGCATCACCTCTGATTTACAGCTAGCAATTAATATGATTGATAAAGAGCTCGATGGGTTTGACTATAAAGACAGCGGGAATTATGGTATAAATGAAAATGGAAATTTAGTATTAATTGACTATGGTATGACGAAGAAATTATATGAAAAAGAGTGGGTACCTTTAGCTCAAAAAGGCATTATCCCACAAATTCATTTTCAACAATGCACTATTTGTAAACTAGAGAAAGAATTAAGAATGTATGGAGAAGCAGACACAGATATTCGATGTGTTGATTGTGGGAAGATTTAAAAAAGTTTATAAGGAGTGAATTCTCTTTGGTAGAAGAAAGTCTCACTATATTAAGGCCCATTTATTATTTATTATCTACAGTTGCCTTATTTAACGTTGTATATCTAGTTGTATTTCTTAAAAGAGATAGTAAATCTTTAATGTATGTCACATTAAATACGCTATTAATTTCTGTTATTTCAATTGTTTTATTTTACTTTGAGGGACATATTATTGATGCATTAGTCATGTCAAGTAATAGCCCAGCCTTTTACTCAATAGTATTTATTTTTTTATGTTTTTTAGTGTGCCTTATATTTCCACTCTTCCAAAAGCACAAAAACCCCGAATAAGGATACTTTGTGAAGTGTCCACTATTCGGGGTTAGTTCATTTTTTTAAATGTCTCTTTTCTATAAATAAAATTAATCTGGATGACACGCATTTAATATATAATCCAAATAATTTGTCAATGTACGATGAGACTCTAGGTTCCAACATTCCTTATCTATTGCAAAACAGGCATAGAAATGGAATTAACACAACATTTACGCACTATTTTTCCTCAAATTAACGTAAAAGGATTAATTTAAATTTACTCCATATGTTATATTAATTCATTCTTTTTTATTTAGTAATTTCTTGTTATATAAAAAATTACTAAAATAAAAAACTACTAAACCGGCAATTAAAATATAAAATGAAATATTAAGAACAGAATTATTTAAATATGA
>NZ_PYWN01000219.1 GCF_003049505.1 Metasolibacillus meyeri
CGAATCAAATGGGCGGATTTAATTGTCTACTTGACAGGGAGTAGTTCATATCTTACGGGCGAATCATTACTTTTGAACTAAAAATTTCGAAAACACATGCTTCATTGCCTTTCTTTCAATGAATAAATCACCTGAATTTTTTGTTATGCAAAGGTGATTCCAACTTTCTGGACAATCCCTTATTGAAAGAGCTCTTACAAGATTAATTTTTCAGCAGATAATAGCAAGTTGTTGCGGTAACCATAACTTGGTTTATTATTAATAAGCCGTCCAGCCACCATCTGCTGCGATGACCTGACCGTTGATAAAGCTTGCGTCATCTGAGCCTAAAAAGACAGCTAACGCTGCGATTTCTGCTGGTTGTCCAATGCGTGGATTAATCGCCATACCGAGTTGCTGACGTGCAATACCTGTTTGGCTAATGCTCGTCATGGATGAGGCGATATTTGTTGCGACACCACCTGGCGCGATACCGTTACAGCGAATGTTTTTATCGGCATACATAAAGGCTGTATTTTTTGTTAAGCCAACGACTGCGTGCTTTGAGGCAGTGTAAGCTGCGCCAGCACGTGCACCGTATAGGCCCCCTGCTGAAATATTGTTAACGATTACCCCATGACCTTGCTTGAGGAAAATAGCTGTTGCGAGTCGCATGGACTGCATAACAGATGTTGTATTGACCGCGAATACTTTTTCCCAGCGCTCATTGATGACTTCACCTACAGGCTCCATGCCATCCATAATGCCCGCATTATTGACTAAAATATCAAGCTGACCGTACGTATCTAATGTTTTATCAAATAAATGTTGTAAATCCGTTTCTGAAGTGACATCTGTGCTGATTGCAAAAGCTTCGCCGCCAGCCGCTTTAATGTTAACTACAGCCTCTTCAGCACCAGCTAAATTTAAGTCAGAAACAACTACTTTTGCGCCTTCCTTTGCATAGCTTTCCGCAATGGCTAAACCCATACCCGATGCTGCACCTGTGACGATAGCTACTTTATTTTGTAATTTCATGTCTAATTCCTCCTAAATAGTTTGAGTGGAAAAACATCACTTATTGAACATCTGTTCATTAAAAATTATAATCTATAGATGAGAACGCTTTCAATACGCAATAAAATAGAGAATGTTCATTAAGCAACAATTTATAAAAAAATGTTGAATAGAGGTGCTGAAAATGTCAGTAGATTTACGAGTTGTCAAGACAAGGGAGCGGCTGCATGAATCATTAATTGCCTTATTAAAGGAAATGCCTTTGGAGAAAATTAAAATATCGGTGCTATGCCAAAGAGCACAAATTAATCGAGGTACGTTTTATTTGCATTATGAAAGTATCGATGCGCTATTCGCTGATTTTTTTGAGCAAATTATTGCCGATTTACGCGAAGCTTATTTGGAGCCACTGCGCACAAAATCACCGTTAAAAATAAAAGAGCTTGACCCAAAAACAGTGCGCATTTTCCATCATATTAAAAAATACGAAAGCTTTTATCGCATCGTTTTTTCGAAAAATGTGCCATTAGCCTATTATTATATGTTGCTGGAGCAAATTACCTTAAATTTGCAGCAAAACACAAAAGCTACGCATGTAGATAATGATTATTTCATTGCCTATCAAGCAAATGCCATTATCGGCTTAGCGTTGCAATGGGCGCAACGCGATTTTCAGGAGACGGCGGAGGAATTGAGCGAAATTCTTGTAAAAATTTTACGCAGTAAAAGTGAGTAAAAGGTTTTCGTCATCCGTCTATTTATTTTGAAGAGGAGGTTTTCAAGCTTTTGCATACGCGTAATTGATACAGGAAAGGAGGGTGCGCATGCTTCGTTTTGATGAATATTATGATGCCTATAGTAAAGAAATATTTCAATTTATTTATTTTTTAGTTGGGCAGAAGGAAACAGCGGAAGATTTAACGCAAGATACATTTGTCAAAGCGTTGAAAAATAACAAGGCTTTTCGTGGCGATGCGCAGGTGAAAACATGGCTTGTGACCATTGCACGCAATACCGTTTACGATTATTACAGGCGTAAGCGTTTGATTAAGTTTATTCCATTTATCGCGCGCCATGAAAGAACAGAAGAAACATACATACCAGAAGAGTGGCTATTAAAGCAGGTGGCGGATGCGGAGCTATATGCTGCGCTTGGTCAGCTAAAATTATCGTACCGCGAATGTATTGTGCTACGAAAAATTGAAGGCTATTCCATCAAAGAAACCGCGGAAATTTTAACATGTACAGAAGTGCAAGTACGCAATCATACAGAGCGAGGCATGAAGGCATTGCGAAAATTGCTTGGGGGTGAAATAGATGAAATTGGATGAGCGCTTACAGCAAATAACGCGTGTAGAATGGGATGAAAAAGAGCGTTTGCGGAAAAAGGAACGTATTATGGCAAAGCAAAAACAGCCATTATTTGCGCCACAATTTGCTATGGCGGCAATTGCTTGTATTTTGTTGCTGTTGTATTTAATTGAGGTGAAGCCAGCGGAGCAGCCGCAACAGCAAGCACAATTAACAGATGAATTAGTGAAGTTAACCGTTCTGATGACAGATAAACCAGAGCGCAACTTGAATTTGAATTCATCCTCATATATTCATAAAAAAGTGATAACAGACCAACGACTTTTAGAGCAGTTCCAGCACATCATCACAGCGCCAACTGTCGTTGAGCAAGCGTGGGACGGTCAACTAATATATCAAGGGAATCTATATCAACTGCTCTTAACATTTCGCAATGACCAGCAGCTTTATTTAAAATTTGCGAATAGCTCTGTGCCAGGCACGAGTTCCGATATATTCGAGTTATACGATGTTTACGGGCAAAAAAAGTATGTGTTCACGAATGGAACAGATGATGGCATCGCACTCATGATGCTATTGCGGCAAATCTATTACGAAACGAAGCCATCTGCTAGCTGGAAAAAGTATGGATGGGGGTTATTACTTGTTTTTATGGTGATTGATGCTTTATTTATTAGTAAAAATCGTTATAATCGCGATGAAGATGGCAATAAGAAAAGCCTGCATTGGTCATGGCGTATACTTTATACCATCATTTTTACAACTTCTTTTGCAGTTTCCTTCTTTTATTTAGGGACAGCACATGCGGGAATATGTATCGGTGGAATGATAGTCACGATTATATTGCAGGAGTATTTAGAAGTGAAAAAAGGCATTAAACAAGCAAACTGGCTGTGGGCGGTGATGACAATATTTTATGCGGTAGCAGTGGTGGCACTCATCATGATTTAGCGCTTTCATTTCGAAACTTGAACGAATATAATAGAGAGGAAAGGGAGGCTTAAAAATGACAGTCGAACAACAATTTGTAGATTATGTGAAGAAAATGCAAAACTATGGTGAGGCACTTTCTGTGATTTATTGGGATATGCGTACAGGGGCACCGAAAAAGGGGTTAGGGCAACGCGCGGAAGTCGTTGGTACTTTATCAGCGGAAATGTTCGCATTGCAAACAGCGGATGTGCTAGGTGAAATGCTAGCAGAACTTGAAGCGAAGCAAAATGAGCTTGATTTTGTGACGAAGCGCTTATTTGAAGAAATGAAAAAAGGTTATGATGAATCGAAAAAAATTCCTGCTGACGAGTATAAAGCATATGTTGTGCTACAGGCAAAAACAGAAATTGCGTGGGAAGAGGCGAAGGCAAAATCAGATTTTGCGCTGTTTCTACCACATTTAAAAGAGATTGTTAACTATCAAAAGAAATTTATTAACTATTGGGGCATTAAAAACGGCTCACCGTACAACACATTACTTGATAAATATGAGCCAGAAATGACAACAGATATTTTAGATAATGTATTCGGTCAATTGCGCGAAACGATTGTACCGTTAGTGAAAGCAATCCAAGCATCACCACATAAACCAGATACATCGATACTATTCAAGTATTTCCCAAAAGAGGGGCAACGTGCGGCATCGTTAGAGTTATTAGAGAAGATCGGCTATGATTTTGATGCAGGTCGCTTAGATGAAACGGTGCATCCATTTATGATTGGCTTGAATAGTGGCGATATTCGTGTGACGACGAAATATGATGAAAATGATTTCCGTACAGCTATTTTCGGTACAATTCATGAAGGTGGTCATGCTTTATATGAGCAAAACATTGATTTGAAGTTAATAGGCTTACCACTTGCCACAGGTACGTCAATGGGCATCCATGAATCGCAATCGCTATTTTATGAAAATTTCGTAGGACGCAATGTAGAGTTTTGGAAGCATCATTTTGAAATACTACAAAAAAATTCACCAGCTCAATTTGGCGATGTAGCAGTGGAGGATTTCTTAGCAGCTATCAATTTTGTAGAGCCTTCATTAATTCGTATTGAAGCGGATGAATTAACATACCCACTACACATTATGATTCGCTATGAAATCGAGCGTGAGCTATTCAATGGCGATCTGCAAGTGGAAGATTTACCACAAGTGTGGAACGATAAATACGAGGAATATTTAGGGGTTCGTCCAGCAAATGATGCACAAGGTGTACTGCAAGATACGCACTGGGGCGGCGGCATGTTCGGTTACTTCCCATCATATGCATTAGGCTATATGTACGCAGCGCAATGGAAGCATGCGATGGACAAAGATATTCCTAACTTCGACGAGCTATGCGGCAAAGGTGAGCTTTTACCAATTCGTGAATGGTTAACAGACAAAGTGCACCAATACGGCTCGTTGAAAAAGCCATTTGAGCTATTAAATGAAGCGACAGGCGAAGGCTTAAACGCGCAATATTTAGCAGACTATTTAAAAGAGAAATATACGAAGCTTTATCAATTATAATAGTATAAAGCACTGCTAATTGTTATGTACAATTAGCGGTGCTTTTTTTCAACTAACGCAACAGATAGTTCATTAAATTGGTACTGTTAGAAAAAGATTAAAGTAAGTCATAGACAAAGAGCTGTTTTGATTGAGTGAAGACTATTTTGAAGTCCTAATAAAATGTACAGAAGTTGTAACTACTTGATTAAAAGGATAGAAAATGAATATAAAGAAAAAAGAGCACTTCTATTGTTGGGGATATTTAGTAAAAGTATTGAAGAAGGTGAAAAAGCTTGGAAAGCTGCTTTAAGAGAAATGAAAGAGCAGCTGGGGTTACTAACGTATTGTTACATACATCTAACAAATTCGACCAAATATATTCACCAAAAGAAAATTATATAGAGGCTGTACCTGTTTTGGTAGGATATGTGGAAGCACAACAAGATGTAAAATTAAATACGGATTTAGACCATGTGTGGAAGTGGCTTGTCTTAGAAGAGGAGATAAAAAAATGATTGAATTACGAAAGATAAGCGGGGATAACGTAGATGAAGTAATGGCACTTGAAATTGAAGAAAACCAGAAAGACTTTATAGAAACTACTAACCTCAGAAGCTTTGCAGACGCTCATATGTTGAACGCAGACGGTATACCAGCGAGTCCCTTTGCCATTTATGCCGATGAAGTTGCAGTTGGATTTTTGATGTATATTTATGATACGTTGGATCATGAATCATTTGAAAATGAAATTTTTTACGGAAAGAAGAGCTATTTCATTTGGCATATTATGATCGCGAAGGGTTACCAGGGAAAAGGGTATGGCAAACTTGCTTTTGAAAAAATGTTGATGGATATTGAAACTATGCCAGATGGAGACGCAGAATATGTAACTCTCTTTTATCATACAAGTAATGTCAAAGCTAAAACATTATACGCTTCATTTGGTTTTGTGGATACAGGCATCATTCAGGATCATTCGATGTTGGCGATTAAAAAACTAGATGGGACAATAACAGCATCCTTAGTAGAATAGGGTTTTTTGCAAAGAAAAATACTCTATCAATGTCTTGCCCTATAATATTTATACCACAATTGGGTGTAATTGTTTTAGAATTACTAGGTAGAAAATGATCAAATTTTATTGTAAACCAATGTGAATAAGTTTAAGGATGTGAAGAGATGAAAAAAACTTTGTTGATGGTACTTATGACGCTTATACTTTCAGGCTGTTTTGGAATGGGAAATAGCGAAACAGAAGAATCAATTGATGAAGGGACTATCACAATTGGTAAAACTAAACATGAGCTGATATTGAATGAAGAAGGATATGAAGGGATTCCTCTGTTTGAATATGCTCAGCAACTACCTTCTATTGTAACAAGACCAAACGAAACAGCTACTATTCATATTGATAATGACCCAAATATTGCGGTTTATCTTAGGGATGAGTATGTACCACTAAAATTAAATAGTTTCTCAACCCCATATGAAATGGGGCTGTATGTTTATAATATCGAAGCCAAATGGCCAACTAAAAAAGCAAACTTTCTTGTTGTAATTGAAGTTCAGCATGAATTTAAGCGAGTTCAACGTGACAAGGAGCCTGATGATTCAAATGCATGGATTCCATCACCTAATGGTGAAAAACAAGTCATGATTGAAGGGCTTGGAGAATTCGAAGCACAGGGAACAATTGTATTGAAAGAGCTAAATAGTAACACGATTGACAATATTGATTTTAATCATGGTCTTCAATGGACAGCTAAGGAAATAGCATGGTATGACAACGACTCGATTTTAACGACGATTGGGCCTGTTCATGGTACGGTAACTCGTGGAGGTAATCTCTATCACCTAAATTTAACAACACTTGAGCTAACTCCAATTCTGGAACTCCCTGTTAAGGAAGAAGTGACTTATTTTTCACTAGAAGGCAATTTACTAACATACGAGGTACACATTTATGAAGATGACGAAATGAACAAAGGATATTTGGAAACTCGAACTTTAGATCTGTCAACTATAGAAAAACAATTAAGTGATTAATATCCATAAAAAATTAAAGTAGTAACTAGGAGATCATCCTGTTTATTGGATATTATTTAGACAGATAAAAGGGCTGTAAGGAAAGACAGATGTTTATCTGACCTTTCCTTACAGTTTTTTATTTTGTTGAAGAAACTATATGCAGCTTAGGAGATGATGCAGATAAATTCTAGAAAAGCGCAGATATCTTGAGGAAACCGCGGATAAATCCGAGAAAAGCGCAGATATCTCGGGGAAACCGCAGATAAATCATGGAAAGCGCAGATATC
>NZ_PYWN01000220.1 GCF_003049505.1 Metasolibacillus meyeri
TTCAGCAACCGTCGTCCATAGTAGTAACACAAATATGAATAAGACAAAAAACATAACATTCCAATCAAAAAATCGATAAACCGCAAACAAACTACTATTATCATATTTAGTATTACGTTCTTGGGCCTCTTGTAATATTTCTTTATAATCGTTACTATCCGCCTTGTTCGGATAACTAAATTTAGAAGTCCACATATTACCAATCGACCATGGTTTAATTCCTTTTTCATCCAATAAATAACGTTGTTCTTCCGATGCCATTGTTGTAACAGTCCACAGTGATGTATTCATTTCTTTATAGGATTCTGGATATAGCGAATGCATCGTTTCTCTGTAGATTTCAAGGAAATCAATAGAATGAAATTCATCCTTTAGGCTCTCTAATACTTGGTAGTTATCTCTAAGTTGTTTAACTATATTTCCATATCCATAAACATCACCATTATCTAGTTCTGTACCATCCTTTAACCGCTGCATTTCCTTTTCTATTTCAAATTGCTCTGCGACTAATTCCCAGTGTGTTTGGTTTTTTAGCATCATATTTTGACTATTTTCAATTGCTGTTAGCGCTTTCTCAGGAAGTGTTTGGAATTGCTGATTCACAACGGCAACTGTACCACC
>NZ_PYWN01000221.1 GCF_003049505.1 Metasolibacillus meyeri
ACCGGCGATCTCCTGCGTGACAGGCAGGCATGTTAACCGCTACACCACGGGACCAATTTATTAAATTATCTTATCGACATTTAATATAATAGCATTATTTATTATCATTGACAATAGTTTTTTATAAAAATACACCTCTTATTTAAAAGAGGCGTATTTTGGGCCAGCTCATTAAAAATTGCTGTGCTCGAGTTCTCCCAATCGTAATGAGCTCCTCTTTTGTTTCATCATCTATAGCAAATTGTGTTGCACTATATTCTTCTACAGGAATAAACATAATATCTCGTTCATGTCTACGTGATATATAACGTTGATCATGTGCGTCCTTCATTGTTGCAAAAAGAGACTCAAATAACTGTAGTCCATTATTTATCTGGCGCGGTTGCTGGTGTTCAGCGCGTGAACTAAGTTTAATTCCAAGCAAAGGTCGCATCCTTTTACCATTGCGATTATCAAATATCCAAAAAGGAAAATTGCTCAATACACCACCATCTACGATAACAGATT
This sequence comes from Metasolibacillus meyeri, assembly GCF_003049505.1. Taxonomy (GTDB): domain Bacteria; phylum Bacillota; class Bacilli; order Bacillales_A; family Planococcaceae; genus Metasolibacillus; species Metasolibacillus meyeri. Next base: position 508 of record NZ_PYWN01000221.1, read on the forward strand.
CCTTATTTCTCATCTTTAAAATGACAGGTTCAAAAAAGAATGGGATACTGCAGCTCATACGCAAAGCACGTGCCACTGGAAAGCGATTAGCATCAATTCCATAGTTAACCAAATCATCTGGCAGTACAATCATTTTTCCATTCGATAAATCTGAAGCAACGACCTTCAAAGTTCCTGGTGGTAAATCAGAAAATGTATAAATGTTTCGATCTGCTAATTTTCGATAAAACCATTTTTCCAGTGCTACACCCCGGTATATTCCCATATGTCGATATACATTCAGCCATTTCAAAAACGGAAAATTAAATACTGCCTTACGCTTATCTAAAAGTGTCACTAAATTTAATTCATCTAATAGTTCCTCTATTTCTCTTGCGTTATAGCCCGCTGCAATAAATGCTGCCATAATTGCTCCTGCACTTGTGCCTGCCACACGCTTAAAGCGATAATTTTTTTCCTCTAAAACTTGATATGCGCCAACTAATGCAAATCCCTTCAAGCCTCCACCAGAGAAAACCCCATCAATTAGCATTATTCTCCTCCTACTTTATTGTAGGTGTGCCAATCTTAAAATATTACTATATGCGGGTTTATTTTAAAAACAAATCGGAAGCATCTTACAAAAAGAGTCTTCTAATAAAATCAAAAAATCTAGCAAAAAACGCAGTTAGTAATCTGCCTTGTTGCCAGCTCTATAACTCTAAATTTTATTACTGATTAATCGCCTCTTTAGCATCTTCTTCGACTTTTGGAGACAAAACTGTGGCAAGTATATAATCATCTTCTGAAAGAATTTTAAAACTAACTTGCTTTCGAATAGCCCCCCACTGTAATGGAGCTACCAATAGTTAAATCCGAAATATCAACTTCAATAGATTCTGGAATATCCGCAGGCTTTACATATATTCTAATGGTCAAGTTGGGTCGCATTAAAATGCCTCCCTCTTTCACACCAAAAAATTCACCTGTTAATGTAATGGATACATCCACAATTCCCCAATTAGTTTATTACGATTAATAGCGTATTTGTGCCAATATGATTAATTACACCACGGCATAATTTAATCATTGAGAATATTTGTTAAAAGCAAGTAACTTTTAGTATTTATTTTGACAGGATACTTGCAGTAAAGACCATAAAGTTTTTCTGCTATTTTCTATGCGTCAGTTCAAGAGTTTGTGCCATCACGGATATCATTATCTTTCGTTAACAGTTCTTACTTCCAAGCCTGTAGTGAATTTTCATCACCAAATTGTTGTGTATTAGATGCACATATAAAAAAATGCTGAATACTCAGCGGTTCATTGTTGCGAAGCGACGTCCTACTCTCACAGGGGGCGCCCCTAACTACCATCGGCGCTTCAACGCAGCACATCTGAGCGGCGTGCCCGCGTCGCTTACGGTGCTCATGTACTCCGTACATTCCGCTCCGCACTCCTTGGCGCCTCGACCTCCTTGCTCAGCTGCACTGCTTCATGTTTCATTCGATT
>NZ_PYWN01000222.1 GCF_003049505.1 Metasolibacillus meyeri
CACCAATCAGTGGGGGATGAGGAAAACCCCCACTGATTGAAGGTTCACTTTATAGGTTAATGCATAGTTTAGAACGCGATTTTTTAATGTGTCGATGTCTCTTTTATAGGGAACAGACATTGTAACGACACCATTAACATTTAATTGTTGACCTGCATTTAAAGCGAAAATGCTACCTAATGATACACCAATGACAGCAATAGTTTGGTAGCCTTCATTCTTTAAAAATTGATAACCTCTTTCTACGCTTTTCCACCAATCACTGGGGTCAGTAAGAAGTAATTGCTCGCTGGATAATCCGTGACCTTCATATAATGGAGCAAAACACGTATAGTTTTCTTGATTCAGGAATCTTCCTAATTTTCTTACATCCACTGTATTGCTAGTAAAGGAATGTAATAATAAGACAGCTTTTTCTCCACCTTTTAAGAAGATTGATTTTGGTTGAATTATTTTTCTCATGCATTCTCCCCGTTCTTTTGAACTACAGATGTCACCACAAGTTGTTCACAGTGTCGCTGAAATCGTCTCACAGCCATTGAATACCGCAAATCTTTGGATACAATCCTCCAAGGCTTTTCGCAATGGTGGTGTTAGCTTTATACCGTTTTCATACCAGATGTTTTTAACGATAAGCGTCTTTGTTTTTCGTTCTGCAATAATCTCAGCACGTCCGATGAAGCTTTCACCATACAGTACAGGTAATACATAGTAACCGAATTTTCGCTTGCTTGCAGGTGTGTAGATTTCCCAAGTGTAATTGAAGTCGAATAATGCATTGATCAATTTTCTGTCCCATAGCAAATTATCCAGTGGCGCAATTAGCTCACAACGCTGTGTTGGGACTGGATTTTGCTGGACAGCTTCAATCAGCGGCAAATCCTCTGCAAGGCAGTATAGTAAATCCTTCGTCTCATGCACAGAAACAGCTAAAATGCGCGCTTCATGCAATAGTTGCTGGAAAATCTCGTTGCGTTGTGCTGCTTTCAATCCCCAAATGTTTAGCCATGCATCTGATGCGCGGTTCCACAAAAGACCAACAGCACCAATTCGGCGTAGTACTCGCGTTCGAGTTCACTCTCCAATGGCTCTGGTGCATTTAGTAAGGTTGGCGGTATGTACTTCTCGACGCTATCGTAATATTTCCGAGTCCCTTTTTTATGATGGATAATTAACTCACCTGTCGAATACATCTGTTCTAGCACGGAGCGAGATGTATTGTTGCCACCGCTCCAGTGGATGGCTGATTGCCAAGAGAAATTTCCATCCAATTTTAAATCATCCGAACTGATTGCACCGTGATTTTGGATATGCGCCCGCACTTGCGCTGCTAAAGCTTCCATTTCAGGATAACGCTCGGCATGTTGACGCGCAGCTTGCCTGTATCGTTCAAAATAGGGCCAATCCTCAACAGGGATAATAGCTAAATTTTTATCAGGATAATCGACGAGGCGTCTATCTTCATACAGCAATTCAGCGAGCATTTCCTTCGTAAAGCCCTTGATTCGCGATTGTAGTACCAACTCAGCGTTTTTTCCACAAACATCGATGGGGTCGTATTGAAGACAGCTGACTTGTTGAGTAAAATCCAATATGCCTTGCTTACCATTAAATTTATAGTCGTCTAATAGTCCATGCTTCAACAGTAAAAATTGTCGTGCTTGCTGGTTTGTTAATTGAATCATATGTACGCCTGCCTCTCTATCCACCGCATTTTCTTTATCATACAAAATATTTACTCAAAAGAAAAGAATTAAATGGGAATGTATGTTTGTATCTAGAGGACGATTTGAAAAGTTTACTACCTTTTAAATAGCAACTGGGTTTTTTATCCCGTATTAACAGGCTGTAAGACCCCCACATCAAAATAGTGAGTGG
>NZ_PYWN01000223.1 GCF_003049505.1 Metasolibacillus meyeri
GCCAGACTATAAATAAGACCTAAAATAATATAGCCCATACTAATAAAAGAATTTAGTAAGAGCTTTTTCCAATAATAGAAATGAATTTTCTCCATCGTACCAAATTCAATTGGCTTGTGGATAATTATAATTGCTAACATGTATGACAATATCAAGTTCTCGATTGTTACTATGTGCAAATACAGTATATTTATCTGCGTTTTCACTATGTCTTTCACTGAAAGTAGCTGTTGGATTTCCTTTGCTACCTACTTCTACACCATTAATAAATACACGGTTTGCTTGTCGAATTGTTTGAATATACAAACCATACTGTTCTTCAATTGGCACATTCACTTTTAAATGATAGGTTCCAACTGATACCCCCTCTTTATTGCGCTGAACATAATTCGTCAAATCTCCTGGCACTTTAATCAAAATGCGTTCATGTGCATAACTTGCTAGTGACTCTTCTGCTGGTATAAGAACATTTGGGTAAAAAGCCCACTCTCCTACTAGCTTTGTTGTTGTCCTTAATTGCTCATCCTCAATAGTTACAACACCATTTTCAATAAATTCCGTATGTTTTTTTGAAAAATATTGCACATTTCCAATGATAAATACCCCGGCAAACAGCATGACAATACCTATAATTACTAAAATATTCCCTCTCATTACCATTCATTCCCCAATTTTCATTACCTTATTAAAATAGAACAATTAGCATATTCTATTTATTAGTATTTTTTCTATTATAACTTTTTAATTGCCTTATTTTCATTTTTCTTTGAAGTAGATGGATTGGTTTTTGGATTCGAATGAATCAGAATTTGTAAACGGTGCAACATTACCCGCTTTTTTTCCTCTTGTATTTTTTTCTGTTTGTGCTTGTGCCAAGCAATCAATCCTATTGCAATAGCAACACCACAACTAATAATAATTATCATAAACAAAACCCTTTTAATATATTTATACTTAACTTATGATAAAAAACGGTGTTGGACAAAAACTAAACAATAAAAAGTCGTATGTATGAAGTGATAGGCATTAAAGATTTTCTGCTAGGTACCTTCTCTGTATTTATGAACTAAGCCTACTCTTTAGAATAGCCTCAAGGCATAGTTCAATGTGGAGGAAATACAAAAAGCTACTGCCTAAAAATATAGACAGTAGCTTTTATAACATATTTTATATTTTACACCCAACCACGGAAACGAGATGCTTCGGCAGTACGGCGAACGCCTACCATATATGCAGCTAGGCGCATATTAATATTGCGGTTCATTGCTGTTGTATAGACATTATCAAAGGCTTCTACCATTTTGCGAACTAATTTTTCTTGTACTTCTTCTTCAGTCCAGTAGTAACCTTGGTTATTTTGTACCCATTCAAAGTAAGATACCGTTACACCACCAGCAGATGCTAGCACGTCTGGCACTAATAGAATACCACGCTCTGTTAAAATTTTTGTTGCTTCTGCAGTCGTTGGTCCGTTAGCAGCTTCTACAACAATGTTAGCTTTAATATTATGTGCATTGTCAGCAGTAATTTGATTTTCAATAGCAGCAGGCACTAGAATATCGCAGTCTAGTTCCAACAATTCTTTATTTGAAATTGTATTTTCAAATAAAGTTGTAACAGTACCAAATGAATCACGACGATCTAATAAATAGTCGATATCTAAACCATTTGGGTCGTGTAACGCGCCATATGCATCAGAAATACCGATTACTTTTGCCCCTAAATCGCTCATAAATTTCGCTAAGAAGCTTCCTGCGTTACCGAATCCTTGGATGACAATACGCGCACCTTCAATTTCAATGCCACGCTTTTTCGCAGCTTCTTTAATAACAATTGTTACGCCTTCAGCTGTTGCACGGTCACGTCCTTGTGAACCACCAAGTACAAGTGGCTTACCAGTGATGAAGCCTGGTGAGTTGAATTCGTCCATACGGCTATATTCATCCATCATCCAAGCCATAATTTGAGCATTTGTAAATACGTCTGGCGCTGGAATATCTTTTGTTGGTCCTACAAATTGGCTAACCGCACGCACATAGCCGCGGCTTAAACGTTCAACTTCGCCCATCGACATTTGACGTGGGTCACAAATAACGCCGCCTTTTCCTCCACCGTATGGTAAATCTACAATTCCACATTTCAATGTCATCCACATTGAAAGCGCTTTAACTTCTTCGTCAGTAACCGCTGGGTGGAAACGTACGCCACCTTTTGTTGGTCCTACTGCATCATTATGTTGTGCACGGTAGCCTGTAAATACTTTTGTTGTACCATCATCCATTTTAACAGGGATGCGTACTTCTAACATGCGAAGTGGTTCTTTTAGCAATTCATACATTGCTTCATCATAACCAAGCTTTTGTAACGCTTCTTGAATGACATCTTGTGTCGACGTAAATAGGTTTAAATTTTCAGCCATTATTAATTCGCCTCTTTAACATTTTTAATTGTTTTTTGATATCGCCAACATTGTAACATATTTCAACATAGATTTGTTTATAAATTTGTCACATTTTAAATAGTTTTCAACATATTTTACACATTCACCTACAAGACATATGAATTTTACGTAAAATTAACTGAAATTAATGCAAAACATATGAATTACACTTAAAATAGCGGGCGCACTATTGTCCGCCCGCCAATTTTTGATCAATTACGCCTCAGCGTAATTGCGTCCAGATTTTTTCGAGCTTGCTCGTCGTAGAAGTTAACCTAAAACCGTCACATCCTGTGACAACGGTTAACTGACCTGCA
>NZ_PYWN01000224.1 GCF_003049505.1 Metasolibacillus meyeri
CATCCTATAAAACATCGAGAGATAAAAACCTTAAATATAATATACAAGGAGAATATGATTTATGTTTGAAAAATTTAATAGCTACTTACTTGATTTTATCGATGAACGTTCATCAGAGGACTTTTGGTATGACTTTGCTTACATTCAGGCTCAAGAGTTGCTACATAACTTTACTCAAGTTGATTGGGAAGAGATTTATGGAAATATTGATACAAAAAGTGATTTATGGAAAATAAGAGTAGTATATTGTATTGATCAAGATACTGGAATTGAGGGCTTTAATTTTCTATTAAACATGATGAATGAAGATAATGAGGTCGTTGAATATGTCATAGATTCTTTAAGGTCATTTGATTCAGAACAATATAAGCATATCATAAATTCAAATAATAATTTAAAAATGAAAGCACAAAACTTATTAAAAAATGCCAGTCCACCAATAAAAAGTATATTGGAAAACTTTCTAGAAACTGAGTGATTATAATGTAAAGGTGAAAACCTGACTTTGAATTATTTATAGGTTTTACAAAAGAGAAACTTGATTTTTTAAGTGAGGGTGTGTGATTTAAAAATAAACAGTATATTGTCTAAATTAAAGATTCTCTGATTTAAATTCAGAAGTACATCAATTAAGTTTAGGTATTGAGGTCTTTGAATTTAAAAGGATTTGGAGGGAATTCCCCATGACTATCGTTACTGGATACTCAATGGCAATAGTCTATTCTTACAAGGAGAGTAAACATGAATAATAAGGAAACTTTTACGATAATGAAAGAGATGTTTGGAAAAGCAGGAAGCGAGGAGCAAATAGAAGGGCTTACTTTAATGATCGATGGTAAGTTGAAAGAAGTCTTTGATATTATACTTGCAAAGTCAGATCAGTATCAAAATTACACAGATATACTTAGTGATGTGATTGTACAAGGTGTAAATGTTATAATTGATAAACTGAAATAATCTAGGATTTCTTGTTGGGATTATCTAGTGTGAAATTGAACCTATCATTCAACCACAATATACCTGATGATGCAATCTGAAAGGTTTTACTAAGTATACGGTAAAAATAATGAAAACGTATTAGACGGTTTGAAACTCTAAATTTTATTGAGTTTAAGCCGTTTAAATTATTTATATGAATAGACTATCGTTGCTAGCGACTATTTAATATTTGCAGGAAAAAGCATAGAATTTCAAGTATAGGAAACCTTGCAGTACCCAATGTGTCAAATACGAAAGTAACAGAAGTAGATAAGCCTACCTTGGTGAATATGAAGAAATTATGAATGTAGGAAATTGGGAGTTAATATTCAGTAAACCACGTGGAGACGGATTATTACCAGTAATAAAGCACGCTGTATATAGACCTTAGAAGGAGACAGGATTATGCTAAAAGTAACAGAATATAAAGAAAGTCAGCCTATAAATATTGAATATGATCTTTATACACCGATTAATATAGAATTTGGTGCTTGGGATATATCAAAAGAACAAACGATATATTGGAGAACTGGGGATTTTAAGAAATCTTTAATTGAAATAGGAATAGGGAAATATACAGGAAATATTCGTTCTATTACATTGACTTTGAGTGAAAATGTACACCAAATAGAAGATTTGAACTTGGATATGAAAAATATAACTTTAATTAATGGTATACCTAATTTTCAAGTTGAAGAATATGACGATAAGACATATATAGATGAGAACAGTAAATTGAATGTATATATAGGGATTGATAATGTATTAATTTCATTTTCAGAAAATGATACTGTGTCAATTGTGCAAAATGATAATGTGGGATTTGCTTTAGACAAAGATAGAATTGTCTGTGGCATTTTAGTAAGTGGTATGTTAGAACATGAGAAGAATATATTAGAAGAAGCATTGAAATAAAGTATTGTGAAATATAAGGAAATTAAACCTTGGGAGGCTAACTACCTTTCGAGGTTATTTATTATGGTTAAAATAACATGAATCTAGAATTACAGCTCATAGCAGGAGAGTAAAAGGGAAATTAGAATTTGCAGATAAGATAAAACTATGACCTGCTCAGAATCAATACGTCATGAAGGCAGTGCCATCATGAGTATTACTAAACAATAAGAAGCAAGAGAAGTAAGCGAGATGACATTTTACATGGGGAGGGTAGTAAGAGCAGGAAAGAGTAACAAACAAATGCTACTGACAATGCTCGTGGCAATAAACAACAAGAACTACAAAAAGGTCTCTTGCCCTATGTTAAACAAGCAAAGTGAATAGGGTTTTAATAAAAGAGCATACACAATTTTATTAATAATTAATATCACTACTGTCGCACCAATTAGTTCTGAATCTTCAGTTTTTATTTTTCTTGATTTTAATGAAAAATGGAT
>NZ_PYWN01000225.1 GCF_003049505.1 Metasolibacillus meyeri
GTAAAAACCCGATTGAGGCCAACATGATGTTGGTCACACAAGCGTTTTCACAGGTTTAGGTTGTGTTCCTTTATCAACAATCAGTGGGGAGGAGGAAAACCCCCACTGATTGAAGTTTCACTTTATTACTAAAAATCAGAGATAACAACGATGTAGAAGTCCAATCCACCAATAGTTAGAACTTTTACAGTACCATACGTACACTGCAAGCGATATGTAGAAAACAGCCATTTACCCTGAACTATTTTAGGATAGATAGCTGTTTGTTGTGCGTTAAGATGCACTTATTTTTTATTTCAAGCTGACTTTCTAGTACATTAAATTAAATCTGCAATGCATTTTTGAGGTATAATTTTAAGGCTTCTATTTGTCCCTCTGTATCAGCTTCTTTTTTTCCAGCAAGATGTGTTTCCAATAAGATACCATCCGTAACATTTACGATAAAAGTGGCAATTGTACTAAGATGCTGCTTTGGAGAAAATTCCCCTGTATCTACTCCTTTTTGAAGCATTTTGATAAGGTTGTCTCTTGTACGATTGAAGCGCATAAGTAAATAGGGGATACGCTCCATTCCTTAACTACGCCATCCTGTAACAAAGTATTCATAAGTAACTGCACTTATTTTGTTAAATGAATCTTTATTGTACTCATCTAAAATAGACGCTATAGTTTCCCAAACACTTTGATTGTTTTGGATAAGGTAATGGATTTTCTTTTCAAACTGTTCATCTCTTTCCTCTAGAATGCACTTCAACATTTCTTCTGTACTAGAAAAATATTGATATACTCCACCTCGGCTCATGCACCAAAGGAATTGTATATTCTAGCAAGTTCACGAGTACAAGGGAAGGACAGACGATTTGCAAATAACTATCTAAATACGCATTAAGGTGCCATTAGGTTTTGGCAGCTCTTGAATTGTTATCTGATTCATTTTACAAAAATGTTTGAAAAATTGTTGTGCTAGCTCTCGTTCCTTTGTGTCCTTTTTTAATGAGACTATATCAAGCAAAATTTGAGCCATCCATAAATTATCAAAGTAACGGTATTTACCTGTATTCCATGACATTTTTTCGGGAGATTTTTCGTTTTGATAATATTTCCAGAAAAATAGTTGATCCGATTCCTGTTCTGTAAGTTGGAGTCTGTATTTTGAATGAGCAGGAATATTTCCATCTTCACAAAGCTTACCGAAAAACTCTTCATTTACCATATAGACACCTAAGATACGTCTGTCCTTTTCAGGCATACTAGAATCTATGGCTGTCAACAAGACAGCGCTATTTTGATGCAAGCGACTTGGTTTGTTTGGCTTTCCCTTATTATTTCCACTTTTTATTACGCCCGAAAAAACTTTCCACTCTGAAAAGGAACTATTCTGTTCTTCTTTGTCACACCAAAAAACCATTTGTGACTCTGAATGAAGTTTATGATGCTTCATCAATTTTTCGTGTTCCAAGCGAAGTTTCTGGTTTTTTCGTTGTAGTTTTATTTCTTCTTCTTTCTTCCATTCATCTTCTTTTCGTTCAATTTCCCTTTTTTGTATAATTGTATCGAGTAAATTCGCATCACTTTTATCTTGTAGTTTTAGGTGCTTTTCAAATGCATCAGGGAAAATAAACATTTTACTTTCCGATGCGAAATGTATTTCAACGCTAGAATCATTATGTTTAACTATGCTCCCCATGCCAAAAAGCTTGTGTGTAACTTTCTTATTGATTAGATTCATTATTCTAGCCCTCCTTGTATATGTTTGAGTTTTAAAAAAGGATATTAAAAAACGTATTCAAATTCTATCTGTAAAAGTGTCAGCGGAATTTGAAATACGTTTCAAAAAAATAATACTAAGACTATTATAACATTTTTTAATAAATTTACAAATTTATTATTGACAAAATAT
>NZ_PYWN01000226.1 GCF_003049505.1 Metasolibacillus meyeri
ATTATTTATACCTATTGATTTATTTTTAATAGTCCTTTAGAACCATTACATAACTAATAAGAATAGTTGGAATTCATCAAAAAAACTATTTTATCAGAAAATAGATTGACGTACATTGCGTTGAATTGTATCTTTATGAATATATTGTAAAAGTATTTCGTCAATTTAGATGAAATTTAGTTTACTAGGTTCCTTTTGGTAATCAAGGAACCTATTATTTGTGATTTACAATATAGGAATAATATTAGTTTGTATTGGAGGAATAGTTTTGGGAAACAAGGGGATTAATCGATTTTTGGCTATTTTTGTAGTATTTATGATGTTCCTAAGTTTGCTTTCGCCAATGAATGCAGCGGCGAATGAGTTGAACTCGAACAACTCAGATGAAAGCTTATTATTAGCAAATCAAGCAATTTTAGAGCAATTATTACTACGTCAAGGTGAGCCGAAATTACATGATGATTTAAAGGGATTAAGTGGTAATCAAAGAGTAGAGGTTATCATTCATTTATCAGAAAATCCTGTAGCGCTTGAGCAAGGGATTGCAGAGTTAAATGGTGAGACTTTCTCAATGGCTGATGCAGCCGTAGCAAAAGAAGCAGTTTTGACACAGCAAGAAGCTGTAGTACGAGAAATGGCAGGGGAAAATATTTCTTTTGCACAAAATCATACGTTTGATACGGTATTGAATGGTTTCTCGGCAGAAGTACGAGCAAGTGATCTGTCGAAACTTTTGCAAATAGAAGGTATTACATTAGTTGAACCTGATGTTGAAGTACATACTGCCGAAGTGTACCCAGAGGTGCAACCCGACAGCTTGCTTCAGCCAAATGGTCAAGTAGAAGCGTACATGAACGTTACAAACGACTTTTTAGGTATTAATCGTTTATGGGAAAAAGGCTATGAAGGGCAAGGAATTAAAGTGGCGGTTCTTGATACAGGAATTGATGTGAATCATCCTGACTTACAGCCTATTTATAAAGGTGGTAAAAACTTTATTCCGCATAATCCTAGTCTTTACAAAGGCCCAAGAGCCGATAATGATGGTTCTGAAACAAAGCCAGAAGAACGTCCAGCAAATGTAGCTGTGCAAAATGAGCGTGGTAGCCTTTATGCTACTTCACATGGTACGCACGTAGCGGGTACAATTGCTGCGATTGGCGCAAATGAACTAGGCGTTAAAGGAATTGCACCAAAAGTAGATTTGTATTCTTATCGAGTGTTAGGAGCATATGGTAGCGGATCAACATCAGGTATCGTTGCAGCGATCGAGTATGCGGTTTATGAAAACATGGATATTATTAACCTTTCTCTTGGTGGTGGCTCAAATACTGAAGTGGATGCAAGCTCGTATGCGATTAATAATGCGATGCTAGCAGGTGTTATTTCAGTTATCGCAACAGGTAACTCTGGTCCAAATCGCGGTACAATGGGAACACCATCTACAGCTCCATTAGGAATTGCAGTAGGGAACTCAACGAAGCCAGAGCTTCAAACGGATGTTTCTGTTGGTATAACGGTAGGTAACGAAGTAAAATCAGAGAAATTGACGTTAATTACACTGACAGATAATGTAACAGAGCAATTAACAGGCAAATTTGATTTAGTTAATATTCCTGGATTTGGTAGATCTGGAGATTTTGATGGTGAGGATGTTGCTGGGAAAATTGCATTAATTGCCCGTGGAGAAATTAATTTCACTGAAAAAGTAGCAAATGCTAAAGCAAAAGGTGCAAAGGGTGTCCTTATCTATAATAATGCACCAGGCTTACCTACAAGCGTATATCAAGGTACATCACCAAGCTTTATTCCAGGCTTCGGTATGTCGCAAGCGCTTGGGCTGGAACTTGCTAGTAAATTAGAGAGCAATCAGTCTGTAAAAGTAAGTTTCAATATTCATACTTATCTTTCTTATGACAAAATGAATGATTCTAGCTCTCGTGGCCCATCTGTGCCAAACTTTGATATTAAGCCAGACGTTGTAGCGCCAGGTACAAATATTTTATCAGCAGTTCCAACTTATGATTTAATCAATGGCGCAGTGTTAACTCCTGAGCAGGCATATGGTCAAAAAACAGGAACATCAATGGCGACGCCACATATTGCAGGTATTGCTGCATTGATTAAGCAAGCAAATCCAACATGGACACCATTCGATATTAAAGTTGCTTTGTCGAATACGGCAAAAGTTTTAGATGGCTATGATGTGTTTGATCAAGGGGCAGGACGTGTCAATGCATATGATGCTGCTTTCCCTAGTGCATTAGCATATGTGCAAGACGAGGCTTTACGCGATAATCAAACGAATGAAATTGTGCCAAATATTAAAGGAACAGTAACGTTCGGACCACAACCAATTAAAGAGCAAAATATTTTAGTACAAAGACAAGTTGTTGTGAAAGATATGAAAGGCTTAGGCGGTCGTTATCAAGTGACAGTTGATATGTTAAAAGGATTTGGTGATGCTAGTGTAACAGTGGACAAGCCTTCTATTATATTGGCGCCAAATGGTCAAGAAACGATAACAATCACATTACAAGCTTCCCAAAATCCAGGTGCTCAGTTTGGTGATGAAATGTTCGGTTATATTTATATTACGCCAACAGAGCCAGCATTAACGACTTCTTCATTATTAGTGAATCAAGCGACAATTAATGTAACACAAGGTGAGGCTGTACAACTAAATGTATTTGAAAAAACAACACAAACGCATGGCTATTACACAGGAATTTCATTGCCATTTGCAGCAGACTTTAGTGTAGTAACGAATATTAAAGGTTTCAGTATTTCATCAAATGATTTATCATTTGCGACAACAGGTGATACAGCTACAGTATCGTTTGAGTTAACACGACCTGTAGATTATGCATATGTCTATTTACGTAATCTTCAAGATTTAAATGCCCCAGCTCCGGCCCCAATTGCCAGTGGTGCAATTGGTTATATGAGAGTTTTAGAGGATCTAGCTGCTACAACACATACAATTCCAGTTGGTCCTAATTATCGGAATTGGCAGGGGCTTGAAGCTCAAATTCCTGAAGGGGTTTACTCAGTAGACTTTATTGGTGCGGCTACTTCTGGTGGTCTAGTTCGAGCATGGACTGGTGATGCTGTGGTTGTCAAACGTTCAACTCCAATTGTCGCTGCTACAGTGACAAGTAGTGATACAGGCAGTGTAGTATTAAGTGGACAAGTAAGCGATAAATATATTGACTTTAATAATACCTTGAAGAACTATGGTTTAGATTATAAATTAAATGATAAATTAAAGGCTGAATATGCAGTAAATGATGGTGCACCTGTAGCATTCCCATTGAATGAAAATGGTTCATTTAATTTAGGAATTCAAGGTGTAAGTACAACAGCTGATACGGTAAAAGTCATTGTAACAGATGCTGCTGGAAATAAAGGCGAAGGTCCTGCATTGGAAGTGACTACTTTCGAGGTTCCTACAAGAGAATCTGAAATAAATGCGGCAGACTTTACGCTGTCAAAAGCTAATGCGAAGTATATTCAAGCAAGCTTAACACCATTTATGACAAAAGCTTCTACGAATGAATTTATTACAAATGTAACGAGAGAAGCTACTTATTCAGTAGCAAATAATAATATCGTGGAAGTAAGAGATGGTATCGTATATGGTAAGTCGATTGGTTCAACAACAATTACAGTGAAATATGGTTACAGTGAAGTAGTTATCCCTGTGACTGTACGTGAAAACTACTATGATGGTGGATTTATCGGAGGTGGAGCAATACCTGGAATTCAACAACCAGAAACTCAGCCAGAAGCAGGACAGCCAGAAGCTGAAACAGACACATCTGAGGAAGAAACATCACAATCAGAGGAACAAGAAAAACCAGCTCCATTTGTACCAGTAGACTTACCGGCTAATCACTGGGCAGCAGGTTATATTCAACAAATGATTGAGCGTGGTCTATTACGAGGTAATGAAAATGGTGAAGTGAAGCCAAATGCTAATGTAACGCGTGCACAATTCGCATCCATTTTAGCTCGTGCA